>JANXXO010000026.1 GCA_025350565.1 Acidimicrobiaceae bacterium
GGTCGTCGTCACCGAGTCGGGTAACGCCAAGGTCGCGTCGAGGAACTGGACGGGGGAGGTCAATTGACGCGAAAGCAACGGACCAGGTGTTGATCGCCAACGTGGATGGACAGGTCCACACCTCGTGCGACGAGTGGCGAACGTTGCTTTCGCGTCAATTGACCTCCCCCGTCCAGTTCCTCGACGCGACCTTGGCGTTACCCGACTCGGTGACGACGACCATTGAGATGCCTCCGGCGGGAACGCTCACCGGCCTGACCAAGCGCATCCGAACCTTTGACCATCAGTTCGCTCCAGCCAGCGTGGCCGAGCTGCGGGGCATCGACGTATGAACCGCCACGTACTGGTCACCGGCGCCAGCCGCGGCATTGGCGCCGCCATCGCCCGCTATTTCATTGCCAACGGCGACCGCGTGGTGGCCTTCTCGAGGTCCGGTGACGCCCCGGTCGGCTGCACCGCGACCGTTCGAGTCGACGTGAGCGAGTCGAGCGCCGTCACCGAGGCCGTGAAGGCGGCGATCGCGCAGTTCGGTCCAGTCGAGGTCGCCGTCATCAACGCCGGCGTGACCAACGACGGACTCGCCATTCGCATGTTCGACGACTAGTGGCGCGACGTGCTCTCGGTCAACCTGGACGGTGCTTTCTATACCGCGCGCGCGGCCCTTGCGTCCATGATTCGCCAACGTTCCGGTTCGATTATCTTCATCGGCTCCATCAGCCCCTTCATAGGTATTCCCGGCCAGGCCAACTACGCCGCCGCCAAGGCCGGCCTGGTGGGATTGGCGCGGTCCCTCGCCAAAGAGGTCGCCACGCGCAACGTCACGGTGAACGTCCTGGCGCCCGGTTTCATCGAGACCGACATGACCAATGCCCTCGGGGAGGCGAAAGGGGGGATGGCCGCGTTGATTCCCATGGGTCGCATTGGCCAACCGGGCGATATCGCCGGGGTGGTTGGCTTCCTCGCCAGCGACCAGTCCCGCTACATCACTGGCCAGGTACTGGCCGTCGACGGCGGGATGGCCATGGGCCTCTAGGTGTTCGACCAGTGGCGCCGCTTTAGTACGATGAGTCGAGAGAAAAAAGGGGTACACCAATGGACCGCAACGAAGCATTAAGCAAGTTCACCGACAACGTGGTCGAAGTGCTCGCCGTCGATCCTTCCAAGGTGACGCTCGAAGCATCCTTCAGTGACGACTTGGGTGCCGACAGCCTCGACCTAGTGGAACTAGTCATGGCGCTCGAAGAGACGTTCGATATCGAAGTCGCCGAGGACGAATTGAAGGACATTCGCACCGTCGGTGAGTCGTTCGAACTGATCTACGCCAAGCTGTAGTGCACGTCGCGTCCACCCCATCGGGGCCGGTTGCGGGTTACCGGGTAGCCGTCACGGGCCTCGGTGCGCTCACCTGCATCGGCGTTGGCGTCGAAACGCTTTGGAACGCCCTCTTGAAGGACGTCGCTCCCGTGAGTAAGCGCATTGCGCCCTTTGACGCGAGCCACATCGGTGGTCCGAAGGAACTGCGCCGCTTCGACCCCTTCACCATGTACGCCCTTATCGCCGCCGACGAAGCGTGGCGCCAAAGCGGACTGCGCGGACCACTCGTAAACGCGGGCAGCATCGTCACCACGGGGATTGGTGGTCTGCAAACGGTGATTGAGCAGTTCGGCGTGTTATCGACGAAAGGCCCGGGCCGCGTCTCCCCCTTCATGGTGCCCATGATGATGCCCAACGCCGCCACGGCGGCCGTCTCCATGCGCTTCGGCCTCGGTGGACCGTGCGAGACCGTCACCACGGCCTGCGCCGCGGGTACCCACGCCATTGGCAACGCCGCGCGTCTGGTGGCGACGGGTCGTAGTACCGTCGCGGTCGCCGGTGGAGCCGAAGCGGTCATGGTGGAGATTGCCGAGGCAGGGTTTCGCAACATGACCGCACTGAGCAATACCGAGTTCTCACGCCCCTTCGACGTCGATCGTGACGGCTTCGTCATGGGCGAAGGGGCCGGCGTACTTATTCTCGAAGAGTGGGACCACGCGCTGGCGCGCGGGGCGACCATCTTCGCCGAAGTCATCGGTGCCGCTTCGACCGCAGACGCCCATCACATCACGGCCCCCGACCCCGACGGGGCCGGCGCCGTGCGCTGCATGGAGTTGGCGCTCGCCGACGCGGACATTCGGGCCGAGGACGTGTCACATATCAACGCGCACGGCACCTCGACGCCACTCAATGACCTGGCCGAATCGCTGGCCGTTCGCCGAGTGTTCGGCGAGGTCCCGCCGGTCACCTCTATTAAGGGTCACCTGGGCCATTCGCTCGCCGCGGCCGGAGCCTTAGAAGGCGTCGCCTCGGTGCTGACGTTGGTCAACCAGACGATTCCTCCGACGGCCGGCACGATCAACATCGATCCCGAGGTCGGTCTCGACGTGGTGATCGGGGCGCCGCGCCGCGCCGAGGTCGAAGTGATCTTGTCAAATTCGTTTGGCTTCGGCGGCCACAACGGCAGCGTGGTCTTTCGCCGCTTTCACGCCTGACGAAACGACGAACTAGAGGCTCCACTCGCCGTGATGGCGCTCCACGTAGGCGTTGTCGAAGGCCCACCTCGCGTTGGCGATGAATTGACCAAGCAGTACGGGATCCTTCTCGCCCGGACTCTTCTCAACCCCGGCGCGCACGTCGACGCCCCAGACCGGATAGTTCTGCACGATGTCCACCACGTTGGAGGGCGTCAGTCCACCCGAGGCCACCATCGGCGTTCGCCGTTGGGTGTCCGAAAAGAGGTCGAGACAGTCCATCAGCGAATAGTGGTCGTCCGACTCGGGCACCACCAGATAGTCGACGCCCGACGTGGCGGCGATGACGTCGTGGTTGGCCGTGCTCGGAAGGCTCCGAAAGACCGTGTTGACCCGTCGGGCGATGTAGGTGAGATCGTCGCCCGTCACGGCGCCATCGATTTGCACCGCCGAGAGGCCGAGCGTATTGGCGATCTCCACGACGCGCGAGGCCAATTCGTTTCGAAAGATACCGACCGAGATCGCTCCCACCGGGAGACGTCGAACGATGTCGTGCGCGGTGTTGACGGAAATCTGGCGCGGCGACACTCCGAAATCGAAGCCCACCGCCGTGGCGCCCAGCCCAATGGAAAAGAGTGCGTCGTCCTCACTCGTCACCCCCGAGACCTTGATGAAGAGGCCGTCAGTGTTCAGTCGCACCGGTCGACTCCATGGGGCCTACGTTAACGGGCGCCCCACGGTTGGGTCAGTCAATCACTTCCACGATGACGTCGGGTGCTGCGAGCATCTCGTCCGATCCCCACAACGTTCGATGCGCAATACCCAGTCCGATGACGCCGTGCTCAACTTTTAACACGCTCGTCATCCCCGAAGTCCCGGCCGGTCCCTTCGAACCGAGGACGTCGTTCACGCGGTCCTCGCTCGGTCCCGTGGCTCGAACGAGTCGCCACGGGACACTCGACCCGCGGGCGTCGAGGCGCCCCACTAACTCCTGACCGGTAAAGCATCCCTTGGTGAACGAGATGGTCGAGCGAACGAACGAGGCACCGAAGGTGTGCGGCGTCAACTGCCTGGCAAACTCCCCAGGCCCCGGGCGGCCCTCCGCAATCCGTTGGGCGACGGTGGCGAAGGGGCCCACCTCCGCGTCGACCAGGTTGAGCGTGCACTTGGTGCGCAACAGAAATCTCCGCAGTCGCGCGAAGGCGACGTCCCCGAGTTCGCGAGGGACGACCAGCGTGAAACCGTCGGGAACCGGCGACACGAAACACGACGTCATGACCACACTGTCGGGTGCGAGCACCAGTGCCCAAAGGCCCGAGCTCGAAAGTGACGAGATATCTTGGCTGAGTTGACCCTGCAGGAAGGACTCGCTGTCGGGTCCTGTCGCCTCGATGGTGGACCACTGTTCGGCGCGTTCGACGACACACTGGGGGGCTTCGTTCATCGCCCAATACAGTAGGTGCCAACGCGGCGCGCATGCCCCGAAGCCAAAGGTCTAGTCGATGACAATGCAGAATGAACTGAACACGCTCACCTCCAGCATGAGCGATCTCTCCGCGCGCATCACCGCCTTGGTCGAAACCGAGGGTTCGGCTATGCCGCCCGACATTTACACTGAACTGGTCGCCGCCGAACGAACGATTGGTGCACTCCTGCGGCGACTCAATCGAGTTGCCGGTCGAATTCACTGACGCAGGGTTAATCTGACGAGATGTCTAAGTCGTGGCAACGTAGCCATTCGCTCACGCCCGAACGACGGCTGGACGTTCTCAATCTGCTCAACCGCACCGAGTCCTCTCTCGGCCGTGAAGCAATCGACGAGGGCCGGCGGCGAATCGTCGTGCACGGTTGGCGAGCCGAACACTGGCTGTCGTATCACGATGATCAGTTAGAGAAGTACGCCATGGCGACCGGGACCAAAAAGGCCATGGTCGAGATGTGCGGTGGCGACATCGACGAGGATCTACTGCAGAACCTTCTCGAATACCACGAGGTCCTCGAATGGTGGACAAGGGGATCGCAGATTCCCGTGCACTCCCAGTGTCAAGTCATTCGGACCTTGCAACTGATGCAGGTCGGACTGCCCGTCGCGACCACCCCCGTGCCGGCGGGGGCCACTTTGCGCAACTACGAACCGGGAAGGGACGAGGACTCGTGGTTGGAGCAGAACAACGCGGCCTTCTTCCACCACCCCGAGCAAGGCGCGTGGTTACGTTCGGACCTCGACGAGCGCACCAGTGAGCCGTGGTTCGACCCTTCGGGCTTTCTGCTCTTAGAGATCGACGGTCGTTTGGCTGCGTCGTGTTGGACCAAGGTACACGAGCTACACCCCGACCGCTTCGGCGAGATCTACATCATCTCGGTCCATCCCGACTTTCAGGGCCGAAGTCTCGGGCGCGTCATGGTCACCCAGGGTCTCGACGTGCTGCGAAAAAAAGGCGTCACCACGGCCCAACTGTTCGTGGATCAGTCAAACCAAGGCGCGGTCGCGCTCTACGAATCGCTCGGATTTAAAGTGATTCGCGATGACCGAATGCTGCACTTTCAGCGCAGCTAGTGCACGCCTACTAAGCGTCCAATACCGAAGGTGACGGCGGCGGCCAGCGAACCCACGAAGACCTGACGGACCATTGATCGCCAGATGCCGTTGCGAGTGAACCACCCAATGAGTGCGCCGAGTGCCGAGGCCGACAACACCGCGAGCGCGATTGACCAAAGAATGGGGTTGCCTTTGGAGGTGATGAGCCAGGGTAGCAGCGGCACGAGGGCTCCCACGGCGAAGGACAACATCGAAGAGATCGCCGCCGCCCACGGCGAACCGGTCGCCGAAGGGTCGACTCCCAGCTCTTCGCGGGCGTGGGTGCGAAGGGCCAGGTCGGGGTCGCGCATGAGGTCGGTGGAGAGCCGATCGGCCAGCGAAAACTCAATACCGCGCGATATAAATAGATCGCGAAGTTCTTCGGTCTCTTCGACCGGCGAGTCCTCGATGGACTTGCGTTCGACCGCGACCTCGTAATCGAGTAGTTCCTTTTGTGCGCGCACCGAGACGTACTCGCCACTGGCCATGGAAAACCCTCCGGCGAAAAGTCCGGCGAGTCCGGCGAGTCGTACGACGCTATGACCGGGGTTAGCTCCCGCGAAACCGAGAATCAAGCTGGCGTTCGTGACCAGACCGTCACTGGCGCCAAAGACACCAGCTCGGAACCAACCGCTCGTCACTTGGCGGTGTTTGTCGGAGTGAAAATGTTCGGGCACCGAATCATCTTAAACGTGTCGCCTCCCTGAGGCGCCCCGAACATTGGTTTCACTAGTGTTGTGGCAGGAGGAATTTATGACTACCCACGTGAAGAGCATCGACGATTTGACGCCCCTCATCGGCACGCACCTCGGCTACTCGGACTACCGCACGGTGACCCAGGAAGAGGTCAATCTGTTCGCGGACGCGACCGGTGACCACCAATGGATTCACGTTGATCCGGAACGCGCGAAGGCTGGCCCCTTCGGCGCGCCCATCGCTCACGGCTACTTCACGCTGTCCCTCATTCCCGTACTGCTGGGCGGCGTGATGAAGGTTGACGGGGTGGCCATGGGCGTCAACTACGGGACCAATAAGGTTCGCTTCACCAGCCCGGTGCTGGTCGGTTCCCAGATCCGCGCGGGCGCGACCTTGGCTTCGGTTGAACTCGTCACGGGCGGCGTCCAGGTCGCCCTCGACGTCGTAGTGGAAGTACGCGACGCGCCCAAGCCGTCCTGCGTCGCCCAAGTGGTCTTTCGCTACTACAGCTGAACGCGGTGCCGACCACTCCCCTCCCCCAAGGTGACGAGAAGACCCGTCAGGTTCGAGCCATGTTCGACGCAATTGCGAAGCGCTACGAACTGGTGAACAAACTGATGACTTTCGGCCTCGACGCGCGCTGGCGCCGTCGGGCCGTGAGGGACCTTCGACTGCCGCCCGCGAGCGTGGTGCTCGACGTCGCGGCCGGCACGGGTGATTTCACCCGCGAGCTGACCCGTCAGGGTCACCGCGCGGTGGCGACTGACCTCAGTTACGGCATGCTCGAGGTCGGTCGCGCGATGCCGGCGCGCGTGCAGGCCAACGCCTCGTCCTTACCGTTCGGTGATGCCAGCTTCGATGGCGTGACGTGTGGCTACGCCCTTCGCAACTTCACCGATCTCGCGGGTACCTTCGACGAGATGGCCCGAGTCGTGCGACCGGGTGGGCGACTCTCGTTGCTCGAGGTGGCCGAACCAAACGCCGGACTCCTTCGCGCGGGCTTTCGACTTTGGTTTCGTCGGGTCGTTCCCTTCATTGGTTCGTTGCTCTCGGACCGCGCGGCTTATCACTACCTTCCTCAGTCGACGGCGTACTTACCGTCGAGCACCGAGATCGTGGCCATGTTGAATTCGTCGGGCTTCAGCGCCGTCAACCACCGCCGCGTCATGGGCGGACTGAGCCAACAGTTCATCGCCACGAGGGCGTCGTGAGATTCGTCCGCCAGCGTATTGACCGCCAACGCCTCGAGGCGCTGCGCACGGTGGGCGCGCGCGACGGCTGGCTGATCGAAACGTCCGACGCCCTTCGCGTGGGCTTTGGACGATCCATCGCCCAACTCGTGCTCGCTCATGGTCTCGAGGGTTCCTCCGACGCCGTCTCCGCGCTTCGTTCGCACGAACTCGTGGGCGATGAGGGTCCGACCGGTTCGGGGGTGGTGGCCTTTGGCGCTCTGCCCTTCGACCGCTCTGCGCCAGGACAGCTCGACGTGGCCGAGTATTGCCTCACCCAGTTACGAAGCGGCGAAGCCTGGATGACCTCGCTCGAGTCGTCCGGCGAGTGGCGAACCACCCTCGAGCACGCCGTCGAACCGGACCAAGAGACCCAGAGCCTTCGGTCGCTGCGCCTTCAACCCACCCCCGACGAGTACGCGCACAACGTCGCGCTGGCGGTGGAGATTCTTCGCGCCAAAGAGATCGACAAAGTGGTCTTAGCCCGTTCGGTCCTCGGATCGGTCCCCGAGGTCATTGACGCGGCCGCGATTGCCCAACGTTTACGGCTTCGCGAACCCCTCTGCACGATTTACAGCGTTCCTACCAGCGACGGGCGCCGTTTCGTGGGCGCCACCCCGGAGCTCATTGCTCGCCGCGTCGGGGCCAGCGTGACCTGTCATCCGTTGGCCGGCACGATTGCCCTGCCCCCCAACGTGGCGCCCGATGACTATCAGAAGTGGCTCCTCGGGAGTACCAAGAACTTGCACGAACACAGCGTGCCCGTGAACGAGATCGTGACGGCGCTCGCCACGGTGTACGACAACGTGACGGCCGACGCCAGTCCCTCCATCGTGACGCTTCGCACCCTGGCCCACCTCGGCACCTGGATCACCGCGTCCTGCGACGACGAGACTCGATCCCCCGACGCCTTCGAGGTACTTCGCCTGCTCCACCCGACCTCGGCCGTGGGCGGTGTGCCGCGCGAGGGCGCCTACGAACTCATTCAGCGACTCGAACCTCACGACCGCGGCTACTACGCGGGACCACTCGGATGGATCGACGCCCAAGGCGACGGAGAGTGGTGGATTGGCTTTCGGGGCGTGATGCTCAAGGGCAATGAGTTCGAAGCCTGGGCCGGCGCCGGCATAGTCAGCGAATCGGACCCGACCGCCGAACGCGAAGAGACGAAGGCCAAGCTCGCCAGCTTCCTCTCGTCGGTTCTGGTGGACGCCGTCCAGTAAATCAGTGAGCGCCGCGACCGAAAGGCCGCTCGACCGCCCACTTGGTGACCAGCCACAGGGCCTCGACCACGATCGCGCGCGACATCTTGGACTCGCCCAGCTCGCGGTCGGTGAAAGAAATCGGCACTTCCACGATCGAGGCGCCGGACCGTTTGGCCCGGTAGGTCATCTCGATCTGGAAGCCGTAACCGTCGGCCGTGACGGTCGGAAAATCAATCAGTTCGAGTCCCTTTTTGGAGTAGACCCGGTAACCGGCCGTCGAGTCCGCGACGCCCAGACCCAACATGAGCGAGGCGTACTGGTTACCGCCTCGCGAGAGTAGGCGACGCGACCACGTCCATTGGGGAATGTGACCACCCGCGACGTAGCGCGACCCAATGACCACGTCGTAACGCTCGGCCGCTTCGAGCAGTGCGGGCAGGGCGTTCGGGTCGTGACTGAAGTCGCAGTCAATCTCGACGAAGCGGTCGTAACCGTGCTCGAGTCCCCACGCGAAGCCCGCGCGGTAGGCGCGGCCGAGGCCGCTCTTCTGGGTTCGCCGCAGCACGTTGATCTGTCCGAGCTCGTCACCAATCTCGTCGGCGAGATTGGCCGTGCCGTCGGGACTGGCGTCATCGACCACAAGGATGTCGCAGGTCGACACCACTTTGCGCAGTGATCGCAGCATTGGTTCCACGTTCAAGATCTCGTTGTACGTGGGCAGAACCACGAGCGTACGCATGGGTGGATTCTACCTTTGCGCGCCGTGGCGCACCCGGGTGCGCAGGATCCGGACTCGACCAATCGCCGCGTTTAAGGTACTGCTATGGCGGAGCTGGCAAAGAAGAAGCGATTCGCCCTGCCCCGCGAGGTCCGCATCATCTTGAGCGTCGGGCTCTTGGTCTTCGTCCTCGAGTATCTGGTCGTTCCCCAATTCGCGTCGGCCCGCAAGTCGTTGCATTTGTTGGCCACCGTCAATCCCGTCTTGGTCACCGTCGCCGTGCTCTTGGAGATCTCGGCCATTTACGCCTACATGCACCTCACTCGGGCCGTGCTCTATCCGCACGCGCCCGGCAAGTTCAACGTGTTGCGCGTGAACCTCGCCGGACTCGCCATCAGTCACGTCGTTCCCGGGGGTACCGCACCGGCCGGCGCACTTTCTTACCGAATCTTTAACGAACTCGGCGTCCCCAAAGAGACCAACGCCTTCGGGCTCGCCGTGCAAGGCAGTGGGTCGGCCCTCGTGCTCAACATGATCTTCTGGTTCGCCCTCGTCATCTCCATTCCCCTTCGAGGCTTCAACCCGGCCTACGGTTTCGCCGCGCTGGCGGGAGTCTTCTTGTTGGCGGCCTTTTCGGGCACCATTCTCCTCATCACTCGTGGTCAGCGCCAGGCGGCGAACTGGCTCAATTGGCTCGCCCGCCACATTCCCAAGCTCGATCCCGACCGGGTGACGGCGTTACTCGCCAAGGTGGCGGCTCGCATCACCATGCTGCTCAACAACCGACGGGCCCTCTGGGCGGCCTTCACCTGGGCCTCGCTCAACTGGCTGCTCGACGCCGCTTGTCTGTGGGTCTTTCTGTGGTCCTTCGGCCACGTCATCTCGCCGATTGATCTCCTGGTCGCCTACGGACTGGCCAACATCTTGGCGGCCATTCCCATCACGCCCTCGGGACTGGGCATCATCGAAGGGGTACTCATTCCCACCTTGGTCGGTTTTGGCGTACCCCACAGTCAGGCCATCGTGGCCGTATTGACCTACCGACTCGTCAATTTCTGGATTCCGATTCCCATTGGGGGACTCTCCTACGCCAGCTTGATGTGGCGCAAGGACAGCGGTTTGGCCCCTACCCGATCGCCCGAGACCGGAGCAGCGCCAGCCGTTTGAACTCGCTCTGGGCCGAAAACTGATTGACCGGCTGCATTCGACGCCACCGTCGGTCGGTCCCGAGGACCCACGTGAACATGTCATCGCGCCACGTGACCTCGAAGGCCTCCAGGAGTTCCGTTTGCAACGTGCGATTCTCAATCGGTACTTGCACTTCGACGCGGCGGTCGAGGTTTCGCTCCATGAGGTCCGCCGAGCCCAAGTACATCGAGAAGTCGTCCTCGCCGGGCGAACCGAAGATGAAGATGCGCGAGTGCTCGAGGAACTCGCCCACCAAGCTGTGCACCGTGATGTTCTCCGACAATCCGGCCACTCCCGGACGCAGACAACAAAGTGTGCGCACCTCGAGGCGGATCTCCACGCCGGCGGCGCTGGCTTCGTAGAGGGCGTCGATGATGGGCGGATCGGTGAGGCCGTTCAGTTTCATGGAGATACGCCCCGCTGAGCCTCGGTCACGCTGACGGTTGATGAGTTCAATCACCTTGGTGCGCGTCGAGAGCGGACTCACCATGATCTTCTTGTAGGTGCCAATTCGCGCGAAGCCGGTCAAGAAGTTAAAGAGTTCGCCAATGTCGTCGGTGATGTCGGGATCGCAGGTCAACAGTCCGAAGTCTTCGTAGTTGCGCGCCGTCTTACCGTTGTAGTTACCCGTGGCAATGTGGACGTAGCGAACCGTGGTGGTTCCTTCACTGCGGAGCACCAGGGCCGTCTTCGAGTGCGTCTTCAGACCCACGATGCCGTAGACGACGTGGACCCCGGCGTCTTCGAGAGCTTTGGCCCATTCAATGTTGGCCGCCTCGTCGAAACGGGCCTTCAACTCGACCAGGGCCACGACTTGCTTGCCGCTTTCGGCCGCGTGGATGAGTGAGGCCACGATGGGTGAATCACCCGAGGTGCGATAGAGCGTCTGCTTGATACCAACCACCTTTGGGTCGGCCGCCGCTTGGGCCACGAACATCTCTACCGAGTCGGTGAACGACTCGTAGGGGTGGTGCAACAAGATGTCGTCCTCACGGATGGCGGCGAAGATGTCGCCGACGTGGTCACCGTCGAGGAGTCGGCGTGGCGTAATGGGCGACCAGCCCTCGCCCTTGAGATCGGGCCGGTCAATAGCGTAGAGGCTCCACAGGTCGTGCAGCCCGAGCGGCGCGTCGGTGACGTAGACGTTGGTTCGGTCGAGGTCCAACTGGCCCACCAGCAACTCCAAGAACTCGGGCGACATGCCACTTTGGATCTCCACGCGTAACGCCTCGCCGAAGCGGCGCCGGCGAAGTTCCACTTCGAGGGCGATCATCAGGTCGTCGGCCTCGTCCTCTTCGAGCAAGATGTCAGCGTTCCTGGTCACGCGAAAGAGGTCGGCGCGACCGACGGTCATGCCCGCGAACAGGCGCCCCAGGTTGGCGGTGATGAGGTCTTCCAACCGGCACCACTCGTTGGGACCGGCCTGGAGGAAGCGCGGCAAGGAGTTCGGTACTTTCACGCGAGCGCTGCGCTCCTCACCGGTGACGTCGTCACGAACGTAGACCGCGATATTGAGCGAGAGATTGGAGATCATGGGGAAGGGATGGCCCGGATCGACGGCCAGTGGGGTCAGTACGGGATAGACGTTCTCGTCGAAGTACTTGGTGAGTCGGGCGTGCGCTGACTCGTCGAGCGAGTCGAAGGCCACGATGGCGATGCCCTGGTCGGCGAGTTCGGGCAAGAGGACGTCCAACATCAGTCGGTCTTGGCGCTCCACCAGCGAGAGCACGCGCTCGCGGATTGACTCGAGCTGTTGACGGGGACGAACGCCGTCGATCGAGGCCGTTTGCACACCGGCGGCCACCTTGTCTTCCAAACTGACCACCCGCACTTGGAAGAACTCATCGATCATGTCGGCGAAGATGGCAATGAATTTGAAACGGTCGAGGATGGGCAACATGTGGTCCGCGGCGAGGTCCAAGAGGCGCGCGCCGAACTCCAGGCGCGATAACTCCCGACTGGAAAAACGCTCCGGACCGAACGCTTGCACGTCGAGAGGGCCGGTGTTCATCCCTTCGGCGTCGAGCAGGTCCATCAAGACATCGTACGGCTAACCTTCAATTGTGGCGAGACACGCGAGTTCCGAGCCGGCCCGAAGTCATCTGAAACCGGCCGCCGAACCCTCGCCGGGACGATTGACGGAGCTCGGTCTGATGATCTTGGCGTGGATTGTCGTCTCCGCGTTCTACGTCCTCGCCTCGCTCGGAGCGAAGGGTCACCTGCCCGACCGACTCGGTGTCTTCCTCACCGGCATCGTCGCGATTTCGTTGGCGATGCACATCGCCATCCGTTTCCTCGCTCCGAACGCCTCGCAGATTCTCTTGCCGATCGCCACGCTGTTGAACGGAATTGGCTACGTCGAGATTGCCCGTTGGAATCCTCCGTTCGCGGGTAAACAAGTCATCTGGTTCCTACTGAGCGCCACGGCCCTCGTGGTCACGCTCCTCCTGGTACGTCACGTCCGGGACCTCGATCGTTACCGCTACTTGACCTTGTTCGCGGCGCTCACCTTGCTGCTCCTTCCCCTGATTCCCCACTTCGGCGAGAACATCGGCGGAGCGCGACTCTGGGTGGCGCTCGGGCCCTTCAGCTTCCAACCGGTCGAGATCGCCAAGATTCTTCTGGTCTTCTTCTTCGCTTCCTACTTTGCGGCCAACCGCGAACTCCTGTCGACGCCGACGCTCCGTATCGGACCGCGCCAGATCGTGCCTCCCAAAGTCTTGATGCCCATCCTGGTCGCCTGGGGCATCTCCATCGCCATTCTCGGCGCGGAGAACGACATTGGTTTCGCCATGTTGCTCTTCGCCCTGTTCATCTCGATGCTCTGGGTGACGACGGGACTTCGGACGTACGTCGTCATGGGAGTGGGCCTCTTCGGTGGCGGCCTCTACGTCGCCGCACGGTTCTTCACCCAAGTGCACGCTCGTTTCACCCTGTGGTTCGATCCCTGGGCCGTCTGTCACGCCACGACGAACTGTCAAATCGCCTACGGGTGGTACTCCATTGCTGCCGGTGGCGCGACCGGCACCGGCCTCGGCCTCGGCCAATCGGGCAACATTCCGCTCCTCACGTCGGACATGATCTTCGCCGCGGTCGCCGAGGAGCTTGGTTTTCTCGGCATCGTCCTCGTGGTCTGTCTGTTCGCGGCCTTCATGGGCGAGGGGTTCCGCATCGCCCAGCGCGCCACGTCGGACTACGTGCGTCTCGCCGCGACCGGTCTTTCGGCCCTCATGGGCTTCCAGGCTTTTTTCATCATGGCCGGCATCCTTCGACTGCTCCCCTTCACCGGCATCACGCTTCCTTTCGTCGCCTACGGGGGGAGTTCGCTCTTCGCCAACTACCTCATCGTGGCGCTCTTGCTGCGCATGTCGGACGAAGAGGCCCGCGAGCGTCGCGGAGGCGAGATCGTGGCCGTGAAGTTCAAAGGTCAAAAAGCCGTGGCCGCGACCAAACGTGGCCCCTAGGCGTAAAAGGCTTGGAGTACCGACTCGGCGCAGAGCACCGGGGCGCGCACCGTTTGGCGGGCTGCCACAATCAAGGCGTCGCTCGTTCGACAATCGAAGACCTCGTGACCGCGCGGCGTCATGAGATCGAGTTCGGCGTAAAAGACGCCGTGTTCGTAGCGCACGATGCGCGCCGCGATGATGTCGGCTTGGAGTCGGCGAAGGATTTCGGCCATAACTTCGTGGGTGCCGGGGCGACGACCCTCGATCTTGTCCAGCGCGTTATGCAGAGCCACGGCTTCGGGTAACGCAATGGGCATCGCGATATAGCGATACGGCGTTTCCTCTTCGATGAGGTGCACCAGCGGCGAGGAGTCGGAGAGGTCGAAGAGGACGGACTCAATGCTCATCACGCTGAACTTGACCGTGTCGGGATCGACGGCGGGCGGGGTTTCAATCATCTCTTCACTGGTCGGGTCGAGCGCACTGGCCAAAGGAATCACCGCACTGAGGGTGCCCTCGCTCGGCACGTCGGACCCGGATTCGTCACTCATTAGGTGGCCAGCCTAATTGTTGCTGCGACGAGAGACCGAGAGCAACAGTCCCCCCGCAGTGAAGAAGACCAACACCGCCGAACCGCCGTAACTAAGGAGGGGCAGTGGTATACCGGTCACCGGCATGATGCCCATGGTCATCCCGATGTTCTCGAAACAACTGAACGAGAAGAAGATGAAGATGCCAATGGCGATGAGTCGCCCCATGGAGTCCTTGGCCAAGTACCCGATGCGGAACATCCGAAAACCGACGTAACCGAGGAGCAGCAAGATCAACGTGGACTTGATGAACCCCATCTGTTCGCCAATGGCCGTGAAGATGAAGTCGGTGTGTTGCTCGGGCACGTAACCGAGATTGGTCTGGAGTCCGTTGAAGAGACCTGCACCGTGCAGTCCACCCGAACCAATGGCGTTCTTCGCGTTCACCACGTTGTAAATGAGCTTGGCCCAGGCCGGGCTCGTCGAGTCTTGGTGCAAGAAGCCAGCGAAACGGTCAATGGCGTAGCGCTGCACCACGTCGAGGTAGACCGCGGCGACCACCACGGCCGAACCGGTGAAGGCGAGCAGGGTCATCAACCTCGGTGGTACCCCGGCGATGACCAACATGGCGGCGATCGAGAGCAGGACAATGATCGACGTGCCGAGGTCAGGTTGGACGATGATGAGCAGCAGCGGCACGCCCGCCATCACCAAAAGACGCACCACGTCGTACATGGAGAGACCGTCGGGCCGTCGCTGACAGTAGGTGGCCACGGCCAAAATGAGGATCAAGACCGTGAACTCGCTCGGCTGGATCTGCAAGATCCCGATGCTGTACCAACGCTGCGCCCCGAGCGACGACGAACCGATCACGAAGACCCCGACCAGGGACAGGAGCGAAAGGATGTAGAGCGGCGTCGTCACGATTTCCAGGCGACGGTAGTCAATGAGTGAGACTACGTACATCACGACGATGCCCAGTCCCACGAAGAAGGCTTGACGTTCGAGGAAGTAGTGAGGATTGAATCCCTCGGTGATAAGCAGTTGGCGAGTAGCACTGTAGATGGTCACCACACCCAAGATGCCCAGGGCCATGAGGCCGCCGAAGAGACCAAGGTCGAATCGCTCCCGTGACTTTCGGTGGAAGGCGAATCTGCTGATGGCGTCACTCACGTCAGCACCTCCAGCAACTTCGCCGCGTCGAGGGGGACATCCCACCACCATTGCATCTGCAAGACGGCTTGATAGGTCAGCATGGCGAGCCCATTGCCGGTACGACAACCGGCGCGGTCGTGCAGCGCCCTCCAGGCGGAGGTCCGGGGCTCGTAGGTGACATCGACGGCAATGGTGTGGCCGCCCACGCCCTGCATGACCGCAGCTTCGACGATGCGTCCCTCGATTGGGGTCGTGTTGACAATGAGATCGATCGGTCGGTAGGTCAAGGAAAAGTCGTAGACGTTCGGGTACTTCGCCGTCAACGACTCGACCTTGGTCTCGTTACGCCCGTGTACGGCGACCGAGGCAACGCCGGCCTGCACGAGTCCGTCCACGATGGCGCGCGCCGCTCCCCCCGCGCCCAGGACCACCACGTGGGCGCCAACGAGGTCGATGCCGAACTGCGCGACCGCAGCGTTGACGAAACCTTCGCCGTCCACCGAGCGTCCGTAGAGGGTGCCGTGGCGCATCATCATGGTGTTGACCGAACCGGTTCGCTGAGCCACCTCATCGAGGTCGTCACAGATGTCGAGCGCGAGTCCCTTCAAGGGCATGGTGATGGAGAGGGCGTCAAAGTCCTTCCGCATCATGTCATTCAGGCTGGCCTGGTCGTTCGCCCCGAGCTCCACGCGCCGCGAGTGGCCTTCGAGGCCAGCCATGGCCAAGGCCGCCTCGTGCAGCTGCGGGGTCAACGAGTGACCAATGGGTGAGCCGGCCACGCCGAGTCGCCAGTTCATCCAATCCCCTTCGACTGCGCGTACTTCTCCGCCGCGAGTTGTTGATCAAAAGTGGTGGAGAACCTCATCGTGCCATCTTGATTGATGAGGGTGAAATACAGCCAACTGCCGGGCGGCGGGTTCAAAGTCGCGTGTAGGGCAATGGTCGACACCGTACAGATGGGAGTGGGGGTGAGTCCCGTGTTCAAGTAGGTGTTGTAAGGCTCTTGCGTTTGCAGCATCGCTCGCGTCACGGTGCCGCCGTCCTGACCGAGGTAGTACAAGACGGTGGCGTCCATTTGCAAGGGACCACCGCGCTGGAGGCGGTTATAGATCACGCGCGCGACGTCGGGCATGTTCACGGGGTAGTAGCCCTCCTTCTCAACAATCGAGGCCGCGGTCACCAATTGATAAGCGTTCAGTCCGTTGAAGGTGGTGGTTGGGGTCAGGCCCACTGACGCCGCTTGCTGGACAAATCGCCGCTCCATGTTCCTTAGCAGGTCCCTTGGTGACTCGCCGGGTTGAATGCTGTAGAGGCCAGTGCCAATCAACCCTTCGAGCGACTTCGGCGAGGAAAAAGTACTTGGCGTCACGTCTTGGGTGGCGACGGCGGCGAACTGATTGCCGTAGGTCGCGCCCATGAGGTTGGCCACGTCCACGGCCACTTCGTGCAAGGTAAGACCGGCCGTCACGTCAACTTGAGGTGACGTGAGAACTGCGCGAACGGCGCCGAACGACGAATGCTGGCGCAAGTCGTACTGGCCGGGCGCAACGCTGATGGCGGAGATCGCCTCTTCCAGGCGGAATGCAAAAGGTGACGCGATGATGCCACTGGCGTGCAGCTGCGACGCGATAGTCGAAATCGATTCGCCGCGGTGGACGGTGATGGTGACGACTTTGCCTTGGCTACTGAATATTGGATTGATCTGGAGGTAGAACCACCCGACCGCTGCCACCACAATGACCACCACGCCGAGCACAATCCGGCCCAGCAAGCTAGTTAGCAATGAGCCCATCCACATAGTTTTGCAGCATCACCACGGCGGCCGCACTGTCGAGTCGATCACGATGATCTTTTGACTTTAATCCGGCCTCTGACAACGCTTTTTGGGCGGCGACAGTCGTGAGACGTTCGTCGAACTGTACGACGGAGACTGACGTAAATCTCTGAGCCACTTCGTGGTAGAGGGCGTCGGCGTCGGTGGTGCTGACGGTCACCCGTCCCGCCAGGGACAGGGGCCGTCCGATGACCAACGTTTCGATGCTCTCATCGTCGATCAGTACACCAAGACGAACGAGCAACGAGTCATCGCGCGCCAGTGCCGGTCGGGGAAAGGCCATGGTCCGCGAACTATTCGAGATGGCGATGCCGCAGCGTTTGGTGCCCGGGTCAAGGCCGAGGACTTTGGCCATCGAGTCTTAGAGCGCCGCCGCCGCATGCAAGACCGCGTCGATACCGTTCGCGTCGCGTCCGCCAGCGAGCGCCAGTCGGGGTGAGCCTCCGCCACCGCCCCCGACGAAGGCAGCTAACTCTTTGACTGCGGCTTGCGCATCGAGCGAGTCATTGGACGCAACGGCGATTGAGACTTTGTCGTCGCTCGCACCAACCAGTACCACCGCGCGACGACCCCGCTGTTGCAGGTTTTGCGCCAGCGAACGAAGTTGTTCGCCGGAGTAGCCGTCCACGCGCGCCACGACCAGATCGCCCTCACTCTGGTGATGCAACGCTTCGGCGAACTGTGACAGCTGCGCTTGGCGCAGTGAGGAGATTTCCTTCTCGAAACTCTGTTGTCGCTCGACCAATCGCTCCAGGGCCGGCACGACGTCATCCAGTGACGTCTTGAGCAACGTGGCGACCGAGCCGAGCGCGCTCTCCATCTCGTGACTTCGGTGAAAAGCGCCCATCGCGCTCACCGCTTCAATACGTCGCGTGTTCGAGCCGATAGAGGCTTCGGACACGATCTGAATCTGCCCGATGTCCCCGAGTCGGTCGACGTGCGTACCGCCGCAGAACTCCAGACTGTGCGCGCCCGCGCGCACGACGCGAACCCGGTCGCCGTATTTATCGCCAAAGAAGGCCACGGCACCCATGGTTTCCGCCTCCTGCTTGGTCGTTTGGAGGGTATTGACCTCTTCGTTCGCCACGACGTCGGCGTTCACCATTTCAAGGACCGCGGCCGACTCTTCGCGCTTCACGCCGGCACCGTGCGAGAAGTCGAAGCGGAGGCGGTCGGGGCCCACGAAAGAGCCTTGCTGGCGAACATGATCACCCAGGACGGTGCGCAGCCCCGCGTGCAGCAAGTGGGTCGCCGTGTGATTGCGGCGGGTCGCTTCGCGACGCTCGGCGTCGATAGTCGCCACGGCTACTTGACCGGCGTGCACTTCTCCCGACAGCAGACCTCGGTGCGCGATAAGTCCCCCGGCGACGTTCTGGGTATTGAGGACTTTAAATGAGCCGGTCTCCGTCGTCACCGAACCGATGTCGCCGACTTGACCGCCCGACTCGGCGTAGAAGGGAGTGGCGTCGAGGAAGAGTTCACCTACGCCGTCAGTACCGATTAAGAGGGCCACTACTTCGGTTTCGATGCTGTAGCGCGTGACGTCACGTCCGACGAACTCGGTCGTACCGTAGTGCTCGATGAGCTCGCGGTACTGCGCGTCGTCGGCGAGATTCAGCGTCTTGGCGCTGGCGCGGGCCCGAGCGCGTTGCGCGGTCATGGCCGCCTCGAAGGCTGGGCGCTCCACGCTGAGACCGGCCTCCGAGACAATCTCGTCGGTCAGTTCGATCGGGAAACCGTGGGTGTCGTGGAGTTTGAAGGCCACCTCTCCGGGAAAGACGCTCGCGCCGCTCGCCACGACGTCGCGCTGGGCTTCTTCGAGGAGCGACAGTCCGGTACGCAAGGTTCGCGCGAAGCCGGCCTCCTCACGCTCTAGCACTTCGACGATCAGATCGCGGTCCTTTACGAGGACAGGGTAGGCGCCACCCATCTTCTCAATCGTCGCGTCCACCAACGAAGCGGCCATATTGGTTTCTGACCCGGCGCGACGGGCCGCGAGGATAGCGCGCCGGATGATGCGACGAAGCACGTACCCGCGTCCTTCGTTTGAGGGCAGTACGCCGTCCGAGACCAACATGGTCATCGCTCGTCCGTGCTCGGCGATCCGGCGAATGGCGACGTCGGTCGCTTCGTCGTTGCCGTAGGTGGCGTTGACCGCGCGCGAGGCCGTCTCGAGTAGCGGTGCGAAGAGGTCGGTCGCGAAGACGGAGTCGAGGCCATTGAGGATAGCGAGGACGCGTTCGAAACCAGAACCGGTGTCGATGTTCTTCTTCGGAAGTTCCAACAGCGTGCCGTCGGCCTCGCGGTCGTACTGCGTGAAGACGAGATTCCAGAATTCGACGAAACGGTCTTCGCCTCCGAACTCGGGACCGCCGTCGGCTCCGAACTGGGCGCCCTTGTCGAAGAAGATCTCCGAGCTCGGTCCGCAGGGACCCGTGTCGCCCATCTGCCAGAAGTTGTCCTCGCCGAGACGCTGGATGCGACTGGCCGGCACCCCGATGAGGTCGCGCCACAGTTCTTCGGCCTGGTCGTCCGAGGTGTGCACGGTCACCCACAGACGCTCGGGGTCGAGTCCGAAACCCTCGGTGATCAGGCCCCACGCATACTTGATGGCCCCCTCTTTGAAGTAGTCGCCGAAGGAGAAGTTGCCCATCATCTCGAAGAAGGTCAGGTGGCGCTGGGTCGTGCCAATGATGTCAATGTCGAGCGCCCGGAAGCACTTTTGCACCGAGACGCAGCGCGGCCACGGGGCTGGCTCCTCTTCGGTGAAGTAGGGCTTGAAGGGCACCATGCCCGCCACGGTGAAGAGGAGCGAAGGGTCGTACGGGATGAGACTCGCCGACGGCACGATGGTGTGACCGTTCGCGGCGAAGTACTCCAGGAAAATCGAACGTAGTTGGGCTGCTTCCACGGGGTTTACTCTACTGGCGGGCCCGAAACGCCCTCGTCGTCGCGTTGCACCGTGCGACGCCACGCGTCGACCAGTGCCTTCTCGCGGCCGTACTCGCTGGGGTCGAAGAACGACTGACCCACGAGGCGATCGGGCAGATACTGCTGGGCCACGTATCCGCCGTCGAAGTCGTGCGGATAGCGGTAGGACGTGCCGAAGCCCTGTTCGCTCGCGCCTTGGTAGTTCGATCCGCGCAGATGATCGGGCACCTCGACCAGTCCACCTTCTTGCACCGCTCGCGTGACCGCACCGAGTGCGCGAGTGACCGAGTTGCTCTTGGGCATAAGGGCCAAGGTCAGGGTCGCGTGCGCCAAGGTCAGTCGACCCTCAGGGAGTCCAATGAATTCGACCGTCCGCGCGGCCGCGTCGGCGACGACCAGACCCATGGGATCAGCGAGACCAATGTCCTCGCTGGCCAAAATCACTAAGCGGCGGGCCAGAAAACGTGGACTCTCGCCGCTCTCGAGCATGGTGACCA
>JANXXO010000056.1 GCA_025350565.1 Acidimicrobiaceae bacterium
CGGTATCCGTCTCTCTCCGCTCGTTCCAAGAGTCCTTCCCGTGGCGTCGCGAGTGAGAGGCAGGCGCTCCGTTGAGCGTCACGCTTTGGCCAAGGGGAACGATGTGATTGACGTAGCTCGGTGAGATGACGGAGTCGCAATGCCCTGGCGTGTGGAGCGCCGAAGAACTAATCGTTTCGGTTGGGGCCGTAACCGCCTGCCACACGAACGGTTGTGTGGCGCCGGGCATTGAGTTCGTTGGGGATACACCAACGTGTAAAAGGCACTCTGTCCGGACCGAGTGTGCGTGGACCCTCGGTTGCACTCCAGAATGTAGGCATGGAGCCACACGCGTCGGTAGCAAAATGTGGCGTCAGGGTTGCCCTTGATCTAGTGCTCGCTCTCGCACCTAGTTGCCAAATCCATCGGAGATGACCGTTGGCCGGGACCGAGTCCAGCTTGATGTTAAGCGGCGACGGGGAGACGAGTGCGAAGACGAGGCAGGCATCGCCGAGAACTGCAGGGTCTTGGTGACCTAGGGGATTACGGCGCAAGCTCGGACAGCACGTGCACGACGTCAGCCGGCGAGGGCATATCGGCGATCTCGGCCGCCACCTCTTTTGCCGCTGCGCGTAAGGACGTCTCTTCCAGAAGGCGCATCACCGCTGAGGCGATAGTTTCCCCGGTTGCGACGTCAGGACTCAGCCCGAGCGCTGCTCCCCGGCGTATGCCCGCTGCTGTGTTGCGAAACTGGTCGGCTGCTTGCGGCATGCAGAGCTGCGGTAGGCCCGCAGCGAGCGCACCAAGGAAGGTGCCTGACCCTGCGTGCGACGCAACGGCGTCGCAGTGCTCGAAAACCTGAGACTGCGGCACCCATCGCTCAATGGTGACGTGTGGCGGCTGCGCCCCGAGCGCGTACGGATCGCCGTCGGGACCTACGGTGGCGAGAACCCGTAGTGGCAGTACGCGCAACGCTTCGATTGCCGTTCGGAGCACGAGGTTGTCATTGTTTACTGTTCCAAGAGTGAGATAGACGAGCGGGCGTTCATCTCGCTGCAAGTACATGGGCAATTCGGTCGGACGTCGACCCGTCCACGAAACCGGGCGTAGAAGCTGCCGAGAGGGTATGTGTGCGGGATCGAAGGGCAACACTGACGCCGGGCAGATGTCGAGGTAGCCAGAGCCGAAGCATCCGGCGTACGGCGGCACGACCATGCCGTGCTCGGACCACAAGTGTTCCAGGCGGCTCCCCGCTTCGGAGAGGAACGACGGAGGCACGGGGCCGCCGAAGGAATGCGTGACGCTAGGAACTCCCAGCACAGCGCCCACCAACGGAGAAGCCAGTTCGGCGGCCTCGTGCACGAGAAGATTCGGACGCCACTCGCTGGCCAGTGGAAGCAGTTGCGCAATCATGGCAGGCGTCGACCAAGCACCGAACATATGTGGGAAGGAAAAGGCAGCCCGATCTTGCGGGGGCAGCGTTTGCACATGCAACCTATTCCGTGTCGTAGCTTCGCGGACGCCTTGTGTATCTAGGCCAGCGGCGGTAAATGGAATACCTGCAGCCTCTACCAGCGGGCCCGCGGGTTCATTAGCGACCCACCGCACGTCGTGACCCGCCGCCAGACATGCCTGTGCGAGCGGAACCATCGGAAAGACGTGGCCGTAGCCCCACGTCGACGAAAAGAGCACTCGCATTAGACACTCCCATCGAGGCTAGTGAGCATGCAACTTCGCCATCGCCCGCTCCTGGGGACGCCGAGCGCAGTGGTTATTCGTGGCGAAGTTAGGGCCGACATTGCATCGTTGAAAGAGGAAATGTTGAACCAAAGTCGTCCGTTCGCCGCGTGAGGCGATCTCTGTGCCGTTACTCACGCACCTGCCGAATGTCACGCTCCTGGACTGGGCGGCTATCGGGCTTCCCCAACCTGCTGGCTGGATGAGCGCCGGCCGAACTGCGCCGAGAGACGCCCACGGGATCGAGTTGCGATGCGTCGCGCCATTCGATGGGGTCGCAACCGCGGCGCTAATCCCAATGGTCGCGATGGTGAGTAGGACTCGACGAATTATGGCCACGATTCACTATGGCATTGCTCGTCGTTCTCGTGACTGCCCCGAAAGGTACTTGCCCGAATCACTTCTCCGTCATGATCGCTCCTCGGCGATTGAGTTGCCGCCGTCCACCACGAGACACTGCCCGGTCACGTACGACGCGGCGGGGGAGGCGAGCCAGCAGATGGCTGCCGCGACCTCATCGGGCTGCGCGCTACGGCCCATCGGGGTCGCGAGACCCTGTTTGTATTCGTGGGCAGTTTGGGAACCGGTTTCGACCCAGCCGGGCGCCACCGCATTGACCGTAATGCCATGCGAGGCCGAATCTATGGCAAGTGCCCGAGCCAATCCGACCATGCCGGATTTCGCGGCAGCGTAGGCGGGTTCACCCCGCATGGCCATTATCGGACCCGACACACTCGACACCAGGACGAGGCGACCCCAGTTCGCGTTCGTCATCTGCGGTAGGCAAGCCTTGGCCACTAGGAATGTGGCGTCAAGATTGCGAGAAAGACTTGCTCGCCAGAGCGCGTACTCCATCTCTTCAATTATGCCCGCCTCGATTTGCGGATTGCTGGTCGACTTCATGCCCGCGTTCTGCACGACCACATCAAGTCGCCCCCAGCGCTCCATGGCCACGGCGACCAAGTGTGGTGCCGTCGCGGGATCAGTGAGATCGCCAACAACTCCCATGGCATCGGCGCCTGATTGAGTGAGCTCGCGAACCCGATCGTGAATCCGCTCCGTCGTCGAGGTGATTAGTACGGATGCACCCATTTCCGTCAGTCGGCGAGCGGTCGCACAACCGATGCCCGTGCGGCTGCCGGCTCCAGTGACGAGCGCTGCGCGGCCAGTCAAATCAAAGGGCGAACTCACCGCTCGACGAGTTCCTTGACGGCGCCAGCAAAGACCTCAGAGTGGCGATCAATGTCGGCGGCCGACGTGTCTGGACACATTAGTGCCATGTTATGGAATGGGGTCATCAAGATCCCGCGGTTGAGTGTGTAGAGGTGCATGTACTCATCGAGTTCATCGTCCGCTGCCGCCGCGGACTCACCCCCGTTACGGGCTTCCGGTGAACAGAAGCGGTATTCCGCTCGCGCTCCCAGTTGGGTGACGGACCACGGTAGCTCAACGTCAGCAATAATTCTCTTGACGTCGAGCGTGTAACGGGTACCCATCTCCACCATTTTCGTGTACGCAGTCTCAGTGAGAACCTCGGCTAACGTCGCGCGCATTGCGGCCAATGAAAGCGCGTTCCCGGCGAGCGTCCCGCCGACACCGCCGACATCTCCGAGGCCGTGTTCGCCCGTGATTCGCCGCACTTCGTTGGCCACGTCCGCGGACAGTCCGTACGCACCGGAGGGAATGCCGCCGCCGAGCGACTTTCCTATCACGAAGATATCCGGCTGCAACCCGTCACGGGCCGTCATCCCTCCGGAGCCAGCGGAGATTGTGTGGGTCTCGTCAATCATCAACAGTGCGCCATACTTGGTCGCCAGCGAACGCAGACCGTCGTGAAAGCCCGGTGCCGGGAGCACAATTCCGATGTTGGTCAGGGCCGGCTCCATGAGAATCGCGGCAACGTCATGGTGTGCAAGCTCGCGCTCTACCGCCTCGAGATCGTTCCACTCAACAACCCGTGTGGTCTGCCTCGGATCTACCGCTGGGCCAACGTTGCCCGGACGAGCCATTGGTTCACCTCCGGGACCAACTACAACAAGGGTTTCGTCAACCGATCCGTGGTAGCAGTAAGAGAAGACCAACAGCTTCGCGCGGCCCGTCACCAGTCGAGCGAGTCGGATTGCCCATCGGTTGGCATCCGTCGCGGTCAAAGTGAATGACCATTCCGCCAACCCGAAACGCCGAGTCAGTTCCTCACCCACCCACTCCGCATCCTCGGTGGGCAGCATGGTTGCGATGCCACCGAGCGTCGCCATCCTATTGGTCACGGCACGTACGGTCGGCTCGGGCGAGTGGCCCGCCATTGCGCCGGTGTCGCCGAGTGCGAAGTCTATGTACTGCAAACCATCCACGTCGGTCACATGGTTGCCCCTCGCCGAATCGAGCGCCAGCGGGAACCCACCGGACCATTGAGTCATCCACGTCATTGGCACCCGACCAAATAAATGGTCGGCCTTCTGGCTGACCGCGAGCGACGAGGGATGCTCTAAGTAAAAGCGAGCCCGCTCGCGTTCGAGCAACCCGCTCAAGTGGGTCCGATCTACAGTTGTCATTTTCGTCGCCTAGTTCTCTTTTAGTAAATTTGATGCAGCACGTCACGATCAAATGCACGAAAATCGATGTCTGCCCATTCGCCCAATGCCAAACCACTCCAACTGTCATCCAGTAGGGGCTATCAGTTCAAAGGAAACCGCCGCACGTCATGAATCACGGTCGTGACGTCGTTCCAGGAATTGGGTGCTGAGAAGTGCGGTCGATGTCCGAACCCAAATCGCAATCAGCAAAAGCCAGATTATGAGGCGCAGCCATGGATGGAATCCTCCGAACTCACTCGCCGCCGCGAGTGGTGCGTACCCCGTCCACCCAGTTGAAAAAGCGTCGGAACCCAAAGTAGTCAACCAACCGCCAAGGACGTAGAGAGCCGAGCCGAGACCGATGACCACGACGACGGCCTGTGAATGGTTCAGCGAACGATCGTGCATTGTCAGATTCTTCCACGTCATGGGCGAGTTGTGCGACTCGGTTTCTTCAGTTCGCCCACCGTGATTTGCAATCCTTCCATTGGCGTGTTCGGGGCTGTCACTGGTGCTGCGCTTTTGCACGATCGCTGTTCGCTACTACGCGCGGTGTTTAAGGATATGAGAGAGCTACTTTCGGATCAGGGCCCAGATGGGGCCGGTAACCGATCTCTGCTGCTCCGGCCCGTGGGGCTGGTCCACTTCGGCGACGATGACGATCTCGTGTTGGCTGCGCGAGCAACGTCGACCCTGACGAATCCCCATCCTTACGGCGGAGGTGCTTGGGGTCACCGAGGTGGAACTCTTCCACTATTGCGACGGACATCTTTGCGAGGAACCGCTCGCCGAGTTGACCACGCGAATCCGTCGGGCCGTCGAGCGGTGGGGCGTGGATCTCCTGCTCGTCTTTGATGAAGGCGGGATTACCGGTCACGCGGATCACTGTCGGTCGAGCGAAGCAGCCGCCGTGGTGGCGCGCGAGCTCGCAATCCCCGCGCTCGCGTGGGCATGGTCCGAGTGGGTCGCGGACGCCTTGAACCTCGAATTCAACGCGAAGTTCGTTGGTCGTGCAGAAAGGGAACTTGACTTCGTCGTGCCCGTCAGTCGCGCTCGCCAGCGTCGCGCCATTGACCAGCACGTCAGCCAGGCCGCTGACAATCCGGTGCTCGGGCGCTGACTTGAACTCCAGGGTAATGAAGAGGTTTTTCGCTGGCTGGTCGCGCCGCGGTGAGGCGCCGGACGGATTCATCTTCGTCATGAGGACGAAGGTGCAGAAGGACTCACGACCCGACGAAGTAGTCGGACCGTTGTCAGGGTTTTGATTGCGGCGTACGCCCTAGTCGCTTCGATGGTCAATGGCTACCAGCGGAGCCGTACTCTTCGAATTCGCCCACGCGCAGTGGCTTACCCCGGTCTTTCAATTTGCCGGACGACGTGCGATGGAGCGTGACGCTCGTCTGTCCTCAGCGTGCGTTACAGGTAGGAGTCCGCTCGCGAGTTCAAGATGTGACTTACGCCCTTGGTAACGCGGGTGGACCCTTCGTAGGCTAAATGACGTGGTCGAGACTCGCTCGTGGCACATTGCGAAAGACGGTTCATGACCGAAACGAGAGTGCCGCTCACCCCCACAGGCCGCTTTGATGATCGGCCGTTGCTCGTCTTTTGGGAGATGACTAAGGCGTGTCGGTTAGCGTGTTTCCACTGTCGAGCTAACGCGCAGCTCGTGGCCGCGCGCGATGAGTTAACCACGGCCGAGGGCCAGGCCCTCATCGACTCCCTCGCTGCCATTGGTGCGCCACGGCCAATCCTCATCCTCACCGGCGGCGACTGTCTAATGCGCGACGACATTGTTCACCTGGCGGCGTACGCCGAGTCCATGAACGTGCCGGTGGCGATCGCCCCGTCCGTAACGCCTCGGCTCACGAAGGAGACGCTGGGACGTTTGCGCGCCGCTGGCGTCAAGAGCGCGTCGCTCAGCCTGGACGGAGCTACTCCGTCAGCGCACGACACCGTCCGGGGGATACCCGGCCATTTCGATGCAACGATGGAAGCCATTGCGTTACTTCGAGAACTCGATTTCACGACGCAGATAAACACCACCGTCATGCCCATAAACCTTCACGAGTTGGCCGACGTGGCGAAACTTCTGCACGATCTAGGGGTCAACGTGTGGGAGGTGTTCTTTCTCATTACAACGGGTCGAGGCTCTGAGGTCACGGCGACCTCCGCGAAGGAGAATGAGGACGTCTGCAACTTCTTGGTCGACGCATCACGCTACGGATTCACAGTTCGCACCGTCGAGGCACCATTCTTTCGCCGCGTGGTACGCGAACGCCTCCACGGCGTTGACGCGCCGCAGGACGTAGGGTTGGGTGCTGCCTATTTCTTTCTTCGTGATCGCTTGCGCGAGTTGCTCGGACCGACCTCGGCGCCGGTGCGCGCACCGAGCGTCGCCACTCGTGATGGTAAGGGGATTATCTTCGTCGGGGCGAACGGGGACATCTATCCATCGGGGTTCCTGCCACTCACCCTCGGCAACGTCCGAGAGCGCTCGTTGGTTGATGTCTACCGCAACAATGAACTGTTGCGCTCCATCCGTTCAGCGAACTTCTTGGGTGAGTGCGGACGTTGTGAATATTCAGACCTGTGCGGTGGATCACGTTCGCGAGCATTCGCCACGTACGACAATCCATTGGCGTCCGATTCGGGATGCGTCCGTGTTGGTGACGGGCTATCCCTAGGACGCTCGAGCTGACCGAGTTAGGTCGGAACCTCGACCCTTCGTCCGGTGGGGTTAATCGTTCCGCTGAGAAGGGCGACCGCGGCGCGTTCTTGCGTGAGCGCGTCGTGTCGCAGAGAGGTGACCCGTTCGCTGTTAAACAGTTGTGCGCCGCGTTGCATCTCCTCGATTCGCGCCAACCTCATTCGTTAACTTCGAATCAGAGGGTTTCGCTCCTCTTCGTTTTTGTTGAATTTTTGCCGACGCGAAGACGTCGAGTGGCGTCCTCTGTTGCTACGAGCATCAATTCCTGTTACCTGCTCGGCGGCTCAGATACCCAGGCCCTCCGCCTCAGTAGTCGCAGTCCGTTGAGCCCAACAAGGATGGTCGAACCTTCGTGGCCCGCCACGCCTAAGGGGAGCGGAAGGTGTCCTAGGAGGTCCACCGTGGCCAAGCTAATAATAACGATTCCCGCGAAAACGAGGTTTGCCCTTACGACACGTCGCGCGCGACGCGAGTTCTCGATTACGGCTGGCAAGGTCGTGAGGTCGTCACGAACGACCACCGCATCTGCGGTTTCGAGTGCCAGGTCAGAGCCATGTCGACCCATAGCGATGCCGACGTGTGCGGCAGCGAGCGCAGGTGCGTCGTTCACACCGTCGCCGACCACGAGCATGAACTCACCGGCTCCTTGCAGGGCGTTCACTATATCCACCTTGTCCTGAGGAAGAAGCCCAGCTCGAATGTCGGTAATCCCCACCTCAGTCCCTAGACGCGAGGCCGCTCCCTCATTATCGCCAGTAATCAGAAGCGCACTACGTCCCGTGAGGTGCTCCAACGCCGCGACGGTGGCCGACGCGCAGGGACGCAGTTTGTCGGTGAGCGCGATTACGTTGCTATTTTGTCGTCGGCCACGTGAATAGATACGTCGAAGTCAGCGAATCGTATTTCATGAACGCTGGTCACCAATCGACCGCCGCGCTGCGCATTTTGGATGGGATGGTATACCTCCAAGGGGTATACGATGGCATAGTGAGAGAAACGGAGATCGAATGAACGCTCCTGGCTACATTGATGACAAGGCCGCTCTCCAAAAGCGGCTGCGGCGAATTGAAGGTCAGATTCGAGGTCTTCAGCGACTCGTCGATGAAGACCATTACTGCATCAACATTCTCGACCAAATTTCCGCCACCACTCGAGCACTCCAAGCGGTGGCAATGAAACTTCTAGGCGACCACCTTTCGCATTGCCTCGTGGACGCGGTGTCCAAAGGTGGACCCGAGGCCGACGCCAAAGTCAAAGAGGCGCAGATGGCAATCGCACGACTGGTTCGATCGTGATTACTGAAGGCAGTAGCGGTTGGGAATTTCCCGCTCGAATTGTGATCGTCTAAGTGGTTAGCCGCCCCTCGCAACTACACGAAACGGTGAAAAATGCACGCTGACCTCCTCGATGCCATCACGATCGGACGGGTGGCGATTGATGTCGGCCATGGGCTGCGTGAAGGCGTCTTCATGTTTTGGGAGACATTGTGGGCACTCGTGCTTGGCTTCACGCTCTCGGGAGCGGTGCAAGCATTTATCTCGAAGGAACAGATGCGGGCCAAATTAGGGAATCACCGACCGGCAGCCGTGGGGCGCGCCGCCGGTTACGGGGTCGTCTCGTCGAGTTGCTCGTACGCGGCTTCGGCCATGGCGAAGTCACTGTTCGCCAAGGGCGCCGACTTTGTCGCGGCCATGGTCTTTATGATCGCCTCGACCAATTTGGTAGTCGAACTCGGCATCGTCATGCTGGTCCTGCTCGGATGGCAGTTCATGGCCGCCGAGTTTGTTGGTGGACCCATCATGATCATCGCCTTCGCTCTGCTCAGCGGTTTTGTTTTCAAACACTCACTAGTTGAGGCGGCACGGCGCCGTCTTGCGAGCCCGCATGCAAACGGCCACGATCACACGGCGATGTCCGGGGTCACCGAAGATGAGCAAGCGGAGCTTGACCGCGAGCCGTGGACCAAGAAGATTCGCTCAAAGGCCGCTTGGGCCGACGCGTCGAGTTACGCAAAAGCTGACGTCACGATGTTGCGCAAAGAACTCATCATTGGTTACGTCGTGGCCGGCTTTCTCGCCACGCTCGTCCCGCGGCACCTCTGGAATCTGCTGTTCATTCATGGGCACGGATTCTGGACTAGCGCGGAGAACGCGCTGGTTGGACCTCTTATCGCGGTAGTCAGTTGGGTCTGTTCGATTGGCAACGTGCCCCTCGCCGCCGCGCTCTGGTCGGGCGGCATCAGCTTCGGCGGCGTGATTGCCTTCATCTTCGCGGACTTGATCGCCATGCCACTCATTCTCATCTACCGAAAGTTTTACGGCACTCGGTTGACGCTTCGCCTTGTTGGTCTCTTTTACGCAGTTATGTCGATCGCGGGATTGATGACCGAGGGGATATTTCAGCTCTTCCATATGGTGCCCTCGACTCGATCACTACAAGTGACGTCGGCTCACTTCGAGTGGAACTACACCTCCTACCTCAACATCGCCTTCATTGTCATTGCGGGCGTCGTCTGGTGGCTCTCTCGTCAGCAAACTCGCTTCGGTGGCGGCATGAACTACGCCATCGACCCCGTGTGCGCGATGCAAGTTCGAATCTCCGACGCGCCGGCAGAGACGTCGCACGGCGGTCAGCGCTACTACTTTTGTTCGGACCGTTGTCGTGAACGCTTCCAAGAGCGGCCCGATCGTTACGCGAGCACTTCCACCACCGGGGAGGAAATGAAAACCATGGAACAAGAACTTGAGACTGGCGACACTGCGGTCGATCCAGTCTGCGGCATGACGGTAGATGTTGCAGGGGCGGCGGCTCACCGGACGTTTCGAGGGACCGAGTACTCCTTCTGCAACGTCAATTGTGCCGCGACCTTTGACACTGATCCTGACCATTATTTCGCCAGTAATAGGTGAGTCACCTCGTCGATTGGGTTCGTTGTGCACTGTAGCGAAGCGCGCGACGAAACCTTTCGCCCGGTCGCGATACATCGCTACGCGGCCGCGTAGTGCTTTGACATGAGTCGCCGAGTACTGCCTGATGAAAATCTGACGAATTTCCCGATGATTCCGTTTGGCACTTGGAGCCGGGTGACGCGACTTTGGATCGTGTTTGGTTTCAATCTCGCGCTCATGGGTGCACTGGCAGCAGTGGGAATCATCGCTCATTCGATCGGCGTCCTCGCTGAGGGCGTCGATTACTTCGGGGACGCGGCAGGAATTGCCGTGGTGCTCGTCGCTATCAAACTTTCGAAGCAACGTGGAACATCGAAGAGCCGAAGTCGGCATCCCAACGCGACGAAGTGGGCTGCCCTCGTCAATGGAGGATGGCTGTTAATCCTCACACTTCTCGTCAGTGTCGGCGCCGTTGACCGACTGGTGAGCGGCTCTCGTCCAGTGAAGAGCCTGCCCGTACTCATCGTGAGCGGCGTTGCTGCTCTGGTGATGCTCGTGGGTGCACTCATACTTGGTGGAAAGGCTGACGACGATGGTGACAATGCCGAGGGAGGTGACTTTCACATGAGAGCAGTGTTACTTGATACCGCTGCGGACGCGGTTGCCGCCGCAACAGTCGCCGTCACGGCCTTCATTATGCTCGCCACGCACGGCTGGTATTGGTTGGACCCGGTCGTTGCCCTAGTGGTTTCGGTCGTTATCGGCTTTCAATTAATTCCGCTGCTGCGCCGCACGGCGCGCTCTCTATGGAACGATCAACAACGGCCTGGCATTGCGAAAGCGACGCCGCCGAACTGACTGAATGCGACGGAACCAGTCGCCAAGGAGCAACGATGGACGTACGCGCCGTTGGAGCACGAAAGTACCAGGCCAAGCTGAAGAACAATTTCTGCAGCCGCAGCACGGTGTCGTCGGTGTTGATGGCGGGGTCGGCGCGCACCCCTGCAAGCAGGAGATCAGTGGCTCTACGTCACCGTGAAGGTCGAATACATTCCGTAGGCGTAATGCCAGGGGACGTCGCAAAGCAATTCGTACGTTCCGGGGCGAAGGTCGATGGTCGACCAACTCCGAGACCCTGGGATTATGCCGCTGCCCGCACCATTGGCGCACGACTTCGACGCCTCGCCCAAAATGCTGGATTCGACGATCCTGCCGTCGGCGCCGACAGTGCGAGTCCCCACACCCCCCGCGACTAGCGGGAACACGAGTAACTCGTGCGTCAACTGGCCGGAGTTGGTGACGATGAAGGTCACCGGACCAGCTGTCGTAGAGCGGGGAGTCGGCGTGAGCCGAACCATTGAGGGCGACGGTCCCATCATTGTTCCACCGTCATCCAGGATTACTTGCACCGTGTGCGCCGCAGTCCGGTCGGGCTGGCAATGATCTGTAGGCGCCGACGCGGAACGACGAACGGCCATTGAAAGTGGCTGAATGATCACCGTCGATGTGACCGCCAGAAGCACGACTAACACCCAAAGGGTGAGTGGAGTGCGCCCTCGATCCTTCATACGTCCGCGCGAAGATGTTTCAGTTTCTCGCGATACTCATCTTCGGGAATCTCGCCTCGGGCGAACCGCTCGCGGAGGATCTCTTCCGCATTGGAGGTCTGCGCGGTCGGCGCATCGCGGGTTTGGCTGTTGCGCCGGACGAGTGCCATGACACCGAAGACGACCACCGCCCAAAAAATGAGCATGAACAGGACCATGATGGTCCACATCCCCGCGCCCCACCCGTGATGTCCCCAAGCCCACATCATGCAATAGTCCTTAATTGTTCTCTCATGCTCCCAGTTTGGTGCGACATTCGCCAGCTACCTAGGGGCGTAAGTCCCTTCCAGGATTAATTTTCGCTCCAAATAATATGCATTCTGCTCGGACGTTGTGGGTCGCTCTTAGGTTGAAATCGTCGGGTTGGGCACGGACCCCCCGGAACCTGCCGAGACACGAAAGGAGGAAAGGTCATTATGTCAATTGACAAAAACAACCAAGATTTGGCCGAGCGTGTGCACGTTCTTGAATCATTGCAAGCGGTGCAGGCCGGTGAGGAAACGACACAGGCGGCGACACAAGCGGGACTCGCGTCTACGACGGCTGCGGCCCACGCAGGGACGTGGTCGACAATAAGGGGTCCGGCGGCGGGGCTGATTGTGGGGATCTTCCTCGGATTGGCAATTGCCAAGGCCTAATTCCGTCCGCCACTTCACGGCGACTTCTTAGAAGCTCGTCACTCGAAGGCTCATGACATCTCGAAAAGCCCCTGCGTACGACCGCGCTTCATTGGAAATTCAGTCGAGTGGGCAGAAGAGTGCGCACCCTGCCGAGCGCTATTCGTTGCGGCCCCAGTTACAGTCGAGGCATGGCGCGAGAAACAGTCACGGGATATTGCTGGCCCCAATCCGTACGCGCCGGCGAACCCGTTGGCGTCCACATGTCCTCATCGGGGGCCCGTCCCGTTCGCGTGGAGGTAGCACGGGTGGGGGCGAAACGACAAGTGGTGTTCACGACGGCGGCGGTGGCGACGGGCGAACATCCGACGCCGCAAACCGCATCGTCAACGGGTTGCCACTGGCCCATCGCGCTCACCGTGGACACCACGACGTCGTGGCGTTCGGGCTACTACGAAGTCGTCATGGACATCGAGGTCGGCGACAAGTCGCTTTGCGGGTACGCCTTCTTCGTGGTACGACCAACCTCGAAGGAACGCATCGTCCTCGCCTTGGCGACGAATACGTGGAACGCATACAACGATTTCGGCGGGACGAACCTCTACAACGGTGGAACCCACGTCTCGATGCAACGTCCGATGTCGCCGGGCTATCTGCACAAGCCCTACGGCAAGGGTCGTCGCGTCACGGGCACGGGAGCTCCCGATCCCCAGAACGCTGCGCACGTTGGCTACATCCAGTTGAATCACCTGTCGAACTGGGCCGGCTCCGCCGGGTGGCCGGATTGGGAGCAGCCCTTCATCGCGTGGGCCGAGCGCGAAGGTTTCGAGATCGGTGTCTGTGCGAACGCCGACTTGGAACACCATCCCGAAGTATTGGATGACGCGAGTTTGTACTTGTCGGTGGGTCACGACGAGTACTGGTCCAAGGGGATGCGCGACACCGTTGAAAACTTCATCGCCCGAGGTGGCAATGCCGCCTTCTTCTCGGGTAACACCGCGATGTGGCAGGTCCGACACGAAGGTGACGAAGGCGACGTGATGACGGGCTACAAGGGTTTCTTCAAAGACGACCCGCTCGTGGGGTCGCCTCGCCAGACCGAGGTGACGACAATGTGGTCCGACGTCATTCTGGGCCGACCGGAAAACACCATGACGGGGGTGACCTTCACCCGTGGGGGATATCACCGGATCGGTCGCAACGTCACGTCGGGTTTGGGCGGCTACACCATTCATCGCGCGGGTCATTGGAT
>JANXXO010000001.1 GCA_025350565.1 Acidimicrobiaceae bacterium
TGCTCTCGAGCAGCCGGCCTTCTACACTTTCGCCAGGTTGACCACCCGAACTCAGATAGTTTGGCGTGAGGTGATTACTCGCTGAGGGGAACGAATGCTTCAATTTTTTGCGCTGGGAATCTTCACAGGTCTCATTTACTCCCTGGTCGCTCTTGGCTACACCTTGGTCTACGGCGTCCTGCGCCTCATCAATTTCGCCCACAGCGAAGTCTTGATGAGTGGTGGATTCGCTGGCTATTACTTCCTGCATTACACAATGAAATCGCTTACCGTCTCGACGCCCATGCGAGTACTGATTCTCATCGGCGCGATTCTGGCCAGTGGCATCGTGGGGGCGGTGGTCGCGGTTGGCATCGAGCGCTTCGCCTATCGACCATTGCGGCGCCGCAACGCCCCCAAACTGACGTACCTCATCTCCGCCATTGGCGCGTCCTACTTTTTGCTCAATCTGGCCGGCAAGGAGTTCGGCCGTAACCCGTCGGCCACGGCGCAGCCCATCACGGCCAAATTCGCGTGGAAAGTGGGCAGTGCCAACATCACGGCCTTCGACCTGGTGCTGCTCGTGGTGACTCTCTTCCTCTTCGTCCTGGTCGACACGCTGGTCAATCGGACCAAGATCGGCCGCAGCATTCGAGCCGTCGCCCAAGACGCCGAAACGGCCAGTCTGATGGGCGTCGACGTCAACTCCACCATTGCCTCGACCTTCGCAATCGGAGGCTTCATGGGTGGGGTCGCCGGACTCTTCATCGCCATGAGCACTACGGTCGACTACAACATGGGCTTCACGCCGGCGCTGCTGGCCTTCACCGCCGCCGTCCTGGGTGGAATTGGCAACATTCGCGGCGCGATGGTCGGGGGCGTCGTCCTGGGCCTCTTTATGTACGTTCCCATCTACTGGATTCACCAGCCGTTCTACGAGCCGGTCATTGGTTTCGCCATTTTGGTACTCGTCTTACTGATTCGCCCTACCGGCCTCTTCGGCGAAAGCTTGGGGAGGTCGGCGTGAACCGCGACCAACTCGTGAAGAAATGGCGTTTCGATAACTTCGATGGCCGTCTGTTCGCCACCTGTTTCTCAGGTGGTCTGTTGCTGGCGCTCATGACCGGACCCGAAGGCGACCTTTCGACCCCGACCTACTCATTCACGCACTCCCTGTTCTCCGGTCACGTGTGGGGCTTCTTGATCTTCGGAGTTCTGCTGGGCCTCGCCATGGTCTACGGACGAAAAGTCCGCCTGGGCATCTTCGAAGGGGCGTGGATCGCCGCGTTCAAGCGATTCCCGAAAGCGTTAAAGGAGTTCGTGGCCTTCGCCGGTGGCGTTCGCCAGGCGATCATTGGCCTCATCGCGGTCGTCGTGGCCCTGCTCGTCGCCGACTTCACCGGACCGTACGTCCACGACAAGTTCTCGTGGAGCCAGATGATTGGCCAGTTGTTGCACACGCGCACCTACGGGTACATCGTGATTCTCATCTGGCTGCTCAACACGGTTCGCGTCGCGGCGCGTTACCGCCCCGAGGACCCTCAGGCGCCCAGTTTCTTCGACGCCAAGTGGGTGAAGATCGCGGGCGGGGTGATTGGCGGACTGTTCTTCGCCGCCTGCGCCGACCCGTGGCTACCGGTGCGCTTCAGTATCAAGTATTTCGAGTTCAAAGGCTCGAGCGACGATAATTTCTTCCACCACTGGACGACCTACCTTTGGACGGGACTGGGTCTGCTCGTCGGTATTCGCGCCGCTCTGATGGACCACGCGCGGTCGCGAGCGGTGGTGGCGAGTCGCTGGCGAACGCGACACATCAAAGTCAGTGCCAACACGAGGTTCGCCCTCTACGGAGCGGGACTCTTCATCGCCATCGAGGCACCAAAGTTCGTGTCGCCGTTCTGGCAGGTGACGATCTTCCAACAGATTGGCATCTTTTGTCTCTTGGCCGTCGGCCTCAACGTGGTCGTCGGCTTCGCCGGCCTTTTGGACCTCGGCTACGTCGCCTTTTACGCCCTGGGGGCGTACACCAACGCCTACTTCAGCGGGGCGTTGCCCATCCACCCACCGTTCGTGATCAACACCTTCTTCGTCGTGCCGATCGCCATCCTCGTCGCCATGACGTCGGGCGTGTTGCTGGGTCTGCCGACCCTGCGACTACGGGGGGACTACTTAGCTATCGTGACGCTCGGCTTTGGTGAAATCATCTACGTGCTCGCGAGCAACCTCACCAACGTGACCGACGGTGCCGGAGGAACCGGACCGGCCGGCAGCTTCTCCATGAACCTTCCGGGAATCCATTTCGCCCTCAACGGCTTCGCCCTAGGCGACGACCTCAACTTTTATTACCTCTTGTTGGCCTTCTTGATACCAATCCTCTTCTTCTTCAACTCGCTCAACCATTCGAAAGTCGGTCGATCGTGGGCGGCGATCAGAGAAGACGAAGTGGCGGCCGCGTCGCTCGGCATCAACAGCCTGAAATACAAGGTCATGGCCTTCGCGATCGGCGCCTCGACCTCCGGGGTGGCGGGCGTACTGTCGTCGGCCAAACTGGGATCGCTCTTCCCGTCGGATTTTGCGCTCCAGGTTTCGATCATCGTCTTGGTGCTCGTCATCTTCGGTGGCATGGCGTCCATCACCGGCGTGCTGATCGGCGCCGCGTTGGTCGGCTGGATCCTTCAGTACCTCGTCTTTCACTCGTTCATTGACTACCAAGACGCTGACAAGTACATGTACCTAGGAGCGCTGTTGGTCCTCACCATGATCTTCCGTCCCCAGGGTATGTTCCCCGCGAAACGACGGCTGCGCGAGTTCCAAGACGCCGAAGCCGGCCTGGGATCGGCTGACGCAATGGGCAGTGCCGTCGAAGGGCCACTGGCATGACCGACATCACCCAAATCAATTCAACGCCCGCCTCGGCCGTCGACAACATCTTCGAGGTACAGAACGTCACCTTGCGATTCGGCGGGGTGACGAGTCTTAACAACGTCTCGATTGAGCAGCGGCGAGGAGAGATTCTGGCCGTCATCGGGCCCAACGGCGCCGGCAAGACCTCGTTGTTCAATTGTCTCACCGGCGTGTACCGACCCCAAGAGGGCGCTATCAACTTCCACGCCGCGCGCAAGGGCACCGTCAATCTCGTGGGCCGACCGCCGCACAAGGTGAACCACATGGGCGTCGCTCGAACGTTCCAGACGAGTCGCATGTTCAATGCGTTGACCACCTTCGAAAACATCAAGATCGGAGTGGAGTCGAGTCAAAAGACCGGCCCCATCGGGGCTATGTTGCACTTGCCGCGAACACGACGCGAAGAGCGCGCCTCCGATCACCGGACACTCGATCTTCTCGAACTCGTGGGACTGACCCACCGCCTCAACACCATGGCCGACTCCTTGCCCTACGGTGATCGCCGTCGTTTGGAGATCGCGCGCGCCCTCGGCACCAATCCCGAGGTCCTGCTCTTGGACGAGCCGGCGGCGGGGACCAACCCGTCGGAGAAGCTAGCGCTGGCGGAACTGATTCGCACGATTAACAAGGAGACGGGCACGTCCATCCTCTTGATCGAGCACGACATGAAACTGGTGATGTCCCTGGCCGAGCGACTCTACGTTCTGAACTTCGGCCAAGTCATCGCTTCGGGCGCGCCACGCGATATTCAACAGAATCCCGAGGTGATCGCCGCGTATCTCGGCACCGCCGAGAGTGACGAAGATCCACCAACGCCGAGTAGGACAGTGGCCGAGCACGCGCCCGTCGAACCGACTCCTCCTACGTCCGCCCCGGAGGGTGACGCCTGATGACCGAGACCATGCTCAGCATCAAGAACGTCGAGGTTCGCTACGGAGCGGTGCCGGCCATCCGAGATCTCAACTTGAACGTCGAGAAAGGCGAGATCGTCACTTTGCTCGGAGCCAATGGGGCGGGCAAGACGACCACGCTGCGAATGATCTCCGGTCTGCATCGCCCGTATGCGGGCACGGCGGAACTCGAAGGCACGGTCATCAACAACATGGCCGCGCACAACCTGGTCGCCATGGGACTCAGTCATATCCCGGAAGGTCGTCGCATCTTCGCCACCATGACCGTCCTCGAGAATCTCGAAATGGGTGCCTATCGACGCAAAGGGAGTTACAGCGAAGAGTTCGACCACATCTTCACGCTCTTTCCAGTGCTCGGCGAACGTCGCAAGCAGTTGGGTGGCACTTTGTCGGGCGGTGAGCAACAGATGCTGGCCATTGGTCGCGCGCTCATGGCCAAGCCCCGGCTCTTGTTGCTCGACGAACCCTCGCTCGGTCTCGCACCCAAGATCATTGCCTCGATCTTCGAAATCATCGTGCAGATTCGCTCCGAAGGGGTGACGATTTTGCTGGTGGAACAGAACGCCAACCAGGCGCTGCGCATTGCCGACCGAGGCTACGTGCTGGAGAACGGGCACGTCCTGTACGAAGACACCGCGCCGGCCCTGTTGAGCGACGACCGGATTCGCCGGGCGTACCTCGGCCAGTGAGCCGCAGGCCCCGACGTCGCTGACGCCCGCGGCCCATGGCTGTACTACCGAATAAACCGGGCCATCCCAAAGGATGACCCGGTTTATTCACATCGTGCGCGCGTTGCTATTTAAAGGCAATTCGAATCTTGGCGGCGTCGCCCTTCGAGATGGTGGCGATGGAGACGTCACAGGACTTCAGGTTGGATTTTTTGGTGCCACAGGTGCCGTTACCGATCTTGCCGGTGACAACCTTGAAAGTGAACGCGGGAATTCTGCCACTGGCCGTCGTCTTTACGGGGTGCAAGGTCTTGAGGTCGCAACCGGCCTGACCCTTTGACGTCCACAGGCACTCAACGGCGTAGAGCTGCTCGTTGGCCTTGAATCCCGTACCCGAGACGTGAAGCACCGAACCGTTCTTCAAGTTCGTGACCGGGGCCACCACGAATTTGCGGGGCTTCTTGGTCGGTGGCGGGGTCGTGGTCGTGGTCGTCGTTACGGGCAGCGCGAAGGTGATCGGCGCGGCGGCGGAGTTGGTCTGGGCCTGGTCGGCGACTTCCACGATGCAGGTCAAGTCAGAGGCGGACGTGCCGCAGGTGCCGCTGCCGACGGGGCCGGTGACGACCTTGAAGGGCTGGGTGAAGGTGCCGGTCGCGCTCTCGGTGACCGGAGTGGCGGTCGCCAGGTCACAGCCCGTGATGCTCGTGGCGGAGGCGAGACATTCGATGGCGAACAACGTGAGGCCCGGGGCGTACCCGGTGCCGACGACCGAGACCGTCTGTCCCGCGGTCAGTGCGGTATTGGGAGTAATCGTGATGGCTGGCCCCGCGGCCGAAGCCGCCGTAATCCCGTAGGCGCCTAGTCCTCCCAGCACCATGGTGATCGCTGCAATGCCTGTAACAATTCGTCTCATTAGCAATGTCCTTTCACTCTTACTTTTCGCGAGTTCCCGACGTTGGGAATTCGTGTTACTGCACAACGTCGCCTTATGGTATTGCCATGTCCGAAAGTGCCTCGACGCAGGAGCGTTCGATTCGCACCGGACTTATCCTAGAGGTCATCACCTTGGCGTGGAATGTCACCGGCGTCGCGGTGTTGGCCTTTGCCGCCCTAACGGCGCGCTCGGTCGCACTGGCCGGGTTCGGCCTCGACTCCCTGATCGAAATCGCCGCCAGTGTCGTGGTGGTGTGGGAGTTGCGCGGCGCGGAAGGTCAGCGGCGAACACGCGCGCTGCGATGGATCGGCGCCTCGTTTCTGCTCCTCGCCTCCTACGTGACGATCCAAAGCGTGCTGGTGTTGGCCGTCGGCTTCCATCCTCGCCACAGTGTCCTCGGCATCGTGTGGACGGCCCTCACGGCCGCCGTCATGTTGACGCTCGCTCGGGCCAAGTCGCGCACGGGACGCGAACTGAAGAACGACGTCCTTCTCACGGAGGGCCGAGTGACCTTCGTTGACGGGGTACTCGCCACGGCGGTCCTCGTCGGACTCACGCTCAATGCCCTCGTCGGTTGGTGGTGGGCCGATCCTCTCGTTGGTTTGGTCATCGTCGTTTACGGCGTGAAGGAGGGAGTGGAGGCCCTTCGTCAGGCCTCGGCCCCCTAGGGGGCACGACATCTCGGTCGGCCACCACGTGTCGGAATCGCACTCGCGAAAACCAGAAGTGGCTCGAAAGATTGGTCCACTGGCGGACATATAGTTTCGAGCGGAGGCTCAGCCACCACGTGACGAAGGAATGATATGAAGCGAACGAATTGGCGAGCATCCGTGCTCCTATGTGCCGTCCTCGTCGGGGCGCCGCTCTCGATGACCGTGAGCGCAATTGCCCCAGCCGGGGCCGCGACCCAGGCCATCACGACGCACCTGTTGACGTGCGCCATGCGCACGACCACGAGACCATCGAATTACGTACTGAGCTGCGCGGACGCGAACGCCGGCTTCGTCGCCATGAAGTGGTCAACCTGGACGCTGACGTCGGCGACGGGTCAGGGCATCTTGCGTCAAAACGACTGCACCCCGAACTGCGTCTCGGGAAAATGGATCCGCTACCGCGCCACCGTGTCGCTAAGCAAAGTGGTACTCACCAAGAAATACGGGGCCGTGTATTCGCAAGCCGTTTTTCATTGGAGCGTGAAGGGCGTGCCCAAGAGTGAAACCTTCGGTCTCGCGAACTAGCGCGATAAACCGGTCGTCGTACCTCTAGATCGAAGCGGGCTTCTCTCGTTGCGCGCGCGGCACGGCTCGCACGTCGCGCGCCGGGACCGCTTCGGCGCACGACGCGCACACCGTCACTGAACCGAGCAGATGTCCGCAGTGGTGGGTGAGAGTCATCGGCGCGTCGGTGCAGCTCTTGGGAGGCATTGGCGTGGGTGTCACCATTCCTTCGTGATCGGGGCCGGTTCGGCGTCGATTCCTCCGGCCCGGTTCGGCACCGGCAGTGGCGTGCTCAACATAGCGCGCCAAATCGGCACCGTCCTCGGCGCGCGGGCCTGATCGCCATCCTCGCCGGTCTCAACGCCGCAAGTCCTGTGACGACGTTTCGACACGGCGTGTTCCTGATCATCGTCTTGTTCGCCCTAGCCGGACTGGTAGCGACGGCACTACTGGGTCGACGAACGGTCCAGGCCAGCTAAAAGCCAGTGCCCCCACCCACGGGAGCGGTCGTGGTGGTGGCGGGCCGAGTGGGGGCCGTCACGGCCCTGGTGGTGGTCGTCACCGCACTGGTCGTCGTTGTCGAGGTGATGGTGGTCCGCGAGCTTTGCGGTGTGGATACCGAGGTCGTCGCGGCAGTGCTCGCCGAGGCATTCACCAGCAACCACGTGCCGCCAAAGGCGTTGATGCCCACACCCAGTGCCTGGTTGATGCGGTCGTGCGAAAAGAGATAGATGGGGTAGCCGTTATACGTCACCTGTTTCAGCGCGTGCGTTCGGCGGACGAAACCAATGATGCCCTCGACGCCCGGTCCGAGTGAGACCGACGTGATGGTGCGTCCGACGAGCAGCGGGAACCAAGTGGACTCGCACGGACCCTTGCAGTGCAACGCTCCGTTCTTCTCCGACGTCGAGAGGTAATAGGTGTGGTGGCGCGAGTTCGCCAGCACCCCGGTGAAGGAGGCGACGTTGGTTTTGATCAGCAGGGGCGAGGAGGCTCCGGCGAAGGCCACGACCCCGGCCACCCCGACGGCGGCCACCAGCGTCACGCCGGCGAGGCGTCGAGCTAGTGTCCTCTGCGCGTTCGCCGGCGAGGAACTGCGACGGTGCAGGGTGGCCATGGCGTCTCCTCGAGGTGGCGTTCCTCGGTAGTACGTCGAGGACGTCATTAGAGATTGCCCACGACGTCCCAGCGTTCGCCGAATGAGACCCGCCGCCGCCCGGCGCGAGAAGTACCCGGTGCTCGCTAGTGCGTGGTCGAGTAGCTCGACGTCGCGGCGGCGAGATTGGCCACGACGGTACCGCTGGGTGACGTCAACTGGACGTTGCGTACGGCGCTGAAGGCAACGGGCAACGAAGCACCCCACGACCCGGCGCCCTTCGATAACGCAAAGGCGCCAATGAAGCGTCGCGCTCCCGAGGTGGTGACGACCGTGCAACGAACGCTGGTCAGGGAAGCGGCGGCGTCGACGGTGACGTACATCCACGACGGCGAGCCGCGGTAGGCCAAGACCGAACCAATGTTGTGGCCTTTCAGCACCAAACTGCGCTCATCCATGGCGCCCAACGCGAACGCCGAGGTCGCGGGGGACCGCCCATGATCGAGTGCCCAGCCCAGTCCAAAGGAAATGAACACCAACGCCGCCGCGGCGGTGAGTAACGGCCAACGGCGCAGCGTGGACCGACTCGGGCCGGGTTGCGAACTTCGTATCCTTTCGATGAGCCTCGATTCGAAGCCGAGGTTCGGTTCCGCGCCGACCGCCAGGTGCAACAAGGCGTCGGAGGCGCCGGTGAGTTCTTGGACGGTCTGCGCACACTCGGGGCAGCCGTCGAGGTGGGCGAGCAGGGCCGCGCGTCGTCGACCGTCGAGGATGCCGAGAGCGAATTCGGGAAGGTCGTTTCGATAGTCGTCGTGGGTGTGGGAAAGGAATTCGGTCATCGGAACTCCTCCACGTCGCGTTCGAGCAAGGCGCGCAGCTTCAAGAGTCCGGCGCGGATTCTCGTTTTGGAGGTACCGAGGGGAATGGCTTCGATCTCGCTGACCTCTTGCGCGGTTCGTCCGTAGAGCGACGCGAGGACGACGGCCCGTCGTTGCTCGGCGGGAATCTCGTCGAGGGCGCGCAAGATGACGGTGCTCAGCGACTTCGTCGCGACGACGTCTTCCATCGGGGTACCGAGCGACGCCTTCGCGAGCGCCACCAATTGATCGGGATCAGTGGGGATGGAGCGTTGTTTGCGCAGCGCGTCAATGGCGAGATTGCGGGTGATGGTGAGGACCCAGTTCTCGACCGAACCGCGGCGGGTATCGAAAATGGGCGCGTGCTTCCAGGCGCGAAAGAGGGCCTCTTGCGCCACGTCTTCGGCGGCCCCCCGGTCGAGAACGATTCCCACGGCCAGTCCGAAAACGCGACGTTGGTAGCGGCGCACGAAGGCGACGGTTGATGCTTCGTCGCTCGCGGCCATGCCCGCGAGGAGTGCTTCGTCCGACGGCGACTGGTCGTTGACGGTGGTCATGTCGAACGCTCCTCCCTGGCTCGGTTCTCACAACTGCCCACTCAGTTCTACGCGCGAGCGCCCCGAATAGTTCAGCGCTCTATTTTGGGGCTGAGCAGCATTTTTCATTTGACCATACAGTGGAGCCACGAGGTCGTTGCCAAGGTGGCGCTCGTGTGGCGAATGGAGCGGACAGTGAAGAAGGACAAGAAGAAGATCAAAGAGGCCAAAAAGAACGTCAAAGACTCCAAGAAGAGTGTGAAGAACGCCAAGAAGAACGTAAAAGACGCCAAGAAGAACGTAAAAGACGCGAAGAAGAACGTGCAGGACGTCGCCAAGACCGCGCTGCTGGACGCGAAGGACACGGCGCAGGAAAAGGTGAATGACGCCAAGGTCAAGGCGCAGGCCAAACTCGACGACGCCAAGGACCGGGCCCAAGAGAAGTTGAGCGAGGCCAAAGAGAAGGCCAACGGAAAGATCGAGGACGCGAAGGAAGCCAAGGACAACAAGATCGAGCTGATGGCCGAAGGGGCGAAAGAGAAGGTCCAGCAGGCGGCGAAAGCGGCCGAGGAACTGATCGACAAGGCGAAAGAGACCCTTCATTCGAAGGAGTAGGGGGTGAGCAGTTGACCAACGTGAACGACACCAGTGGCATGAGTCCTGACGAGGCGCGCGACGCGCCGTTTGAGACGCCGGACGAGGTCGTGACCGCGAGCGGTGACGAGCGCGAAGCCGAGGCGGTCGGAACACAAGGAATGATTCCTGGCCGCCGACGTCGTCGCACGTCCTTCGAGCGGATCTCCATGCGAATTCTGGCCACCGGCGGGATCATTGGGCTCGACGTCGCCCTCGGGGCGATTCTCGGGGCCAATCATGTGCGGGGATGGATTGAAGGTCTCGTCATTGGTCTCGTGTCGGTCATACTGGCGGCGATCTTGTGGTCATCACGCCAACTCTGAGAGCGATCGTTCCTCGGCCCATGTCGCGTGCGTCGTGCTTCGTGCCGGCCACCACTGACGTGGCCACCCCAACCGGTGAGGATCCCTTGAGTGCGAAGACCCTTTGCGCACGCGCGGTGAGAGACTGAGCACATGAGGGGAACCTTCGTTACCCTTCGGCGACACGCGCTGGCATGTGGTGCGGCGTTCGTCCTCTGTTCGCTCTCTCTCCCGATGTCGGCGTACGCCACCACCTCGGTGTCCACCACCACCCAGCCGGTGACGGTGCTGCACCCCACCTGTGGTGTCATCCCTTCGAGTTCGGTGCGCATCATTTCCACCAGCGAACCGTGCGTGGTGACCACGCACGTCGGGGGCGCGTTCGAGGTGGAACTTCGTTCGGGATTTCGGTGGCAACTTCCCGTGAGCAGCGGATCCGCGGTCGGCGTGTCAGCAATCAGCATGGCCGCCAATGGGCGTCAAAGTCTGATGGCGCGGGTGAAAGGGCTACGAAGCGGCACGTCGCTCGTGAGTTCCAGTGGCTTCATTGTCTGCACTCCGCCGCGAGCCTGTCCCGACCTCGCTCTGTACTGGGCGCTGAAGGTGATCGTGACCGGTTCGCCCAAGGCCCCGGCGGTCGTGGCCATGAACAACAACGACAGTGGCCGTCGCTACAACTTGTACGTGGGCGACCGCGTGAACCTCGCACTCGCGGGGCTCTCGATGTACTCGTGGACCGAACCCACATCCTCGGCAGAGTCGGTCATGGCGCGCACCGGGGGATCCACGGGACATCGCGCCAGCGCGGCTTTCGTGGCGAACGCTCCCGGGCGGGTGTCGGTGATGGCGGTGGAAAATCCGAACTGCTCGCCCGCCTGCCTACCGCCCACCCACCTCTTTCAAGTGATCATCATCGTGACGAAGGGTTCGTAGACCTCGCCACGTGGCGAGCAGTACGTTTTGGGAATGACCAAGGTGCTCGTGACTGGAATGTCGGGGACGGGTAAGTCCTGCGCCCTCGAAGCACTGGGCCAGCGCGGCCACGACGTAGTGGACACCGACACCGATGAGTGGTGTCGCTGGACCCGCGACGACGAGGGACGAGACGATTGGATATGGCGCGAAGAGGCCATGGCCCGCCTCCTGCTCGCCCCACGCGCGAAGAGTCTCTTCGTGGCTGGTTGCAAGAGCAACCAAGGCGACTTCTATTCGCACTTCAGTCACGTCGTGCTGCTCGACGCGCCACTGGAGGTCCTGCTCGAACGCGTGGCCCATCGCACGGGTAATCCGTACGGTCAGCGCGACCTCGAGCGCGAAGAGATTTCGTTGTACGCCGCGACCATCGTGCCCCAACTTCGAAGGAGTGCCAGTCGGGTGGTTGACGACTCCCAGTCCCTCGACGACGTGGTTGCCCAACTCGAACTACTGGCCTAGCGACTCCGCCTTCTCGCGGCCACGCCGTTGCCTCTACAGCGGCGTGACGTAGGCGCCCTGGATGCCCCCGTCGACCATGAAGGTGGTCGCGGTCACGAAACTCGCATCGTCGCTCGCGAGGAAGAGAACCGCGTTGGCGATCTCTTCGGGCTCACCGAAGCGACCCATCGGCACGTGCACCAGGCGGCGCGCCGCCCGTTCGGGGTCCTTCGCGAACAGTTCGATCAGCAGGGGGGTGTTGACCGGCCCCGGACAAAGTGCGTTCACGCGGATGTTCTCGCGCGCGAACTGCACGGCCAGTTCTCGGCTCATGGCGAGGACCCCACCTTTGGAGGCCGTGTACGAGATCTGGCTCGTGGCCGAACCGAGGACCGCCACGAACGAGGCGGTGTTGATGATGGAACCGCCACCGCGCCGTTGGAGATGGGGAATGCCGTACTTGCAACAGAGGTAGACCGACGTGAGGTTGACGTCCTGGACGCGCTTCCAAGCGTCAAGACCGGTGGTGAGGATGGAGTCGTCGTCGGCCGGTGAGATACCCGCGTTGTTGAACAAGATGTCGATGCCGCCAAAGACCTCGACGGTGCGGTCGTACAGGGCGACCACGCTGCCCTGGTCGGCGACGTTCACCTTGACGAACAGTCCCTTGATCTCTTCGGCAGTGGCCGGCCCATTGACGTCGTCGAAGTCCGCCACGACGACGCTCGCACCCTCACTCGCGAACTTTCGCGCGGTGGCGCGACCGATTCCGCTCGCCGCGCCGGTAATGACCGCCACTTTGTTGTCCAGACGACCCATCATTCCTCCGTTGAGATAAAGACATTCTTTTCTTCACTGAAACTGCGAAGGGCGTCCGGGCCGAGTTCGCGTCCGATGCCCGACTGCTTGTACCCGCCAAACGGTGTGGCGTAGCGCACCGACGAGTTGGAGTTCACCGACAACGCGCCGGTCTCCATACCTCGCGCCACTCGCAAGGCTCGTCCCAGATTGCTGGTCCAAATCGAACCGGAAAGCCCGTAAGGGGAGTCATTGGCGATGGTGACGGCGTCGTGTTCACTCTCGAAACGGATGACCGAGACGACCGGACCGAAGATTTCCTCGCGAAAGGCCCGGTCCGTGCCGTCGGCCGATTCCAGCACGGTTGGTGGGTACCAGTAGCCGGGTCCCTGCGGAGCGTCGCCGGTGAAGGCAACGCTCGCCCCTTGGACGAAGGTGTCAACGCTCGAACGCTGACCGGCCGAAATGAGCGGACCCATGTCGGCGGTTTCCTTGGTCGGATCTTCGACGCGAAACTTCTTGACCGCCTGTTCGAACAGTTCCATGAAGCGTTCGTAGGCCGACGCCTCGACCAGTATTCGACTGCGCGCGCAACAGTCCTGACCGGCGTTGTCGAAGACGGCCGACGGGGCCGAGGTCGCGGCCTTTTCCAGATCGGCGTCGGCGAAGATGACGTTGGCGCTCTTGCCCCCGAGTTCGAGGGTCACGCGCTTCACTTGTTGCGCACATCCGGCCATGACCTTTTTGCCCATGTCACTCGATCCGGTGAAGCAGACTTTGCGCACGGCTTCGTGGGTGACGAAGCGCCAACCCACGACACCGCCGTCGCCGGGAAGTACTTGAAAGACTCCTTCGGGCAAGCCGGCCTCAAGGGCGAGTTCGCCCAGTCGGATCGCCGTGAGCGGCGTCAAGGTGGCCGGCTTTACGACCACGGTGTTACCGGCCGCCAGGGCCGGCGCGAAGCCCCAACCCGCGATGGGCATGGGAAAGTTCCACGGCACGATGATGCCCACCACGCCGAGCGGTTCGTAAAAAGTCAGATCGACGCCACCGGCAACGGGAATCTGCTTGCCGCTGTGACGCTCCGGCGCTCCGGCGTAGTACGACAGGACGTCGCGCACGTTGCCCGCCTCCCAGCGGGCATTTCCAATGGTGTGTCCCGAGTTGGCCACCTCCAACTGGGCCAACTCCTCGAGGTGACGATCGACGACGTCGGCGAAACGGCGAAGGAGTCGGCCTCGATCGGCGGGGGCGACGGCTTTCCACGTAGTCAGTTCGTGCTGGGCTCGAGCGATGGCCCGGTCGGTCGCCTCGAGGTCGAAGAGGTCAATGGACGTGACCGACTGTTCGGTCGACGGGTTGAGGACGTCGTGGCGACTCATAGGCGTTCGAACCCCCGATACCGCTCCCAGTCGGTGACGGTGGCGTTGAAGGCGTCCACTTC
>JANXXO010000044.1 GCA_025350565.1 Acidimicrobiaceae bacterium
CCCTACCAACCCGAAGTCGCCCAAGGCGTATTGCAGGCCATCTTCGAGTATCAGACATTGGTCGCGCGCCTCAGTGGGCTGCCCATTCCCAACGCCTCGCTCTACGACGCCGCGACCGGTTTGGTCGAAGGTCTCAACATGGCGCACGGAGCGACCCATCGCTCAAAGATGGTCATCTCGGCCGGGGTGCATCCACATTGGCGCGAGGTCGTCGCCACGTTCGCCCAGGGTACGGGACACGAGATCGTGGTCGTCCCATTGGTGGACGGCGTCACTGACTGGGGAAGCGTGGACGCATCAGGCGCCGCCGCCATCGTGGCCGCCTACCCCAACTACCTCGGCGTGCTCGAAGATTTGAGCGTCGCCAAAGCCGTGGCCGTGGCCAGTGACGCACTGTTCATCGTGGGCGCCGACCCCATTGCGGCGGGCGTGTTGAAGACGGCCGGTCAGTGGGGCGCGGACATCTTCGTGGGGGAAGGACAGCCCTTCGGCACCCCGCTCGCGTTCGGTGGTCCCTTCCTCGGACTCTTCGCCTGCACCAACGAACAAGTTCGCCGACTGCCCGGACGCATCGTCGGCGAGACCGTCGATTCCAACGATCGCCGTTCGTTCGTGACGACGCTTCGCGCCCGCGAACAAGACATCCGTCGTGAGAAGGCGACCTCGAACGTCTGCACCAATCAGACGTTGATGGCCGTGACGGCGGCCATCCAATTGGGCTGGCTGGGCACGCACGGTCTGCGAGAAGTGTCGACGCGCTGCGCCCAGGGGGCGCACTACCTGCACGACGAACTGCTGAAGCTCGACGGCGTGCAGCGCGTGTCGACGCAGCCATTCTTTCGCGAATTCGCCGTCCGGCTCAGCGAGAACGCCTCCTCGGTCCTACTCACCATGGCCAACGACGGCGTCCTTGGGGGCGTCGCGGCGGCCGCCCTCACCATGGGCGAGGATCCCTCCCTGGACGACAGTGAGAACGTGTTGATCGTCACCGTCACCGAGCGACGGACCAAAGAGGAGATCGACCACTACGTCGAAGTACTTCGAAAGGCGGTGGGCGAATGACGTCGCGCGCGCGCTCGGGCGGACGAGCGGCCTCGGCGCCCTTGGTAGGCAACGGGACCGAACCCACCATCTTCGAGCTGTCCGTGCCGGGTCGCTCGGCGTTTCAACTTCGCACCACCGGCGTCCCGGCGACGCCGCTCGACGAGTTAGTGCCACGCGGCCACCTGAACGCCGACGTGGTGGACATCGCCGAAGTCTCGGAGCGAGACCTGGTCGGTCACTTCACCCGCTTGTCGCATCGTCAGTTCTCCGTCGACCTGGGCATGTACCCGCTGGGCTCGTGCACGATGAAGTACAACCCGAAATTCTGTGACGCCGTCGCAGCCGACCCAGGACTCAACTCGGTTCACCCCGCAGCGCCCGCGGAGTTGACCCAGGGCTGGTTGGAACTGCTCGCCACGCTCGAAGCGAAGTTGTGCGCCATTACTGGCATGGCCGCCGCGACCTTACAGCCCGCCGCCGGGGCGGCCGGCGAACTCACCGGTCTCTTGTTGATGCGCGCCTTTCACTCGGCGAACGGCGACGCCCGCAAGCGAATCCTCATTCCTGACTCGGCGCACGGCACGAATCCGGCCTCGGTCACCCTCGGCGGGTACGAGGTCACGACGATCCCTTCGAACGACCGGGGACTGGTCGACCTCGAGCAACTGAAGGCCGCGCTCGGCCCCGACGTGGCGGGCATCATGTTGACGAATCCCAACACGCTCGGTCTCTTCGAAGAAGAGATCACCGAGATCGCCGCGGCCGTCCACGAGGTGGGTGGACTGCTCTATTACGACGGCGCGAACTTGAACGCCATCTTGGGCGTGGTTCGTCCGGGCGACATGGGTTTCGACATTGTCCACATGAATCTCCATAAGACGTTCGCCACGCCCCACGGCGGTGGCGGACCGGGTGCCGGACCGGTCGCGGTCTCGGCCCGCTTGGTGGACTTCCTTCCCGGACCCAAAGCCACCCAGCGCGAGGACGGTTCCTACGCCTGGGTGAAACCGCTCCACTCGATTGGCCGGGTACACGGCTGGCACGGTAACGCCATGGTGTTGGCGCGAGCCCTCGCCTACATCGATGTCCACGGCGGTGACGGTCTCACGCGGGTGGCGAACTACGCCGTCTTAAACGCCAATTGGCTCCGTCACCGGCTTCGCGCTACGTTGCCCGCGGCCTTCGACCGCGTCTGCATGCACGAGTGCGTGTTGACGGCCGTGCCGCTCAAGAACCAGTACGGCGTGCGGGGCCTGGATATTGCCAAAGCCCTCCTCGAAGAGGGATTCCACTCACCGACGGTTTACTTTCCCCTCATCGTCGAAGAGGCCCTGATGTTCGAGCCGACCGAGACTGAGAGTCTCCAAACGCTCGACGAGTTGGCCGAAGCGATTGAGCGTATTGCGCAACGCGCCGTGGACGATCCCGAGTCCCTCCATCGGGCGCCACAGTCAACGCCCGTTTCTCGCGTTGATGAAGCTCGAGCCGCGCGACACCTCATTCCCACGGAGGATGCAGCGGACCGTTAGCCGTTTCGACGCACTGCATCGTTGCTCAGTCGTGGGACAGAGCGATGCTGTGCGTCACCTTGCGCAGCAATCGAGCCAGTTCACGTTGTTCGCTGGCCGTGAGCGACGCCACCGCGACGCGCTCGTGTTGGTTGAACTTCGGAAAGAGGGTCTCGATGAGACGCTCGCCCATCGCGGTGAGTTCGATGGAAACCCTGCGGCGATCGTCCTTGTGGGGGAGCCGTCGAATGAGTTTGCGAGTTTGGAGCGTCTTGATGACGCCGGTCAACGTTCCCTTGGTGACGCCGGCCTCTTTGGCCACGTGCCCCGTCTCTTGGGTGTCCCAGATCCAAAGTATCCACAGCACCGTGAAGGCCACCCAACTGAGGTCGTACTCGGCGAGGACCGTTCGCTCCATGTGATTGCGCACGGCCGTACCAGCGCGGTAGACGTTGGACACGGCACTCATGGCCGTGAAGTCGAAGTGCTGACCTTTCAGCCGTGCCTTGATGTCCTTCTCCGCTTGGAGGACTTCGGCGGGCGAGGCCGAACCAATCCGTCGACTCACGAACTGGCTCGAAGCGTGGTGCCGCCAGCGAAGGTCGTACCGACCGAACGAAAGTAGCCGCCGATGATCTCTCGCGGAGCGAGTAGGGCCAACTCCTCGGTCGGTGCCGCAAAGAGTTCCAACGTGGCGTCGCCGGTCCAGACCGGTCCGAGGTCGAGATTGACGCCCGACATCGTGACGACCTCACTCATGGAATCGACGCCGTCGAGCTCGATGCGCGGGAACCAACGGTGATGCAACATGGCGTGTCCGTTCACGAAGCCGTTGCTCGGCGCGAGCTCGCGCAGCGTCACCGTGGCGCTCGCGAGTCGGCGGTCGGCCGCGGCGAGGGTCATGCCAAATTTCCCGCCGGCCTCGAGGCGCGGCCCGGCCCGACCGACGGTGATGGGGCGCGTTTGGTGGATGGAGCCGAGTTTCTTGGGATATCCCTGGAGGTAGCCGCGCACCAAGGCGAAATCCTTGTCGACCCAGATGAAGACGCAACGGCTGTAGAGCTGGCCATCGTAACGACAGCGCACGACCACGAATGATTCCTTGTACTGCGATCGGACGGGGTCCACCAGTTCGTCGCCGTGGTCACCGCAGCTCTGCCAGTCGGCCCATATGAACGCCACGGCGCCGGGGTCTTCGTCCTCGTGGGCCAACTCCACGTCGGGCGGCAAGACGGCGCGCACGTTGGCGGGATCGGTGCGGTACTCGACAGTCAGAAGATCACCGGAGTAGTGCCACGGCGCGGGAGGAAGCAGTGAGGCGTCACCCGTCGCGGTGCGGGGAAAGGGTAGTCCCTGAAACGTCATTGCGGTCCTGTCCAACCGTTCGTCGGTTGGTCAAACCATACGTGGACTTGACCAGTACCAATAGAGTTCTCGTACTCCGAGTACATCCGTCCGGGCGCCGTGCAGGCCGCGCCCCCGAGGGCGGCGACCATCATTTGGTAGTGGGCGAAGTGTCCCTCGGGACGAACGGACATGAACTGGTCCATTTCGTTGACCACCTGGGCGTGGTCGCCGCGCACCAAGGCGTCGATCACGCGATGATCCCATTGGCGCGCGTCGTCGGAGTAGATATTCGCTTCGGGCGCGGCTTCGTGGCTACGCAGATTGCGAAGTTTGTGGAAGGTGTGACTGAGGGCGCCCGACGCGATCAAGATCACCCGCAGGTCGCTCTGGCGAATTGCTTCGGCGACCACGTGGCCGACGGTCTCGAAGTCACGAGGTTCGGCGGTTTGACAGACCCCGATGGAGGCCCACGATTCGGGACCTTGAAGGAATGAAAGGAAGTTCAACGTCGCGTAGGTCACCGGCAGGTGTTCGTTGTCAATCGGGGTGATCCAACAGTCGTCGGTGTCGTTGGCGATCGTGGCGACCAGGCGCGCGAACTCGGGACTGCCCGGCATGTCGTAGGGGACACTCGACATCCCCCTCGGCAACTCTTCGCTGGTGAAGAAGCCCCGCCGGCGTACGGCGGACGTCACCACGAACTCGACGGTCGTGAACCAGTGGCTGTCGAAGACGAGCACGAGATCGGGTTTCACCACGTCGAAGACCTCACGGCGCAGTTGATGCAGACCGGTGTAGAGCGTGCTCTCATTGCCGTTGTTCAGTTCTCGGCGCAGTTCGTCGGGCAGCACAATGGTGGGCACGTGGGCGAGGAGACCCGCCCCGACGATTTCACCCATGGGTCGTTCCTTCCTTGATTTGCAACGTTTTCAAGTCTGAGTAGAAATCAAGCGCGTAGTCGCCGCCCTCTCGACCAATGCCACTGATACCCGTGCCACCGAAGGGTGCGGAGAGGTCGCGAATGAGGAAGCAGTTCACCCAAATCGTGCCGGCGCGCAGTTGCCTGCCCAGTCGCTCGGCCCTCGCCTCGTCGGACGTATAGATAATGGCCGAGAGCCCGTACTGGGTGGAGTTGGCCAGTTCCACGGCCTCGCTCTCATTGGCAAAGGTCTGGAGCGTCAAGACGGGCCCGAAGACCTCGCGCTGGACGATCTCGGAGTCATTCGAGAGAGGCTCCACCAAGGTTGGTTCGTACCAGAGGCCCTCGTGGTCAACGCGCTGGCCGCCAAAGAGAATCGTGTCGCCGTGCTCGCGCGCGCGTGTGACGAAGCCGTCGACGCGCGCGACGTGCTCGGGGTGGATGAGGGGCGAGAGCGTCGTGGCCCGCTCTCTACTATCGCCGAGGACGTGTTGCTTGGTGGCGGCTTCGAAAAGAGCCACGAACTCGTCGCGCACCGACGAGTGCACCAGCAGTCGGGTGCCGGCGAGACAGACCTGACCACCGTCGTCGAACATGACGGCCGCCTTTTGCGCCGCGGCGTCGAGGTCGGCGTCGGCGAAGACGAGAAACGGACCCTTGCCACCCAACTCGGCCGTGAAGGGAACGATGTTCTTGGCCGCTGCTTCACCAATCAATCGACCGGTCTCGGGTGAACCGGTGAACGAGATTCGCCGCACGCGAGGGTCGCTCACCAGCGCCGCTCCAACTTCGGCGCCGAGTCCTTGCACCAGATTGAAGACGCCGGGCGGGAAGCCTGCTTCGCTCACGAGGTCCATCAACATCGAACAGCTGAGTGGTGACCACTCGGCCGGTTTCAGTACGACGGTGTTGCCGGCCGCCAGGGCCGGCGCGCACTTCCAGGTCGACAACATGAAGGGCGCGTTCCACGGCGTGATGACGACCGTCGGCCCGGCCGGCATGCGAAGGACCGTATTGTCGGTCCCGTTGGACGACCAGCTCCGTGATTCGTACGTCCGCGCGAGTTCAGCGTAAGCGCGAAAATTGCGAGCGCCGCGACCAATGACGCGCAGACGAAGACTCTCTTCGAGCATGGCCATGTCCAGGCACTCGACGTGGGCGATCCGTTCGACATCGCGGTCAATGAGGTCAGCTAAACGGTCGAGGTACTCGCCGCGTGCTTCGGGGGAGAGGGCCGCCCAGGCGGGAAAGGCCGCGACCGCCGCGGCAACGGCGAGGTCGGCCTCGAGGGCACCGCCTCTCGCGACTTCGGCGAGCTTCCAGGTCCAGTCGAGTGGCGACCGGTCCTCGAAGGTTCGCGACGAGGCAACTCGATGCCCGTTGACGTAGTGATCGGGCGAGACACTCACCCCGTCCACGTCGACGCGGGGAGTGTTCATGACTGAAACTTCGGATGGACCTTGGGAAACGGCAGTTCGTCACGCGACGTGGCGCGCGGGCGACGCTGCCCGCGGAACTCCCACTCGGCCCCCAGGGCCGTCGAGCGCACCTCTTCGGTCGCGGTGGGTTGCGCGCCGACTTCGTCGCTGACGGGCGTCGGGCCCTCCACGATGTGGTTCGTGAGCGCTCCCAGTCCTTCAATCTCGACGGTCACGACGTCGCCGGGTTCCACCGGTCGAGAGATCGCCGGCGTGCCGGACAAGATGATGTCACCCGGCACCAAGGTAATAAGCCGGGCGAGGTCGGCGACGAGATAGTGCATGTCCCACGCCATCTCGTCGGTAGAACCGTCTTGGCGCACGTCACCGTTGACGGTCGTTCGCATCTGCTTGTGGGTGAAGTCCCAGTCAGTGACGAGACCCGGGCCGACCGGACAGAGGGTGTCGGCGCCCTTCACCCGCAACATCGATCCGGCGTCGGTGTCACGAAAGTCGTGCAGTCCGTAGTCGTTGGCGATGGAGTAGCCGGCGATGTAGTGCGGGGCGTCGGCCATCGTGATATTCCGCGCCGTGCGACCCATGACGATGGCGATTTCGCCCTCGTAGTTCAAGTAGTGACAGTTGGCGGGTCGCACCACCGCCCCGCCGTGACTGTTCAAGGCGGAAATGGGCTTGTGAAAGTAGGTCGGCGCGGGCGGTAAGTCGACGCCGAATTCGCGCACCCGCGAGACGTGGTTGAGGTGACAGCAGAGAATCTTGGAAGGGGTGACCGGGGCCAGGTGCGTGGCGGTCTGCGCTTCCACGCGTCGCCCATCGCGAGCGACCAAAGTGTCGCCCTCGAGGACGACGTCCGTCGCGTAGCCGTCGAGGAGAATTCTTCGATATTCCACGTCGCTCCCAGAGTCGTTTGTATCTAAACGTTGTTACACACGATAGTAAGTTGCCTGGTAGGTGACTCCGCTGGGAGTGCTATTTTTCCCAACGTATCCCAAGGGGGCCAGATGTCGAGTGAGTACAACCGTCTTCGCGTGCTGTGGCCCGACCACCTCGGCCTCGCGCGGGGCAAGTACGTACCGGCCGCGCTGGCCGACCACGGCGTACGTCACTGCACCGGTCTCTGGGCTTTGGGTTACGACCGGGGCATGACGCCCGAGACGCCGGGATCGAATTGGAGCGAGGGACTGCCTGACCTCGACGCGAGTTACGACCTCAACGACATCCGACCAGGTTGGGAAGTCGACACCCGCGTGGTCGTGGCCGACCTCACGCGTCTCGGTCGCCCCGTGGAGGTGGCACCGCGCAACGCCCTGCACCGCGCCATTGCGGACTGGAAGGAACTCGGCTACGTCCCCTACGTTGGCATGGAGTTCGAGGCTTATATCTTCGAACCCGACGGCCTCGGCGGTTGGCGACCCATTGACACCCCGGGCGCCTACGTCTACGGGACCGGTCCGAGCGTCGACCCGCACGGACTGATCGACGCCATTTGGAAGGCCTGCGATGAAGCAGCAATTCCCCTCGAATCGGTCAACTCCGAGTACGACACGCCACAGTTTGAGTTCACCCTTCGCTACACGGACGCGCTGACCGCGGCCGACGAAGGTTTTCTCTTCAAGGTCTTGGCGCGCGAAGTCGCCCACCGCCTCGGACTGCTGCTCACGTTCATGGGTAAGCCCCTTTCGGACCGCGGCGGGTCGGGTCTCCACTTCAATATCTCTCTTCGCAACGAGGGCGAGGAGAACGCCATCTTTGATCCGGCCGAAGAGGACGGTGTCTCGCAGCTCGCCAAGCACGCCGTGGCCGGCATGCTCGCGCACCACCAGTCGTTGGCGGGTCTCTGCGCCCCCAACGTCAACGCGTACAAGCGCCTGCGTCCGGCGTCGCTCTCGGGCTACTGGGCCAACTGGGGTTACGACCACCGCGGCGCGACGGTGCGAATACCGCCCGAACGAGGCGAGGGGTCGCGACTCGAGCATCGACTGTCCGACGGCGCGGCCGTGGTGCACACCTCGATGGCCGCGGTCTTGCAGGCGGCGCGACTCGGTGTGGTCAACAAACTGCCCCTGGGACCGGTCGAATCCGGCAACGGCTTGGACACGATTGACGCGACGGTCGGGGTCCCGCCCACGCTCAGCGACGCGCTCGACGCGCTCGAAGCCGACCAGGAACTGGTGAACGCCGTGGGATCACAACTGGTTGCGCAGCATCTCTCGGTGAAGCGCGCCGAATGGGACCGTTTCACCGGGGCGACGACCGACTGGGAGCTCCGCGAGTACTTGCCGTTCCTGTAACGACTAACGCCAGGTCACCTTCACCGGGAGTCGTTTCGTCCCACTGATGAAGTTGGAGCGGAAACGCTCACTCGGACCGGCCGCTTCGATGCTGGACCAGGCTTTGGCCATCTCTTCGAACATGACGCGCAGTTCGAGGCGCGCGAGGTGCGCGCCGAGACAGAGATGGGCGCTGTGCAAGCCAAAGGCCACGTGATCGTTGGGCGTGCGGGCGGGGTCAAAGGTCATGGGATCGTCGAACTGATCGTCATCGAAGTTGGCTGAGATGTACCAGATGACGACCTTGTCGCCCTTCTTCAACTTTTGGCCGTGCAGCTCAGTGTCCTCGACGACGGTGCGGCGAAAGTGCATGGTGGTCGAGGCCCAACGAAGGACCTCGTCGACCAGCAGCTTCATCTGCGCGCTATCCATTGACGGAATCGACGCGAATATCTCGGGGTGCTCCATGAAGACCTGGGTGCCGGCGGTCATCGTGTAGCGCGTCGTGTCGTTGCCCGCGGCGACCATCAAGGTGAAGAAGTTCTTCAGGGTGGCGTCGTCCAGGGTGTCGCCATCCTTCGAGGGGGCGAGCAACGCCGTCAAGACGTCATGGGTCGGCGTGGCCCTTCGTTCCTCTAGCGCGCGCTGCGCGTACTCGAAGAGTTCAATGGCGACGGGACTGCGAAAGGGGAGCAGTCGGTAGTCACTGGTGTCCGTCTGGTCGACCACGTAATCGGTGAAATCGGGATCGGAGTTGCCAATGAGAGCGTCACCTCGACTGACCAACCAGTCGAGGTCGTTGTCCGGCAATCCGAGCAATCGTCCGAGCATCTTCATCGGCAGTTCGCGTGCCACGTCCTTCACGAAATCGAATTCGTTGCGTCCTTGCAGGTTGGCGAGCACTTCTTGCGCCAGCTCTCGAACGGCTCCTTCGTAGTCGGCGACGGCCCGCGGCGTAAAGGGGCGCGCGACAATGCGGCGAAGCCGGGTGTGCTCGGGAGAATCCATCTCCATCATGGTGCGACGGGCCTCGGTCTCCTCGTCGCTCATGTCCTCCATGCGGATGCCGAGACGGCTGGAGAAGAGCTCAGTGTGGCGACTGGCGAAGAGCACGTCGTCGTATTTGGTAATACTCCAAAAGCCCCGTCCTCCGTCGGCCTCTTCGGTCCAGCTAATGGGCGACTCGGCGCGCAGGCGCGCAAAGACCTCGTGCGGCACGCCTTGCACGAACGTGTCGTGCGATGTGATGTCGACGGCGGTGGCGTCGGGCAACGTGGTACCCCCTTGAAACCACAGAGTACTCGTTCGTGGCCAAACGAAATGTTGCGCGCGGGTTTCAAGGCTTCCTACTATGGGGAGATGACCAGACCGCTAATTGGCATGTCGGGGCGGCGGTGGCCGGCCAGTGCGCTCGCGAATAACGTACCCAAGGCCATGTACGAACTCAAGTTCGACCTCCACTTTTCGGACTACCCGGCCTCGGTCGCGGCGGCCGGGGGACTACCGGTCGAACTCACGCGTGACGGTGACGTCGAGGGCACGCTGGCCCGAATCGACGGGCTCATCCTCAGTGGTGGCGCCGACGTCGAACCCGATCGCTACGGACACCACGCCGACGAGAATCTAGGGGCCATCGAACCGGACCGCGACGAGTGGGAACTGGCGCTCTTTCGCGAGGCGCGTCGCTTGGAGATGCCCATCCTGGCCATCTGTCGAGGGGCTCAACTCGCCAATGTCTTTTACGGCGGCACGCTCCATCAACACGTGGAACTCGACGAAGGATCGGGTCATCCCCAGTGGGACACCGACGGACGCGAACGGACCCACCAGGTGAACGTGGTCGAAGGCTCGCTCCTCTCCTCGCTCTATCCGGCCACGGTCGACGTGAACTCGCTGCACCACCAGACCCTCGCGGTTCTTGGGCACGATCTGGTCGTGTCGGCGACGGCCCCCGACGGAGTCGTCGAGGCGCTCGAACTGCCCGGCCACGACGTCTTGGCCGTGCAGTGGCACCCCGAACTGCTCGACAAGCCCGATCCGACCTTTCGCTGGCTGGTCGAACGAAGCAGCGACTACTTAGCTCGCAAGCAGTAACGTGGCCGCCGCTCGGGCACTGCTGGTCCTCACCGAGAACTGGACGCTTCGTCCCCGCCCGACCCTGCGCGACCTCGTGGAACTCGCGGTCGCCGCCGAAGCGGCCGGGGTTGACGGTGTGATGGTGAGCGACCACGTGGTGTTGGGTCCCTCGTCCAACGAACACGGCGAACCGCTCAATGTGCGTGATTACGCGCTGCCCGGTAACCAGGACCCCGCGACCTGGTGGCCGAGTCCCTACGTCCTCTTGGCGGCGATCGCCGCACGAACGACCACGCTGCGTCTCGTGCTCGGCGCCATCATCTCGCCCCTGCGCCATCCCCTCGTGACCGCGAAGGACCTCGGCACGCTGGACCTTTTGAGCGAAGGCCGATTGGTGGTGCTGCCCACCGTGAGTTGGCACCGTGACGAGTACGCCGCCTTGGGCGTGGAGTTCTCGACGCGCGGTGCCATCTTGGACGAGCAGCTCGACGTGTGGCGCCGCGTCTGGACGACGTCGCCGGCCAGTTTTCACGGTCGCTTCTACGACTTTGACGACGTCTGGGTCGAACCGAAGGCTTGGCGAACGGGAGGACCGACGTTGTGGTTTGGCGGATCCACGGTGCACGACGCCGTGGCGCATCGTTTGGCCACCTACGGATCGGGATTCAACCCCCTCGGTCGTCCGACGACGGCGGAGTTAGTGCGCCTCGACGCCGCGTTAGCGAGAGCGGGACGTACGCGGGAGGAGATCGAGATGGTGGGAGGCATCCGCGGATCGTTCGCCACCGCGCAACAGGTGGCGTCGCTCGACGTGGCCTTGGACGGCGTACGCGAGCAGCTCGAACTCGGCTACTCGACCATCTGCTTCAAACCTTCCATGTTCACCGATGAGTTGGAGCACGTGCCCGACGTCTGTCGTCGAGTGGTCGACTTTCTCGCCTCCGCGCGAGGTGCTTGACTTTAGTCGTTTGAGTCCTTACGGTTGGCACACAACAAGCGGACTGTTCAATCAATGGGGGACTTGATGGAAAATGATGGCGGCGTACTTCTAGGTCAAGGTTCGGGGAACCTCACCACCACCGACTGCGTCGCGCAGTCCATGGCGGTAGGGCCAATCTTCTCGGCGGCGGTCATTGGCGGCGCGTTGGCCGGATTGGCCGGCGGCGTCGGTCCGTTCGTCGTGCTCATCACCATGGTCGGCATTCTCGGTCTGGGCTACGTCATCAGCGAGTTCGCGAAGCGCTACAGCGGCGCCGGCGCGGTCTACGAGTTCCTCGCCCATACCCTCGGCAAGCGGACGGCGATCTTCGGAGCGGCCGCCTACTTCTTGGCCTACGCCTTCCTGGTGGGCGGCCTGCCCATGGCCTTTGGCTTCACCGCCACCGGTTTCTGGCAGACCGAATTTCATCAGAACGTCGGGTGGTGGGTCTTCGGCGTGGCGTTGATCATCATCGTGACGGCGGTGAACGTGCTCGGCATCACCTTCTCGGTGCGAGCCCAACTCACCGTGGTCGCGCTCTCCATCATCCCCTTCATCATCTTGGCCATTGCCGTCATCGCCAAGGGCGGCGTGTCGGGTAACCACTTCTCGGTCTTCGAGCCCAATCACATCGCGTCAGGCGGATCGGTCTTCAAAGGACTTCTCTTCGCCATCCTCATGTTCGTGGGCTTCGAGCTGGCCGCCGTGTTGGGCGAGGAAACGGCCAAACCGAAGCGCTCCATTCCCATTGCCGTCTTTACGGTGATCTTGATCACCGCGGTCATCTACCTGGTCACCCAGTACATCGGCACCATTGGATCGGGTGGTCCCCAGAAGATTCCCTTCGACTTCCAAGCCATCGCGACTCATTACGTTGGAAGTTGGCTGAGTGCCTTGATCGGCATCGCGATCATGCTCGACATCATCGGCATCGCCATTGGCTTTTCGGCGGCCTGCGCGCGGGGTCTGTTCGCACTCTCGCGTGACAACCTTCTGCCCAAGGCCTTCACCAAGGTCTCGCCTCGTCGGGTACCCATCGTCGGCACCCTCTCCATCAGCGGTCTGATGGTCGTCCTCATGGTGTTGGCCGGCCTCATCTGGAACTGGAAGAACGCGACCACCAATACCTCGGTGCCCTTCGACGCCTTCTGGATGTTCCTCATCGCGTCGGCCTTCGGATCATTCCTCATCTCGCTCATCTACGCCATCCTCTGTGTTGCCGCGGTGCGAATGTTCATCCGAGAGGGAACGTTAGGTAAAGGGATCATTCCGGCCGTCCTCGGCTTCCTCATCTCGGCCGGGGGAATCGCCGCGCAGTTCATCAGCGGGCTCGCCCCCACCGGCACCGCCCTCTGGGGTCGAAACCTCGGGTTGATTGGGTTGGTCGTCATTCTCGTCTGGCTCATCTTCAACGTCGTTGTTCATCCGGCCAACGTGGAAGCGGCCGGTGACCACGCCCTGCAACACCAACTCACCGAGACGGGTCTCTAATTGACTCAGGGTCTCGTCGTCGTGACCGGTGGCGGCTCCGGGATCGGGGCCGCCACCGTGGCGTTATTGCGCGAGGCCGACTACGAGGTGCTCGCGATGGGGCGTCGCCGCGACGCGTTGGATGCGGTCGCCGCGGCGACGGGCTGTGACACCTTCGCCGGTGATGTCTCGAACATCATTGACAACGAACGACTTCGCGAAGCGGTCGCCTCGATCCCCACGCCCCTGGTGGGTCTGGTGAACGCGGCCGGCGTGAACTTCGTGGGCTCGGTGGGCGCGGCGACCCTCGAGGAGTGGAACCGCACCATTGCCATCAATCTCACCGGGGCCTTTGACGTGACGCGTCAACTACTGCCGGCCCTGCGAACTTCGGGCGGCTCCATCGTGATGGTGGCGTCGGTCGCCGCCGACCGCGCACCGCAGGGTGCCGCCGCCTACGCGGTCTCCAAGGCGGGCATGGCCCAACTGGGATACGTGCTCGCGGTGGAGGAGGGTCGAGGGGAACGCCCGGTGCGCTGCAACGTGGTCAATCCCGGGTGGACCAGGACCGAGATGGCCGACGCCGAGATGGCCGCCTTCGCTTCAATCGTGGGCCTCGATGTCGAGTCGGCCTACCGCGAGCTGAGCAAACTGGTGCCGTTGGGTCGCCCGGCCCACGCCGTAGAAGTCGCCCAGGCCATTGTCTGGCTCCTGGGTCCGAACGCCAGTTACGTGAACGGGGCCACCATCAGTGTCGACGGAGGTCACCGCCTGATTGACGCCGGTACGGTACCTTTCAACTTCACCATCGCACCGCGAACGCTCGACGAGTTGGACCCGTAGCGACGAACGACGGTCGTCGCCATACTCTTGCTCCATGACGCTACGCCTGCGGCCCTACCGCGCGAACGACGAGGACGTCGCGCGTCGGGCCCACGAGGTCTCACTCGGCGACGGCGCTCAACTCCTCTTGGGTCTCGAGCCCGAGATGACCTGGGCCGAGTTCCTTCAGCACAACGCTGATCAGCGCCTGGGCCTTCACCCTTCGACGTACCGCGTGCGCGGCGAGCAGTTGGCCGCGGAGGTGAACGGCGAGTTGGTCGGCCGCGCCTCGGTGCGGTTCGAACTGAACGAGTTCTTCGCGACCCGAGGCGGTCATATTGGCTACTACGTACGACCCGAGTTTCGCCGCCGGGGCTACGCCACGCAGATCCTTCGCCGGGCGCTGGTCGTGGCGCGGGCCGAAGGGGTGGGACCGGTCCTGATGTACTGCGGCGACTCGAACGTTGGATCCTTCACGGTGATCGAGCGTTGCGCGGGAGTGCTCGATGCCGTACTGGACGGTGACGACGAGCACGACCGGTGGCGTCGGTACTGGATTCTCTGATCCCGGCGTCGAAGCAGTAGCGGTGCTACCGTCGCCGGTGCAGGGGCGTGCTGGTTGGAGATTGGGTTACTGCGACGTCATGCCGCCGTCTACGGCGAGGACGCTGCCCGTCATGAAGCTCGACTCGTCCGACGCGAGAAACAGTACGACGTGGGCAATCTCGCGGGGTTCACCGGGCCGTCCAATAGGTTGAAAGCTGTCGATGGTGTCGTAGACGTGCTGGAGTCCTCCGAGGAGCTCGGCGTGGGCGTAGTTAATCGGCGTGTCGACCCAGCCGGGGCAGATGACGTTGCAGCGGATGCCCCGTTTGGCGTAGTCGAGGGCCACCCCTTTGGTCAGCATCACACTGGCGCCCTTGGACGCCGAGTACACCGAAAGAAAGGGCTCACTCACGAGGCCGTTCACGCTCGACATGTTGATGATCGAGCCCCCTCCTTGGGCGAGCATCAAGGGAATCACGGCCCGACAACCGTAAATCTGACCCTTCACGTTGACGTCCAGCGTGCGGTCGATGGTCTCGTTGGAGACCTCGTGCAACACGCCGGGAAGGTTGACGCCCGCGTTGTTCACGAGGACGTGCACTGCGCCCCAGCGTTCGTGGGTGCTGGTCATCATGGCGTCGACCTCGGTGCTCGAGCTCACGTCGACGCGTCGACCCACCGCGGTGCCGCCCACGTCGCGAACGACTTCGGCTGTGGCGTTGGCCGCGTCGCCGTTGACGTCAGCGCAGAGGACCAGACCACCTTCTTCGCCCAAACGGATGGCCGACGCGCGTCCGATGCCCGACCCCGCACCCGTCACCACGCAGACTTTGCCTTCGATCCGATCACCCATGACCAGCACCTCTTTCGTCTCGAGACAGTTCACCACACGCTGCTACGTAGACCGGCGGAAGGACGACTCAGTCGCTGGTAGCGACGGCCGCCTAGTTGGGTGAGGCGCTTTGGAAGTCCCGGGGATGGACGAGGAAGAACCCGAGCACGGCGCCGATCGCCACGGCGATGGTGGCCAAAATGAAGATGAGTCGCATACCCGAGGCGAAGGCTACGCGTGACGCGGTGGCGACACCGGACGTCCCGGCGCCGGCCGTAATCGCCGCCGCGACACCCGACGACGCCACGATCTTGGCCAGTTGCGGAGCGGGGTGACCCAGCGAGAGCGCGAGCGCACTGGTGACCTTTCGCTCGAAGAGGGCACCGAGGGCGGCCACCCCAATGGCGAGGCCGCCCGTGCGAAAGGTGTTGCTGATCCCCGACGCCATACCTGTTCGTTCGGGGGCGACGACGCCCAGGGCGATGCGGGCGATGGCCGGATTGACGAGACCGACCCCGGCGCCGGTGAGGAGAAGGCCCGGTATGAGGACGAGCCACGTGGAAGTGGAGGTGACCAAGATCATGGTGCTCAGTCCGAGCGAAGTGATGGCCATGCCGAGTCCGAGGGTCACGCGAGGCGCCAACTTTTCGGCGATGGGACGAAACCAGAGTGGTATGGCGAAGGAGAGCACCGTCGACGGCAGCAACCGCAGGCCACCTTGAAGGGGCGAGTAGCCCAGATCGTTCTGCAAATAGAAGGTGATGTAAGGGTAGACGGCGAACATGCCCGCACCTACCAACAACATCGCCAGCGAGACCCCCACGAACGACGGGCGCCGAAAGAGCGAAAGATCGAACATCGCACGCTGCTGCAACTGTTCGACGATGACGAAGAGCACCAGGACCATGACCGCGGCGACCAACAACGACAGAATCGTTGCGCTCGTCCAGCCGAGCGAGTTCGCGCGAATCAGCGCGTAGACGAGCAGGAACATCGCGGTAGAGAAGGTGGACAGTCCGGCGAAGTCCAACCGCTCGGCGCCGGCGTCGCCGATGTTCACCATTTTGCGCAGCGCCAGCCACACCACCGCCACACCGAGTGGCAGGTTCACGAAAAATATCCAGCGCCAGCCGAGTCCGCTCGTGAGCACCCCGCCGACCAGTGGCCCGACGGCGGTCGCCGCTCCCACCGTCGCGCCCCACGCGGCGATGGCTTTGCCACGTTCCACGCCCGTGAACTCTTGACCAATGAGCGCCAGTCCCGTCGCGAACATGGCGGCGCCACCAATGCCTTGCAGCGCGCGCGCCCAAATGAGGAACGTGGACGTGGTCGCGATGCCGCACAAGAAGGAGGCAACGGTGAAGACGCCCAGACCGAGCACGAAGATGCGTTTGCGCCCGAATCGGTCAGCGAGCGATCCCCACGTCAGTATCAGCGTCGCCAACGCCAAGGCGTAGGCGTCAATCACCCATTGCAGGTCCGAAAAGCTCGCCCCCAGTCGGTGCTGAATGGTGGGTAGGGCAACCTGGACAATGGTGATATCGACCAGCAACATGAAGGTGGCGCCACAGACGGCAGTCAAGGTCCACCAACGTCGAGCGAGTCGATGCGACCCTTGGTCAGTGGGGGATGCGTCGTCCGCGCGGGCGTGGTCAACGGATAGGGCGTCACTCATCGGCGCGAGCATAAACGCTGATGCCGAAGCCCCCACCGTGACGCGCTGCGGCAACGACCCTGCGTGGTACGACGCAGCGCGACATCAACTCCTTGACAATGATGAGCCGGCGACGGCAACGGCGGCTAAAACGGCGGTATGCCTTTGGCAACGATTCAAACGACGACGCGGCGATGGGCGTCCACGACCGCACTGGTGGCGCTCCTGGTAGCGGCGGTCGTCAACTCCTCTGGAGTCGCGACGGCCGTGGGGCGCGGTACGGCCGCCACGACGTTGGGCGCACGAACTGGCGGCCAACTCCTGCCCGGGACGCACTGCCCGGCCTTCCCCGCCAACAACGTGTGGAATACGCCCATCACCACATTGCCCGTCGACGCCAACAGTGCGACGTGGATGTCGTCAATGAACTCGTCGACCATCAATCTCCACCCCGACTACGGACCATCTGGTAATCCCCGACAGCCCTACGGCATCCCCTGGACAGTGGTGCCTCGCGCAACGACCTTTGCGCGACTCACCTTCCAGTACGCCTCCGAAAGCGATCGCCGGCCGTACCCGCTCACCGCGTCAACGCCGATCGAAGGGGGATCGGATCGCCACGCGATAATGGTCGACCCCCACCGCACGGCATCGTCGGCGCCGTGCACACTGTTCGAGACCTTTGGCACCATCTTTCATCCCGGCGGCCGATCGACCGCGGGCTCGGGCGCCATCTGGAATTTGCACGCCAATGCCCTTCGCCCCGCCAACTGGACGTCGGCCGACGCGGCAGGCCTGCCCATCCTGGCGGGGTTGGTGAACTACGACGAAGTGGCGTCGCGGACCATAAATCACGCGTTGCGATTCACGGCCAACTGTTCGCAGTCGTCCTTTCTCTGGCCGGCGCGCCACCAAGCCGGACAGGCCAACACCAACTGTCCGCCGATGGGCGCGCGCTTTCGCCTCAACGCGTCCTTCACTTTGTCGGCATCGACGTGTTCGACCTTTTGCCAAACGGTGCTGACCACCATGAAGACCTACGGTCTCATCCTGGCCGACAACGGCAGCAATTGGTACTTCCAAGGCACCGCCGACCGGCGATGGACCTACGACGAAGTTGACCAGCTGAAGCAGATTCCGGCCAGTCAGTTCGTGGCCGTTGACGAATCCTGTCTCATGGTGCACGCCAACTCCGGCGAGGCCCTGCAACCGGGTACGCCCGCCTACGCAGCGAGTTGTCCGTAAACGACGAACGTTGCCCAAGCGCCGCCCGGCGGAATCAAGAACTGTCGCGACGAAGCTGGGTGGCGACCGACGTCACGACGGCCACGAGGCCGAGCGTGAGTGTTGCCGTGCCGTCGGCCCAAGAAATATGGAGGGAACTTTCGAGGACAGTCCCGGCCAGCGTCACGGCCGCGAGGCCGGCGCCGACGCCCGAGAGCTGGCCGTCCGAGCGAAGCGGGGGACTGGGAAGTCGTCGCGCTACCGCGACCTTCCGTAGGGCCAAGACGGAGAGTACAACGAACGACGACCCAGCCAGGACAGTGCCGACCACGGAAGAGGACCCAATCGTACTACTGGTCAATCGCAGCGCACCCGCCACCACCGCCGCGACGCCCACGGCGAATAGGCCCGTGAGCACGATTCGGTGAGCAATCGCTTCGAGTCGCCGCGACGTCGAGTCGCGTCGAAGAGCGTGCGCGAAGTGCAGCGCGAGAGCGACCGACCCGACGCAGTCGACAATGCCCACGGCCCCGAAAGTGACGAGTACGAAGGCCCTCTCGCGCAGTCCGATCACCACCGCGAGGGAGCTCGAGACGACGGTCCAGAGAACACTGAGGAGCGAAAGGCGAAAGGCCGAGACGAGGAGCGAACGATCACTCCCGTCGGGTCGTTGTGACTGCGCGCGCATGGAGGCATTCCTTTGCCGACCAGTCTTCCCGGCGCACCTTTCGTATTCAGTAGTCATCGTAGTTTCCACCGATCGATCACATGGTGGCGCACCGCGCCCTACGGTCGGTCGGAATCGTGTCACCGTAGCGACCTATGCTCGCGCCATGAACTACGCCGGACTTGACGAATGGCCCGAACCACCAATTCACGGTGACGAAGTCGCCACGTTGCTGGGATCACTCGATCGTCAGCGGGCGACGTTCGCGTGGAAAGTGGGCGGTCTGGACGCTGAGGCGCTTCGCGCCACGGTGGGCGCGTCGTCAATGACGCTTGGCGGACTTCTGAAGCACCTCGCCCTGGTAGAGGACTACTACTTCTCCGTCCGCCTGCTGGAGCATCAACACGTGCCGCCCTTCGATGCCTTGGACTGGGAGAGTGATGTCGACGCGGAATGGTCGTCGGCAGCGACCGACGATCCGTCGTTTCTTTATGACCTCTGGCAACGGATGGTCGATCAATCGCGACGCAACGTCTCCGACGCGATTGATCGAGCGGGGCTCGATCAGTTGATGAAGCAAAAGTGGCCCGACGGTCGTGCGCCCAGTCTTCGCCGAACAGTGGTCGATTTGATCGAAGAGTACGCCCGCCACGTCGGACACGCGGACCTATTGCGTGAATCGATCGACGGCGTGGTCGGCGAAGACCCGCCGGGAATCCACGACTAGTTACCGCTCTCGCGCGAGCAGTAGTGCCCCGAACGCCAGCCCGAGACATTGCGGCGCATACCGCGTACGGTCCAATCGTCGAAAATTCGGCGAAATTTGCCGGGTGCAATCAACGCCGTCTCGTTGAAGAGTCCGAGGATTCAATCCTAAGACCCAACCCATTGTGCGAAGTCCCCACACTCGAGCGGCACGGGGGAGCGTTGGTTGGTCGACGGCCAACGTGGCGCCAACGAGAAGCGCGCCGGCCACTGTGAGACGGGCGGAGCGAGGCGGAACCTCGTTGGTTCCGGTCACCGCATCTGCCAGGATGGCGCGGTCACGGTACGGGACGGCGAGCCGAAAGCCCACGTGAGGTGGAAAGGCCAAGCAGCACCAGCACGATTAACATGAGTCCACGAACGACCCGCAACGAATCGGGAAGATTCGAGGGCAGACGTCGATTCAGTAGACACATCATTCTTGCTCAACGTCGGGTCCCATGTTTCGAGACGCCGAAGAAGTGAAGAGCTGACGGCTCGGGCAAAACTACAGTGGGCATCGTTCCGAAAGCGAAGTTTTTGAATAGGGGGATACGGATGACGCAGTATCTGATTTCATTTGATGATGGCACGATGCACTTTCCCGAAGAGGATTGGGAAGCCGTCAGTGAGGCAGCTCATCGGGTTGTCCGCGAAGCTCAAGCCGCTCAAGCGTGGGTGTTTGGGGGTGGGTTGGAATCGCAACGGTCGAGCGTCGTGGCGCCAGACGGGACGATTGCCGATGGTCCGTTTCCCGAGACCAAGGCCGTACTCGGTGGCTTCGCGATTGTCGACGTGAGCTCACGCGAGGAGGCGGTGGAGTGGGCGGTGAAGTTCGCGGCGGCCTGCCGATGTGCCCAAGAGGTGCGCGTGATCATGGACGACCCTGCCGTCTGAATTGGCATGCGCGGCAATGGGGGCGGTGTTACCGCCTCGAAATCGCCAAATGGGCGACCTGGACTTCTTTTCTGATGCCGAGGCAGAAATGGCGAGATGTGCCGATCGTTTTGTGCAGCGTCACCCACTTGCCGAGCGTCGGCCATGCGAGAACCGAGCAAATTTCGCGGTAGGAACGTGGGGCTTACGGCATGCTCCGCGGTTGCATCGGCGCGTGCAACGTCAACTGCTTTCCCTACTGCGAGATTACATTTAACGACGTGAAGTCCCCTCCTGCACGGACGAGTCCAACCGGCAGAGACGGTCCGGTGGACGCATAATAAATCCCGGTGGGTAGTGAAGGATGGCATAACGCTTGCACTCCTTTAAAGACACTTTCACCTGCACACCGCATTGAAGTCACGTCTTGAAGCAGGAGTGTAAATCATTTGAACGAGTCATGGATCATTGGCCGGGAAGTCTGTCTTCAGAACGCGAATGGCTGATCGTCAGTTGAGACTATTTGCAACTCTCTCAGCCAACTTTCTTGCGCCCTTCCCGACCTCATCGCACCTCACCGCCAATTTGGAATTTTCCTCTCAACAGAAAGACACCGAGGCCAATCAACCAGACCGTTTGCGGATACGCAACGATACGTTCAAGTCCACCTTCACCGAGCCCGAGAAAGCTACCGGTTGCGTAGAACACCAATGCCGTGAGCGCAACTAGACCCGACGTCAGAGTGAAGAGACGAAATGCGAGTGGTGCCGCCAGATATCTTCCCAAGAGGACTATGCCAATGTTGCCGAAAATGAAAGGCAATGCCGCACCAACACCATGGAAGAGAGGAACGCTGTTTTCGGGGATGCCGCCCACCAGCATTACCCCAACACCGCCGATCGCGAACAATGAAAAGCCGAGCGTGACCCAACGAGAGCGCTCGGTTGAAAAGAGACGATGCACCAACAGGCATGAAATGACCATCGTCGCGCCAAGAAGCATGAAGGAAAAGTTCATCACCTCGTGTAGCGGTGAGCACACGTGTCGATCATTGAAATTGCCACACACCGTATTGCCCAGATCGCTGATGGTGTTTTGACTGATGCTGTAAGGGGGTGACCATTGAAGGGCGACTACCAATTGCGTTAGGAAGTACTGGAGACTCGCCACGCATAAGTAGGGTCCAACATTGGGATGATGGTCTCCGAAGTCCCTGAACTCTTTGAGAGCATAAGTTCTCCCTGCGTGAAGGATCGGTCTCACGAGAACCAATGTAGTGCGGCGCTCTTTAAGATCCATGGGTGCGCGCTTCGAGGAATGCGTTGAATAATTGCCGACGCGACGAGAACGTGACTGGCGGATCGCACATTAGAAAACTCTCGCTGCGTAGTGAGATTGCGGCGCCAACCCGGGGGCTTCCTCATTCAGAATTTACAATTCGGTGAGTGACGCGAAGGAGCGATTACGCACCATCGTAAAGAGTTGAGCCACGCAAGTCGCTTATTTCCGTCGACAAGCGCACGGTTCTTAGTCATCGAATGTTCATCATTCTCCTTCATTCAACAACTATGTCGCATGCGTACAACGAAACATCATCCAGAGATTCCTAGCCGGAGGGCCGACGTGAACCCGCACTACCGTGACGTCAGTGGGCGAGTGACATACCCACAACGAATAATGCGGCGCACAACAGTGGGGTAGTGGTTACCAGTAACGCGGAGTAACGCC
>JANXXO010000059.1 GCA_025350565.1 Acidimicrobiaceae bacterium
GAGAGCAGCCGGCCTTCTACAACAATTCGAAAAACTAGTGGTTACTCAAGCCCCAACTGAACGATCTTGCCACCAGTGACCTTGTTCACGAAGATTGCCGTGCCCTTTACGTCACCTGCAGCGTTGAACTTGATCGTCTTCGTGATGCCCTTGTACGTGATGGCCTTGATCTGCGCCAGCACCTTTGAACGGGTCATCGTGCCCTTGACCTTGGCCATAGCGTTCATGACCAAGTTGGCGGCGTCGAACGACTCAGCACCGTAGGGACCGGGAGCTTCGTGAGCAACGGCCGTGTACTGAGCAGTCCACGCGGCAGTCTGGTTGTTCGAGCATGCGCACGTCAACAAGACACCGTTGCCGTCAGCAGCCGTCGACAGTGACGTGATGAACTGAGGTTCGTCGCTTCCGTCACCACTCATGATGGCGCCCGTGAAGTGCTGGGTGCCCACGAGGTTGTCGGTGACCTGAGCGAAGTCACAGTAGTAACCGGCGTAGAAAATCGCCGTCACGCCCGTAAGGCTCGCCGTCACGGCGTCACTCGTACCCGTACCACCCGCGGTGCAGGCGTTCGAGTACGGAAGGCCAAGAACCTGACCACCGTTCGCGAGTGAGCCACCACCGGCAGTGACCGCAGCGGCCACTTGGCTGGCGAGACCGGCACCGTAGGTGCTGGTGTCGGAGATCACGAGAATCTTGCCCTTGCCGTAGTTCTTCTGAAGGTACGCACCGTCAGCAGGACCCTGCACACCGTCATTCGCCACGACTCGGAAGAAGTTGTGGTAGGTGTTGAGCGGGCCTGAGGGGCTCGCCGTGGGGTCCTTCTGAGTAATGGACACACGGGTAGCCGAAGGGCTCACCATGGCCACGTGGTTCGCGCCGTAAATCGGCATCGAAGCAACGGTGGCGCCGGAGAAGGCCGGTCCGACAATCGCGTACAAGTTGTTGTTGAGAACGAAACCGGTGGCTACGGACGGAGCGATGGTTGGGTCACCCTGGTCGTCACCTGGCACAAGCTTGATGTTGAACTTGCGCTTCCTGTTCGCGTTCCACTGCTTCACCGCGAGCTGCGCGCCATACTTTTCGTACAGACCCGTCGCTTGGTTACCACCCGAAAGCGGACCCTGATAACCAATCTCGTACGTCTTCAGCTTCGCAGGCTTCGCTGCTGCTCCCGCACCAGTCGAGGCGACAGTTACGACGCCCGACAAGGCCAGAGCCGCGGTCGCGGTGACCACGCCAATCTTCTTCATCCCTAATTTCATTCATTCCCCTCTCGGAACAATTCGGCATTCGCCATTCGTGAAACCTAGCATCGGGTGAATGAAATTTTCGGTCGGGGTACGCGCTTCCCGATCAACTTCATCACCGTGAAGCACTCTTGAAACCTGCCGGCAACGCGTCGAAAACGCCGGTCATCGTGCGCGCGAGCACGCGGCAACCTTGCTTCAACGATTGAAATTGTTTCATACCAAACGAAATTTCGCCGTGAAGTAAAGCGAACAGGTGTTTGATTCTGTCGCCGGAACGGGTTAAAGTGCGAACAACTGTTCGTACCGAAAGGAATCTCCGTGGCCGAAGTCCTCACTCCCATGCGCCGACAAATCCTCGAATTCATCGTCACCTGCCAGCGGGAGCGCAACTTTCCGCCCACCATCCGTGAAATTGGCGACCACGTCGGCCTGAAGTCGCCGGCCACGGTCGCCAACCACATCGAAGTATTGAAGCGGGCCGGCTACATCGAAAAGAACGCACAACAGCCCCGAACCTTGACCGTTCGTCTAGACATAGAAAATCCCGCTGCCAATCAGAAGATTCGCTACATACCTTTCGTCGGTGACGTGGCTGCCGGTACCGGCGTGCTTGCCCAGGAGATCAAACACGAACTGATGTCGATTCCCGAGCAGTTTGCGGGCCGAGGTGACAGCTTCGTGTTGGAAGTACGGGGAGAGTCAATGATCGAGGCCGGCATTCTTCCCGGCGACTACGTCGTCGTCCAGCGTCAGGCCACCGCGAACAAGGGTGAGATCGTGGTGGCGGAAATTCCGGGCGGCGAAGCGACCGTGAAGCGCTATTTCCCTCAGGGATCACGAGTGGTGCTGAAGCCGGAGAACGCGACGATGCAACCCATGGAGTTTGATGCGCGCGACGTGTTCCTCATCGGCAAGGTCATCTCCGTTCTTCGCAGCTACTAAATCGTCGCAAGCATCAAGCGGGCAGCGCCGCGCCGCTGACACCTCACCACGGTCGCACCTCGGCAGTCAACCACCTCGCCATTACCGCGGGATCAGTGGCGACCAGTGCGCGTACTTCGTAAATCGAGGTCGAGTTGAAGATGGAAAGTCCACGTAGAGGTTGCTCGTCGCCAAAGGGACCCAAGACGGGGCATAGACCGCAGGTCGCCTTTCGATTGAGGTAGGCCATATGACCTTCGACGACTTCGTTCTCATCGCCCTCGCCCGAATCATCGGGCGTTCGCCAAAAGAGCAACACCACGAACTGGCGGATATGTTCCGGCGACAGCGTGGAAACGACGTCGTCCGACACGGTGGCCCCGTGGAGCGAAGCCGACGCGAGACGAAGCAACCGCGTCTAGGCCAGCCACGCGTCGAGCACCGTGGCGAAGTCGTCGAGTTGGGAACGGGTGACGAACTCGTCGCTGCGGTGAGCGAGGAGTGGATCGCCAGCACCGAAATTGGTCGACGGTATGCCCAGTTCGGTAAAGGTCGCCACGTCGGTCCAGCCGACCTTGCCCAGGGCACTCTCGCCCGTCAACGACACCAAGGAAGCGAGGCGCTCGTTCGTGAGGGCCGGCACAGCCGGCGGCGCCCAGTCGGTCACTGCGAACGAGTCGCCGTCATCGATGAGATCGCCCAGGAACGCGACCAACGACGCTGCGGCGTCGTCCTTCGTGCGGTCGGGGGCAACGCGGTGGTTGAGAGCACAACTGGCGTGGTCGGGAACAACGTTGGCCGCGACTCCCCCGCGGACCTCGACGACCTGGAGTTGTTCGACGTAGGCAATGCCGTCCAAGGTCGCCGTTCGAGGTTGATAACTGGCTACGCGTTGAATGACGTCGCCGAGCCGATGAATCGCGTTTCGTCCGGTGTAGGGGCGCGCCGTGTGAGCTCGCACGCCCACCATGTCGATGAGGACCCGCAGCACGCCTTGACAACCGGCCTCGACGCGCCCATTTGTTGGTTCGGCGAGCAAGGCGACGTCCGCGTCGAGCAGGTCGGGGCGCAGTTGCGCGATCTCGAGCAGTCCCGACTCACTCCGCGAAATCTCTTCTCGGGCGTAGAAGATCCACGTCACCTCCACCGAACGCGGGGCGGCGTTGGTTGCTAACTCCACCATGACGGCCAGCGAGCCCTTCATGTCGCAGGCGCCTACCCCGCGCAGTTGATCGTCGACGATGACGGCGTCGCTGGCGATGCCGGGCACCGTGTCGAGGTGCCCGGCCACGAGGAGACGGGTGGCGTGGTGCCCCGTCGTTCGCGCCACGACATTGTCGCCAATGCGTTCCACGTCGAGGTGGGGACTACGCGACAACACCGTCGCGACGTGGTGAGCCAAGGTGGCTTCGTTGCGACTCACCGAATCAATGGCCACGAGGGCCAGAGCGTCGTCGAGTCGACTCACGTCGCCACCCCGTGCTCGCGCAGCACCGCGTTGAGCGTCGTCTTGTCGTGACGTTCGCCCTCGCTGAGTCGCCGGATAATAAGGACACAGGGCAAGAAGAATTCGCCGCCCTCGAACGCGCGCCGCCGACTGGCCGAAATGGCGACGCAATAGTCGGGCACGCGACCCCGTGAGACCTCTTCTCCGGTCGCGGCGTCGATAACGGGAATGGAAGGGTTCAGTATGGTGCCCGCGCCGAGCACCGAACCCTTACCTACGCGGGCGCCTTCGACCACTATGCACCGGCTGCCGATGAAGGCGTCGTCCTCGATCACGACCGGCACGGCGTTGGGCGGCTCTAAGACGCCACCGATGCCGACACCACCCGAAAGGTGGACGTTGGCGCCGATCTGGGCGCAACTACCCACCGTGGCCCAAGTGTCGACCATTGTATTGGGTCCGACCCAGGCACCGATGTTGACGTAACTGGGCATCAAGATGACCCCGGGACTGAGGAAACTCCCCCGCCTCGCCGACGCGCCCGGCACGACACGTACGCCGCGTCGTTCGTAGTCGCGCTTGAGTTCGAGTTTGTCCAGGAACTCGAAAGGACCGACCTCGCTCTTTTCGACGCTGCGTAGGCGAAAGAGCATCAGAATGGCCTTCTTCACCCAGTCGTGGACCACCACCTCGCCGCGGGCGTCGATCTCGGCGACGCGCAGCTGGCCGTCGTCGAGTTTGGTGATGACCAGTTCGACGTCGCGCCGGGCTTCGAGGTCCTCGGAGGTGAGTTCGTTCAAATCGTCGTACCACTTCGTAATGCGCGTTTCCAGATCGCTCATCATGCCAGCGTACCGGCGAGGTGGTTAGCGCTCGAGCCGCGAGGCCGCGACGGCGAGGCGTTCATCGGGTTGCACCATGGCCACGCGCACGAAGTTCGCCGCGTCCTCGCCGTAGAGTTCGCCGGGACTGACCACGAGGCCCGCCCGCTCGGCGAGCAGCGTCGCCAGTTCCCATCCGTCGATGCCCTCCTTCGAACACCAGAGGTAGAACGCGCCGTCGGGCATCGGGGCCGACAGACCGAAGGCTCCGAGCGCCTCGGACATGAAGGACAGCCGTCGTCGGTAACGCGCGCGCTGCTGGTCGACGTGTTCGTCGTCGTCGTAGGCAACGGCCACGGCCGCTTGCACCGGAGCGGGCACCATGAAGCCCGCGTGTTGGCGAACCGAACGAAGGAAGCTGAGCACGTCCTCGTCCCCGGCGTAGAAACCGCAGCGAATGCCGGCCAGATTGGACCGCTTGGAGATGGAGTGCAGCGCCACGACGCCCTCGGTGCCGTGTTCGAGAATGGACCGTGGTCGCCCGGCCCAAGTGAACTCCGCGTAACACTCGTCACTGGCCACGAGCACGCCGTGACGGCGTCCCCACGTGGCCACTCCTTCGAGGTCGTCGAGCGCGCCCGTCGGATTAGAGGGCGAGTTCGACCAGAGCAGGAGCGCTCGGTCTCTATCGGCGCGACTCACCGACTCGAGATCGAGTTGGCCGTCCACCATCGCCACGGGTACCGAACGAAGTCCGGCGAGCGTCGCGCCCATGGCGTAGGTGGGGTAGCTGATTGAAGGAAAGAGCACGGTATCGCGCTCGGGATGACGCAGATGCAAATAGCCGGCCGTCGTACCGACAAACTCCTTCGTGCCAATGCAGACGGCCACGCCGTCGGGCGAAAGGTCCAACCCGAATCGCCGGTTCATCCACGACGACGCGGCGTGGCGCAGTTCGGGCGAACCCTGGGAAGTCGGATACCCGCGCACCCCCTCCGCTTTCGCGAGCGTCGCCACGACGGCGTCGGGGGGCGCGTCGACCGGCGTGCCGATCGAGCAGTCAATCATGCCGCCCGCGTGCGTCTCGGCGAGCTTCTTTAGAACGTCGAGACGTTCGTAGGGATAAGGCGGCGGGGCGAAGCTCACGCCGGGACGCGCCATTCATTGAAGTGCGCGGCCCCCACCGAGTCGAGCATGACGCGCAACACGACGCTTTCGTCGGTGATGGACGTGTCGATGACTTCACCTTCGCGGTGGGCCGCGGCGATGAGGTCACCTCGGTCCAGCGGCAGGTGCAACGTCACGATGCGGTCGTTGGTGCGCAGGCGATCGGCGATCTTGGTCACGGCCGCTTCTAGATGTTCGCCCGTCGCCGCCGAGACCCACACGCTGCCCTCGTGTAAGGCGGCCAGTTCTCGTGCTCGCGAGCCCGGCACGTCGGCCTTATTGAAGACCAGTAGTTCCGGAACTTGATCGGCGTCGATCTCTCGCAGGACGTCGCGCACCGCCGCGATCTGTTCTTCCGCGTGATCGTTCGAGCCGTCCACCACGTGCACCAGGAGATCGGCCAGTTGCACCGACTTAAGTGTGCTCATGAACGCCTCGACCAGGTCGTGGGGCAGGTTGGAGATAAAGCCCACCGTGTCGGTGAAGAGGATCGTCTCGCCTCCCGGCAACTGGCGCTGACGGGTCCTCGGGTCCAGAGTGACGAAGAGGCGATCCTCGACTTCGACGCCGGCGTCGGTGATGGCGTTGAGCATCGACGATTTACCAGCGTTCGTGTAGCCCACCAGCGTCACTTCGCGGTGACGTCCGCGTGCACGACCCTGACGCTGGACCGACCGGGTGCGGTCAATGTCTTTGAGCTCTCGACGGATGGCGTGAATCCGATTCACCAGACGTCGTCGGTCGGTCTCCAACTGTGTTTCGCCGGGACCTCGGGTACCGATGCCACCGGCCTGCTGGGAGAGGGACCCTCCGGCGCGTCGAAGTCGCGGAAGACGGTACTGCAGGAGCGCTAACTCGACCTGGGCTTTGCCTTCGGGGGTTCGCGCGTTCTGCGCGAAGATGTCCAAGATGACCGCCGTTCGGTCGATGGCCGTTCGTCCGAGAATCTTCTCGAGGTTGCGCTGCTGGGCCGGCGAGAGATTCGACTCGAAGACCACGGTGTCCGAATCGAGCGCCAGACAGATCTCGCGCAACTCTTGGACCTTTCCCGAACCGAGGAAGGTGGCCGGATCGGGCGAGTCGCGGCGCTGCACGATTCTCGCCACCACGTCGGCGCCCGCGGTGTCGACGAGCAGCGCGAGTTCATCGAGCTGGTACTCGAGTTCGTCCTCGCTCACGCCGGGAAACTGAACCCCTACCAGCACGATCTTCTCGCGAATGGTGCGGTCAATGAGGGTGTTAGGTATATAAGTCAAACTTCCAGCCATTCCACGTTGGCGACGAACTGCACGGGACCGCTCAAGGTCGCTGCCGCACCGTCGAGTGTCACCTGGAGGTCGCCGCCGGGATTCGTGACCATAACGTCGGTGTCGCACATCGCTTCACGGTGGGCGACCGCGACGACGGCGCACGATCCCGTCCCGCAGGCCTGCGTCCAACCCACGCCGCGCTCCACCACCTGAATGGTGAGGTGGTCGTTGGAGTCGACGACGACGAACTCGACGTTGGCGCCGTCCATCTGCAGGGAGAGGTCGTCGGCCAACTCTTCGCGCATCAGGTCACTCCACTTGGGGTCATCGCGCACGACCACGTGCGGGTTACCCACGTAGGCCACGCCGAGCGTGCCGGGAAGCGTCGGGCCGAAGGTCACGTTGCCCATGGCGACACTGCCGTAGCCCGACGTGTCCTCCATCTTGAGCGTCACCGTTCGCGTACCGGTCACCGTGGCAATGTCGAGCGTGTCCCAACTGGCGTTGGTCGTTCGCCGGATCGCCGCGGCCAGACATCGGATACCGTTACCTGACATCTCGGCCATTGACCCATCCGCGTTGTAGAGGACCATCGCGACTTCGGATCCCAGTGTCGCCAGTAGCAGTCCGTCGGCGCCAATGCCCGTCGTGCGGTCACAGACCGCGCGGGCGCGAGCCTCGTCCCACCACGGTGTCGAACCGTGCTCGCTCACTTCCACGAGGAAATCATTCCCCGCACCGTGCCACTTTTGAAGAGACCGCAACGCCATCGTTTCCCTAGTCTCGCACGAACCCGTCGGCGCGATTCAGCAAGGATTCGAGTCGTTCACGGGCGTCGGCGGGGTCGACGAACCACTCGACGCGCGGGTCACGCTGGAACCACGATCGCTGGCGGCGTGCGAGGCGACGGCTCTGGATAATGGCGTCTCGCACGCACGTCTCGACGTCCACGTCCTGTTCGATATGGCGCAGCAGTTGTCGGTACCCCACCGCCTGGCGCGCCGTGCGACTCATCCCACCGGGTGCGCCGGCGAGTCTCGTGACTTCGTCGAGGAGCCCTTGGTCCATCCAGGTTCGAAAACGCTCCGCGATGCGCACGTCGAGTTGCTCGAAGTCACTTTGCAGGGCCACCTGGACTACGCGCGCCGGCCCGTAGTGCAGGAGTCCTTGCCCGTACGAGGAGAAGGGGCGACCCGCGCCGAGCGAGACCTCGAGGGCGCGCACCACGCGTCGCGCGTTGGTCGCTTCCATCCGACTGGCCGCCACGGGGTCGAGCGCGCGCAGTTCTTCGTACAGAGCGGGAAGTTCCTCGACGGCCCGGTGCTCGAGTAGCGCTTTCAGCGCTGGAAACTGGCCCGGGAGGGCGAGATCGTCGAGCACCGCTCGTCCGTACAGTCCGGTGCCCCCGACGTAGAGCACGAGACGTTGCGAAGACCAGACGCTCTGCGCGGCGTCACGGGCGGCGCGCTGGAACTGCGCCACCGTGAACTCTTCACTCGCGTCCACCAAATCGAGCAAGTGGTAACGAACCTCGCTGCGCTCCGCGCGCGTGGGCTTCGCCGTCGCGAGGTCCATGCCGGAATAGACCGTCATGGCGTCGACCGCCAAGATCTCGACGGCACCGTGGCTCGACGCGGCGAGCGCGTGCGCCAGGGCCGACTTACCCGAGGCGGTCGGACCGACCAGGGCGACGGCCGGGCCGCGCGTGCTCACGAGGTGAGGAGTGGAATGTGGACCTTGTGGCGTGGGGGGCGCACGGTCGAGACGTACTCGCCCAGCAGGTGGTACGGCGCACCGTGGGTGACGTCCACCAACGCGAGTGATCCGGCGCGCAACGACTCCTCGCCCACCGGGAAGTGGATGAGTTTCCCCTGGCGGGTGCGTCCCGACAGCACGGACGTGTTTCGTCGTGACTGACCTTCGACCAGTACCTCTTCGCGTCGGCCCACGCGCGCCTCGTGCTTGCGCAGCGCCGAGCGATCGACGACCTCCTTCAGTCGCTCGAAGCGAGCCTTGATGACGTCGTCAGGAATGAACTGTTCGGTCATCAACGCCCCACGGGTCCCTTCGCGGGGCGAGAAGATGAAGGTGTAAGCGGAGTCGAACTCGCACGCCGCGACCACGGCCAGGGTTTCGTCGAACTCGGCGTCGGTCTCGCCGGGAAAGCCCACGATCAAGTCGGTCGTGACGGCCAGATCGCTGATGACGGCGCGCGCCATCCGGAGTTTCTCGCGGTAGCGCTCGACGGTGTAGCCCCGGCGCATGGCCTTTAGCACTCGATCAGAACCTGACTGCAGCGGAAGGTGGAGTTGTGGACAAACGGCCGGGGTTTCGGCCATGGCGGCAATGGTGTCGGCGCGCAGGTCTTTGGGATGCGGACTGGTGAAACGTATGCGCTCGATACCCTCGACGGTGCCGAGCGACCGCAATAGCTCCGAGAAGAGCGGGGCGCGCCGCGTGAGGTCGCGTCCGTAGGAGTTGACATTTTGCCCCAGGACCGTAATCTCGGTGACCCCGGACGCCGCCAACATCTCGGCCTCCGCCAGCAGATCATCGAAGGGGCGACTGATCTCGCCGCCGCGCACCGACGGGACAATGCAGTAGGCGCACGAGTTGTCGCAACCCGTCTGAATGGTGATCCAGGCGGCGAAAGCGAGCTCACGCACCGCGTACAGCGCGGGGGCCATTTCTCGATTGACCTCGGGGTCGGGCGCGTCGAGGACCACAACGAGGGGGCCATCGCGGCGAGCGCGCGCTAAGAGAGCCGGCGCCGAGGCGAGGTTGTGCGTGCCAAAGACCACGTCCACCCAGTGCGCGCGCTCGAGGATTTGACCGCGGTCCTTTTGGGCCATGCAGCCCCCGACGGCAATCTGCATATCGGGACGTTCTTCCTTCAGGGCCTTCATCTGGCCGAGGGCGCTGTAGAGCTTAAGGTCGGCGTTCTCGCGAATCGTGCAGGTGTTGAAGATGACCACGTCGGCTGAAGCCTCGTCGGTCGCGGCCACCAGGCCGTCGGCGACCATGAGTCCGGCCAATCGCTCCGAGTCGTGTTCGTTCATCTGGCACCCAAAGGTCCGGATAGAGAATGTTTTGGGCGTCGCCACGCCCCAATGCTACTGAACGAGGGTCGGTTTCGAATTGGCCGCGTCGTAGGTCACGCCCACCCCGGCGATCACCACGCCGGCCATTCCGACGAGGTCCCACGGGTGGATGGTTTGGCGCAGTACCACCAGTCCAATGGCGAAGGCCACGGCCGGATCGAGCGCGAAGAGAACGCCGGCCGTGGAGGGCTTCAGACGTCGAAGGGCCTGGAGTTCGCATCCGAAACCCAGCACGATCGCCATCACCGCCACCACCGAGAGCCGAGCGAGGACACTCGGATGCGTCAGGACGAAGTTGGTCGCGCCGAGGGACCAGGGCAAGGTGACCGCGGCCGCGATCGACATCGAGACGGCCAAGCCACCGAACCCTTCGGCCTGGCCACCGACTCGGTGCGCCGCGTAGACGTACGCCGCCCAACCGACTCCCGAGCCGGCGGCGAAGAAAATGCCCGCGGTATTGAGACCGGCCCCGGGACGGGCAATGGCCAGTACGCCCAACCCGGCCAACACCACCAACGCCACGTGGCGCGCGGAGCGTTTGCCGAGCGCCGACACCATGAACGGTCCCAGGTACTCAATGGCCACGGCGGCCCCCAAGGGGATACGCGCTATGGCTTGGTAGAAGCACTGGTTCATGAAGGCGACGCTCACCCCCAGAGCGAGCGCCCCCAACCACTGCTGACGCGTCCACGTGCGCAACCGCGGTCGCGTGAAGGCCAACAACACGACCGCACCGAGCAGAAAACGCCACGCGCTGGTCGCCGAGGGCCCGATGTCGCCAAAGACTCGGGTCACCAGCGCGGCCGACCACTGGATGAGCGAGGCGCCGAGCAGCATGTACCCCGCTCCACCAACGACGCGCGTTCGTGAGTTCGATGACCCTTCGCTCAACTGGTCACCAGGCCATCACGGTCGGCCTCGAGTACGTGCACGGTGCCGGCGATGCTCTGGTTACGAAGAAAGGCCGTGGCGGCTTCCGCCACGACGGGAGCTTTGTCGCGCGTCGCCACCCCGAGCATCGTCGAACCGGCTCCCGACCAACACGAACCCGAGGCGCCGCTCTCGCGCAAGGTAGCGAGCAAGGGCGCGGCGAACGGTAGCAGCCCCATCCGGTACGGCTGGTGGAGGTAGTCGTCCATGGCTCCCGACGCGAACTCGCGGTGGTCGGCGAATCCGGCCAGCAATAGACCGAAGGCGTTGAGGTTGCGCACGGCGTCATCGAAGGGCACCTGGGCCGGCAGGACTCGGCGCGCGTCGGCCGTCGACAACTCTTGGTCGGGCACGACAACCACGAAGCGCCACTCCTTGTCGAGGGCCATAGGGCGAACGAGCACGCCGTCGCGCTCATGGACGCTCGCGACCACGAGACCACCACGCAACGAGGCGGCCGCGTTTTCGGCGTGACCATCGATGTCGGTGCCCACCGCCAAAGGGTCCTTCGAACCCGCGACGACCGCCGCCGCCACGGCCAGTGCGGAAGACGATCCCAGTCCGCGCGACAGCGGAATCTCGGACTTCACGTGCAGGGAAAACCTCGTGTGACCCAGAATGGCCGCGGCTACGGTCGCCCCCAAATGGCGCTCGTCGTCGAAGAGCCCGGCTCCGCACCCTTCGCTGGTGATGGCGAAGGAATCGGCCGGCTCGAGGGTCACTTCTAGGTAGAGATTGAGCGCGACGGCCAGCGTGTCGAACCCCGGACCGAGGTTGGCGGCACTGGCGGGAACACGCGCGAACATGGTTTTACAGTAGGCGGTGCCACCACGTCGGAGCCGCGACGGATCGCGACGCGACGAGCGCCAGTGGTCGGGCCAGGTCGGCGACGCGCACCCATCCGACGATTTGGCCACGACGGATAGAGGTCGTGAATCGCCCCATTCGCACGGTGAACGCGGCCCTGTTCTTTTGACCCCAGCGATAGATGGTCGTCTGCTTCTTGAATCCGAAGGCCACCAAATCGCTTCCCCATCCCACGTGACCGACGACGCTGTTCTTCTTCAACGTTTGCGTGATTCGATTCGCCACCGCCGTGGTCGCCAGCGCGTAGGCGGCCTGGCCCGCCGGGGTCAAGAGGTCACCACCGCGCTGGCCGAGCACCACCACGTAGGCGATGCGAGTGCGGCCGGCTTGGCGAAAGTCGAGCGCCATGACGTCACATCCCCCGGCCACGCTCGTGCGTCCCGACTTGACGCCGACCACGCCGTTGGTCCCGACGTAGGGAGTGAACGAGTTCACCACGCCCGCGACCGGGAGGTCCACACTCGACTGAATGACAATCGATCGTACCAGTGGCGACTTCATCAAGAGGACGGCGAGCTCGGCTTGATCGAGCGCCGTCGAGACTGAATAGTTCGATATCCCCGAGACGTCGCCGTAGTGCGTCGAGCGAAGACCGAGCTGCTCGGCCGTGTGGTTCATCAGCGCGACGAACGGTCCGACGGAGCCCGAGACCATGGTGGCCAAGAGGTCGGCGTAGTTCGCCGCGGAATGGACCAGCATCCCGTTCAAGAGGTCGAGTTCGCAAAGCTGTTCGCCCGCCTGGACCATGACACTCGACTCGTCACGGGACTTGTCATCGAGCCACGTGGTCACGTCCTGGGGGGTCAGCGTGACGCACGGTCCGGTCTGTCCGGCGCCCAAGGGAAGCTTCTGCAAGGTGACGTAGGCGGTCATCATCTTGGTCAAACTGGCGATGGGCAGCACCACGTTGTGTTGAGCGGCGAGTACACCGAGGGCCGGAATGTCGATGGCGGCACTCCCAATCGCTGGCCACGCGAGAGCAGGCCCGGCAACCGCCGAGGTCGTGGCCGGTCGGGAGAAACGAACCGTGGCCGGTTGGTGGACAAAGGGCAGTTGCAGGCCCACGATGATTGCGCCGGCCACGAACAGTCCCCACACCATGGAAACGAATCGAGTGAGGAGACCGCGACGACGTCGGGTCGGGCTACGAGTGGAGCGCGTCACGGACTACAACGAGGTCTGTTGGTCGTACTCTTCGAGTGTCATTAACACCTTGCGGGCCTTGGAACCGTCGCCGGGAGCAACGACGCCTTCTTGCTCCAACTGGTCCATCAATCGACCGGCGCGAGCGAAGCCGACGCGAAGTTTGCGTTGCAGCATCGAGGTCGAACCGGACTGCGTGCGGATGATGAGTTCTCGGGCCTGCTTGAGGATCTCGTCGTCGTCATCACCGCCGCCCGCCCCCGACGGACCTCCGCGACCGTTCGGCACGTCCAACGCCACCACGTTCTCGCGGCGACCACCTTGTCGGCGCCACGCCTCCACCACGCGCGACACTTCGTCCTCGGAGACCCAGGGCGCTTGCAATCGTCGCGCCACGTTGGACGAGGCCGTCACGAGCAGCATGTCGCCCTTGCCGATGAGTCGCTCGGCGCCGGCCTGGTCAAGAATGACCCGACTGTCGGCTAACGACGAGACGGCGAAAGCAATGCGGCTCGGAATGTTCGCTTTGATGACGCCAGTGATGACGTCGACGCTCGGACGTTGCGTGGCCAACACCAGGTGGATGCCGACCGCTCGGGCCATTTGGGCAATTCGCACCACCGACTCTTCGACGTCGCGCGCGGCGACCATCATGAGGTCGTTCAACTCGTCCACGACGATCACGATGTAGGGAAAGACCTCCGGCCCCGGCAAGGGAGCCACGTCGGACTCGAGACCGACCGAGCGTTCGAAGACCTCGGCCACCCTTTGGTGGTCACTTTGGCCCGGTTCCAGTTCGCCGCGCGCAATCATCTGCTGGTAACTGGTGATGTCGCGAGCGCCACTTTCCGCCAGGATGTTGTAGCGACGCTCCATCTCTTTGACGGCCCAGGCCAACATGCCCGCGGCCTTCTTCGGGTCGACCACCACGGGAGCAATGAGGTGCGGCAGATCGTTGTACTGTCCCATCTCGACGCGCTTGGGGTCGACCAGCATGAGTCGCAGCTGATCGGGCGTGGCGCGCATCACCAGCGACGTCACGATGGAGTTGATGAGCGAGCTCTTTCCGGCGCCGGTCGCTCCGGAGATAAGTACGTGAGGGAATTCGCCCAAATTGGCGAACATGGTCTTTCCCGAAATGTCGCGGCCGATCGGCACGTCGAGGGGGTGCATGTGCTCGATCGCCTCGGGCGAAGCGAGCAGGTCACCGAGCGCGACCAGGGTGCGCTGACGGTTGGGTACTTCGACGCCAATGGCCGAACGTCCGGGGATGGGCGCCAAGATACGCACCTCCGGTGAGGCCATGGCGTAGGCGATGTCCTTGTTGAGCGACGTCACGCTGTTCACGCGCACGCCCGGTCCCAGTTCCAGTTCGTAACGCGTGACCGTTGGTCCCACCGTGAAGCCCACCAGGGTGGTGTCGACCCCGTGGGCCGCAATGGCTTCGACCAGTTCACCGCCGAGGTCCTCGATGGCCCCGCGGTCTTGCTTCAGCTCCTTGGTGCGCAAGAGCAGCGACGAAGATGGGAGTTCCCACTCACTGCTCAGCAGTGGTACGACCACGGGACGCTTAGCGGTCACGGGCTCGTCCTCTACTTCGTAGAGCTCTTCGTGCTCCTCTTCGTACCCCGCGTCCTCGTCGTCGACGTCTGGTGGAGCAAGCTCCTCAGGGACCGCGACTTTTCGACGCGACCGTGTTGGAGGCGCCTCGTCGTCGACGGGTTCGACCGGGTCGCGCTCGCGCGCGGACCACCACTTCGCGAAGCCCGAGGCGAACCAACGAATGACGGTGACGGTCCCTTCGTAGAGGGCGCGCAGTCCCACCCCGGTGCTGATGATGAAGGCAATGACCAGTACGGCGAGTAGAACGACGAAGGCCCCGCCAATGCCGATCCACTTATCGAGTGCGCCGCCCATCACCGCGCCCAACCAGCCGCCGCCGTGCGCGAACGCCTTGGTGGTCGCATGCACCCCGGGTCGACCCCCGAGCACGTCGCCGATCCCGCAGATACTGATGAGCCCCAAGCCAATGCCCCACCACACGCGACTGCGTTCTACGTCGACACGCCCGATGACGAGGGCCGCCCCCAAACCGAGCAACATGACGGGCAAGGCGAAGCGACCAATACCGAGGGCCACGGCGAGTGAGCGAGAGATGGCGCGACCCACCGGGCCGAGCGCACCGGCTTCGGCGAGGATGGCGAAACAGCCAACGACGATGAGCAGGACGAACCAGAGGTCGCGGGCGTGGCGCTCCCAGACGCTCGGCGCGTTGGACCTCGCACTCGGGCGCTTGGCCGTCTTCTTTACCGGCTTTTTCTTGTGTCGTGCGGGTGCCACAACCATCCAACTTACCGAACGTGGGTTCGTACTCGGTGCCACTCGCCGTAGGCTGCACGCGTGACGTCAGCTCCTCATGAGTCCTCGCTCGAACTGGCCGCTCGCCTCGGCGCGACGGCCGAAGTGTGCGAAGTGGTGTCCGCCACACCCTTAAGTTCCTCCGTTCACCAGGTGGTTCTCGCCGGTCCGGCCGACGTGCTGGCGGGCGTAGCGGGCAACGACGTCATGATCAAACTGGACAGCGATTCTTCCAAGATCGTGCGCCGTCGTTACAGCGTTCGAAGCGTCGACGAAGCCAAGGATCGCTTCACGCTGTGGGTCACCAGTGCCCACGAAGGTCCCGGGAGCCAGTGGGCGCGCCGCGTGCAGTCCGGTACGCACGTCGACGTTATTGGACCGCGGGGCAAGATCGCCCTCGACCCGCTGGCCGATTGGCACCTCTTTCTCGGCGACGTCTCGTGTCTGGGCGCCGCCTACCGAATGGCCGAATCGATCGAGCCGCCGGGTCGGGCCATCTTCATCGTGGAGGTCGAGCATCCCGACGACGCCCTCACGGCCACCTTCGATGAGGGCGTCGCCATTACCGGCATCTTCGTCGACCGCATGGGTCGAGCGCACGATGACCCGAGCGGACTCTTAGGCGGCCTTTCGGCGTTCGCGTTCCCGCCCGACGCGGGCCACGCCTATTTGTTCGGTGAGTTCCACGTGATGAAGGTGGCCAAAGTGGCACTCCTCGATCGCGGCTTGAACGAGGGCTCGGTCAGTTTGAAACACTTTTGGCGCGCCGGACGAAGCAACGCTGATCACGGCGAGCCCGATAAGTCCGACGACTAGAGCACCACGATCGCCGCGAGCAGTACGGGTTGGCGACGGTACTTTTGACCGAGGAGCCGACCGGCCGCGCGCTGGGCCACTTTGTTGAGCGCCTCGGCGTCACGAACCCCATCGCGCAACGCCGTTTCCAGGGCCGCGCGCACTTCGTGGGTTACGGAGTCGACCACACTTCGGTCCTGATCTCCTTCGAACCAACCGCGGGTACTCACCCGCACCGGCTGGATGATGGTCCCGCGGTCCTTATCCACCCCGGCCGAGATCTGCAATACCCCGAACTCGGCCAACATCCGGCGCTCCTCTAAGGGTCGCTCGTCCAGGTCGCCGGCGCTGCCGTCGATGTAGTGGAAACCGGCCGGGACCTGTCCGGCCCGCTTGATACCGGTCTTGTTGACTTCGATCTGGTCACCGTCTTCACAAATCAACACGTGCTTGGGACTGAGACCCATGGAGTGCGCCAACTCGGCGTGGTGCACCATGTGGCGATATTCGCCGTGTACCGGCACGAAGTTCTTCGGACGAAGGAGTTGATGAAACGTACGCAGTTCGCCTTGACGGGCGTGGCCCGAGGCGTGGACGGGTTCGTGCCCGGAGTGGATTACCTCGGCCGCGGCGCGGTGGAGATCGTCGATCACTCGACCGACCGTCCACTCGTTACCCGGAATGGGGTGCGAGCTCAAGATCACCGTGTCGTCGGCGCCGACTTTCAAGAACCTGGCGTCACCGCGCGACAGTTTGGAAAGGGCCGCCAACGGCTCGCCCTGACTTCCGGTGCAGATGACGCAGATTTCACCGGGTTGGTAGCGGTCAATGTTCTCAATGTCGACGAGATTGGCCGCGTCGACGTGCAACAAGTTGAGTTTGCGCGCCAACTTCACGTTCGACTCCATCGAGCGACCCATGAGGACGATCTTGCGCTTTTGTTCCAGCGCCACGTCGATGATCTGTTGCACGCGATGGATGTGACTGGCGAAACAGGCGACGACCATGCGCCGTTCCGGTCGCTCGAGGAAGAGGCGGCGTAGCGCGCCACCCACGGAGCGCTCCGAGGCCGTGAACCCCGGCTCCTCGGCGTTGGTCGAGTCGGCGAGCAAGAGCGTCACGCCCTCGTCGCCGAGCGCGGCCAGCCGAGAGATATCGGTGCGGCGTCCGTCAATTGGGGTGAGGTCGAGTTTGAAGTCCCCCGAGTGCACCACGATGCCGGCTTTCGTGAAGAAAGCCAGGGCGTGCGCGCTTGGGACCGAGTGGGTCACCGGTATGAACTCCACGTCGAAGGGACCAATTTTTCGTCGCTCGCCGTCGCTCACTTCGATGAACGTGAGGTCCTTGGCGACTTTGGCCTCGGTGAGGCGGTGGCGCGCGAAGCCGAGCGTCAGCGCTGATCCGTAAATCGGGACGTTGATGTCCTTCACCAAGTAACGCAGCGCCCCGGTGTGGTCTTCGTGTCCGTGCGTCAGCACTATCGCGTCCACGCGGTCGCGCCGTTCGATGAGCCAACGAAAGTCGGGAAGGATGATGTCGACGCCGTACATGTTGGGTTCGGGGAACATCAGTCCCGCGTCCACCACCACGATGCGTCCATCCTGTTCGATGGCGGCGCAGTTCCTTCCGATCTCTCCGAGGCCACCGAGGAAGGTAACGCGGACGGTCTCAGGCACGCGTCGCTCGAAGCGCGGCCATGAGCTCGGCGGCCTGCAGGTCCAGGACGTCGTCGCTCGCCGGGTGTGGCAGTCGACACTGGCCCACGTCGAAACCGAGGGCGCGTAGCGCAGCCTTGGAGGGCATCGGATTCGGGTAACTCTCGGAACTTTCGAAGGCGCAACTCACGGCCAACGTCTCGTTGCACGCGCGCGCGCGCTCCCAGTCACCTTGTTCCACGCTGGACACCAGGGCCACGAAGTCGCGCGCCGCCCAGTGCGCCGCGACCGAGACAATGCCCACGGCGCCCACGGCCATGAAGGGCAAGAGCACGGCGTCGTCGCCGCTGTAGAGATCAATGTCGTCACCGAGGACGGCCTTGTAGTGCGCGGCGGTGACGGTGTCGCCGGAAGCGTCCTTGATGGCCACGATGTTCGAGTGTTCGCGCACCAGTTCGATGGTCGTAGTGCCGGCGATCTTTCGTCCGGTGCGAACGGGAATGTCGTAGAGCATGATGGGCAGTTCGGTCGATTGGGCGATGGCCGCGAAGTGCTCCTTGATGCCACGTTGGCTGGGTCGGGCGTAGGCCGGCGTGGTCGCCAGGATTCCCGTCACGCCCGTGTCAATCACCTGACTGGTCAGCTCCACCGCTCGAGCGGTGTCGGCGAAGGTCGATCCGGCGAGGACGGGCACGCTCACGGCGCCCGCGATGCAGGCGAAGAGTTCGAGCTTCTCTTTGTCCGACAACGACGATCCCTCGCCCGTCGATCCGCCAATCACCAGCCCATCGACCCCTTCGCGCTCTAGATGTTCCGCCAGCTGGATGGCGACGTCGAAATTGATGGTTCCGTCCGGGCGAAAGGGCGTCACCATGGCGGTGAGTACACGACCGAAACGAGGAGTGGGCATAGGCCAAAGTTACCAGCCCTCGATTGACGCAACCTCGAAGGGGCTCAGCTCGTCGCGGACAGTAACGACGTGCTCGAAGCAACGCGGCACGCGGTGGGCGTCAAATAAGTGTGTCGATGCCGTCGATGAGTTGCGGATTCGCGTTGACGGCCCGAATGGCCAAGGCCACACCTTTCACGAAGCTCACGCGATCGAACGAGTCGTGACGGATGGTGAGTCCCTCACCGGGACCGCCAAACAGGATCTCTTGGTGTGACACCAAACCAGGCAGTCGTACGGAATGGATCTTGATCCCGCCCACCGTTTCGGCCCCGCGGGCGCCGGCGTGCGTGTGGCGGACGGTCGGGTCGACGAGGGGTTCCAGGTGGGCGAGGTCGCGCGCCGCGGCGATGGCGCGCGCCGCGGCGATCGAGGTACCCGACGGTGCATCGACTTTTTTGTCGTGATGCATCTCAATGATCTCCACGCGCTCGAAGTACGGCGCCGCCATGGCCGCGAACTTCTCGGAGAGCACGGCGCCGAGGGAATAGTTCGACGCCACGACCACGCCCACGGTGGTGCTCGCCTGCTCCACTTCGCCGCGCTGCTCCTCGCTCAGACCAGTCGCGCCGACCACGAGCGCCACGCCGTTGGTGGCGCACCACTGCGCGGCGCTCACCACACCTTCGGGTGACGAGAAGTCGACCACGACGTCGACCCGGGAGGCGTCGACGCTCTCCCACGACGTCGCGTACGTAGCGTCCAATACCTGGCGGGGCTCGTGGACGTCGACCAGGTAGGTCACCGTGAATCCCTCCCCAATGAGCCCTTCGGCGAGCATCTGGCCCATCCTTCCGGCGCCACCGTTGATCGCGAGTGATTTCATGCTGCGACCTTAACCTCGCGCTTGCGACGATCGACGACGATGAGCAATCCGGCGACGCCGAAGAGCGAGAGGAACCCCATCGTGGTCGTCGCGAGGCCCAATTCAATGTATGGCGCGTGATAGTGGAAGTGGATGGTCCACGTACCCGGAGGAACGCTCACTTGTTGAATCAGGCCGTTGCGGCGCACCGACAACGGCCGGCTGGCGCCGGTCTTCAGATTGAACGCCGTGGCTCGCCACCCGGGGAGATAGGCCATTGAACGAATGAGGGCGACCGTGCGGTCAGTGCGCACGTTCACCCACGTGTCGCCCCAGATCGCGCTGTGGATCCTTGAGACCTTCGCGTTCGTGGCGCCCGGGGCCAGCCACGCGGGCGGACGAATGGAGGTGGACCGAAATATCGAGATGTTCCCCACGGTCTTGGTGAGGCGCCACGCCGAACTGTCGAGGGCCTCTTGAAAAGGCGAGTCCAAACGCCACGTCGGCAGGGATGGATTGGCGTCACTCACCCTCGCGTCGCCCACGGCGATGGGGCTGGTGGCGGAAAGCGCGAAGCCGGCCGCCCGAGGACCGGACCCGCCGAACGTGAAGGTCATCTGGTTGGCGCCGACCCGACCGCGCGCCCTGCCGACGTCGCGACCGCGGTCGTCGAGCAACGTGAGAGAGACCATGGCGCGCGCCACTGGTTGATTGCCGCGACCGTGCAGCGAAATGGAGCGAACCCGCAGCACTCGACCAAAGTATCGGTCAGCTCGAGGGCCGGGCTGCGGTGATTTGCAGTTGGTCACCGTTGGCGGAGGCACCTGGGTGTTCTGGGCCAGTAGACGTGAGGTGATGGCGATCACCGAGAGTCGTAACTGGTGGAACGTGCCGTCGGCCAATTGGCAGGGGTCGAGGGCAGACTGGGGATGCGTGCCCGTGGCATTGTAGATCGTCGAGATGAGCGAGCCGTAGCCCTGCACGCTCGGGACACCGGTGAACACGTTCATGTTGGGCGTTCCGAGCGCGTGGAAGTAATTGGTGTGCGTGCCACCTTCGTCGATCAGGGCCGTTCGTCCGACTTTGCCGAAGAGGGCCAACGCGTGCGTGCGCGACGGTTCGGTCGGGGCGCCCCCGCCGAAGATCGACGTGGCGCTCAAGAGGAGAAAGACGGCGAGGTCCACGGTAAGGACGCCGAGCAAGAGACGCAGTGCGTGCTTGGAACGTATCCACCACAGGACCGTGGCGAGAGCGGCGAGAGCGACCACGAAGTGGAGTCCTTCGGAGAGCCGCAGTTGCGAGGCGAGACTCGCCTGTTGGGGCAAAACGCCGAAGGTGCGTACGACGCGCGGACCCCACAGTAAGACGGCGGCGCACAGTCCCAATACCGCCACGGCCGGCGCGACCGTGAGCCAACGACGGGCGCCGACGACGCTCGCCTGCTCGTACTTCCTCGCCTGCAGTCGATTGAGCCACCAGCCCAGTAGGACCGCGACGGCCACGTCGACCACGATGATGTTTCGGCTCTGCAGACGCGTGCTCCCGTATTCGGGGATGTGGCGAAAGAGGTGACCGAGGGGGGTGTACTGGCCCCACGCCGCGAAGAGTCCCACTACCACCAGGACGACGTACAGCACGTAATCACGCTCGTCGTTCTTCCAACCGCGCGCGGTGACTCTCGTGAAGAAGGCGAACGTCGCCATGAGCGCGAGTAGCCCGGCGTAGCCCGTCACTTCGGGCAGGTTGTAGTGAGAAAAGTAGGCCGGTTGCCCAAGGGACCCATTTCCGCCGAGAAAATCGGGCACCAAGAGGAGCGCCGTCCAGCGCACCACGAGCGAGCCCGCACCAAAGAACCAGTACGTCACGTCGGAACGTTGCGAGAAGCCAATGAACGAGCGTCCCGGCAAGAGTTGGACCAGACCAATCGCGATCCCCCAGAGAAGGCCCACGCCGAGGGCGACCGTGTAGGCGCAGCGCGCTCGCCACGACGCCATCCAGTACGACGATCGCAGCAGCAGCACGGCCGGCGCAACGACCAAGGTGACTAGCTCCACGTCGGCGATGCCTCGCGGCTCACCGGTGAGAAACGTCATGCCCCAGAGCAGCGCGTACCCGAGGACCCAGGGCAAGGAGATTCGCCCATAGTGGCGCCAGGACGCGGTCGCCGACTCGACGCTCAGTCGCCGCGAGAGGGAGACCAGGATCAAGATCTCCCACGGAAGGAAAGCGAATCCCTGCACCACGCCCACGTGCACGAGCTGGCCAATCATGGCGCCGGAGTAGGAGAAGCTAAGGGCCGCGGCGGCGGCGGCGAGCGTGCGCATGCCGTGCCAGCGAAGCAGCGCGAAGAGGCCGGTCGCGGCGATCACGTAAATGAGGATGAGATTGACGACCCAGGCCACCACCGGAGGCAAGAAGGCGAAGAGGAACGTGAAGGGATAGAGGGCGCCGGCATTGAGACCACCCAGCAACGGCGTCCCGGAGTTCGCGAAGGGATTGAAGAGCGGCAGGTGTCCCGAGGCGATATCGCGGCCACTCAGCACGCGCAGGGGGAAATTCTGGATCAAATTGTCGTCGGCGATGGAGGGATGTCCCACCAACGCGGGAATAACGAAGAGCACCGTCGGCACGGCGCAAAGCACGACGAGAGCCAACGCGTCCGCGCGCGCGAGCGGTCGCCACCATCTTGTTCGGTGCGACGGCGTGACCAGGCTCATTGGCACCACGCTACGAAATACCAAGAAGCCTGTGCCGCGTGATCAGCGTCGATCATGCGGCACGGGCTTCGAAGAACTAACGACGACGCGGGCGTGGACTGCGGCGCCCACCACTTTCACCATCGGAAAATGATGGGCTCCCGGGACCGAGGTCCCCGATCTCGTCGGCCAGTTCGGCCTCGAAGGCGGCTTCAAAGGTCGAGGCGGTCGCCGGTCGAGCGCTCCCCGCGTTGTCACGTGGCGCTTGGTCGCGTGGCGCGTGGTCACGAGGTGCGCGGTCGCGCGGGGTTCGGTCACGGTCACGGCCGCCACGGTCACTTCCGCCCTCGCGGGCGCGAGGTGGTCGTGCGTCACCGTCATCGACGGCGTCGGGGAAGTCGCCGACCAGGGACAGGGAAACCTTGCCTTGAGGATCGATGTCGTCCACTTTCACTTCAATGGCTTGGCCGAGTTCGACCACGTCTTCGACCTGACCGATTCGCTTGCCGCCGTTGAGCGGCGCCATCTTGGAGATGTGGAGCAGGCCGTCACGTCCGGGCATGATGCTGATGAAGGCACCGAACTTGGCGAGGTTGACCACGCGACCTTGATAGGTGGCGCCGACTTCGGGCGTGGGCGGGTCGAGGATCATCGCGATACGGCGACGTGCTTCCTCGACGGCGCGACCGTCCTTGGCACCAATGGTGACCGTACCCACGACCCCATCGTCGTCGACGGCGATATCGGCCCCGGTCTCTTGTTGCAGGGTGTTGATGACCTTGCCCTTCGGTCCGATGACCTCACCAATCTTGTCGATCGGAATTTGCAACGACACGATCTTGGGGGCCACGTCGGCCACGGCCGGACGGGGCTCGGCAATGGTGCTGGTGATCACGTCGAGGATGAGCAGTCGCGCCACCTTGGCCTGCTGCAACGCGTTCGACAGGACCTCGGCCGGTAGGCCGTCAATCTTGGTGTCGAGTTGCAGGGCCGTGACGGCGTCGGCGGTGCCGGCGACCTTGAAGTCCATGTCGCCGAAGGCGTCTTCGGCCCCGAGGATGTCCGTCAGGGTCACGTACTTGCCGTCGTCGTAGACGAGGCCCATCGCGATACCCGCCACGGGCGCCTTGATCGGCACCCCGGCCGCCATGAGCGACAAGGTCGAACCACAGACCGAGGCCATCGACGTCGAGCCGTTGGACTGGAGCACGTCCGAAACGACGCGCAACGTGTACGCGAAGTCCTCTTCGCTCGGCAGGACGGGGATCAACGCTCGTTCGGCCAACATCCCGTGACCAACCTCGCGACGCTTGGGCATGCCCACGCGACCGGTCTCACCGACTGAGTAGGGAGGGAAGTTGTAGTGGTGCATGTAGCGACGGAACTCGTCGGGTCCAATGGTGTCGAGCTGCTGGCGCATGCGGGGCATGCCCAACGTCGTCACGTTCACGACCTGGGTCTCGCCGCGCTGGAACATGGCTGATCCGTGCGTCATCGGGAAGAGGTCGAGTTCGGCCGAGAGTGGTCGAATGTCGGTGATGGTTCGTCCGTCGATGCGTAGACCTTCGTCCACGATGCGGCGTCGCACGATCTGCTTGGTGACCGAACGAACGGCGGCCTTGATCTCACTGAGGCGGTTCGGGAACTCGTCCTTCAAGTGCTCAATGATGGAAGCGGTCGCGGTGTCGAGCGCCTCGTTGCGCGCCGTCTTGGTCGTGAGTTTGTTGGCCTCGGACAATGAGGTCATGCCCATCTTCTCGACCGACTCGTAGACGTCATCTTGGTAGTCGGCGATGACCGAATACTCCATCGGCGAAATTGCGCCGCGGGCGGCCACGAAGTCCTTCACCAGTTCACGCTGCAGGTTGATGGACTCGCGGATCCAGAGCTTGGAGGCTTCCAGTCCGGCCGAGAGCACCTCTTCGGAGACCTTGGGGGCGCCGTCGACGTACTTCTCGAATGAACCTTCGGTCCCACCGGCTTCGACCATCATGATCGCGATGTCGGCCTCGGACGAGTCACTCAAGGCGCGCCCGGCCACCACTAGTTCAAAGGTGGCGGCGTCGCCCTCTTGGTACGTCGGGTGCGGCGCCCACTCACCGTCGGTGGTGTAGGCCATGCGCACGGCGCCAATGGGTCCCTCGAAGGGGATGCCCGAGATCATGAGCGCGGCCGACGCGGCGTTGATGGCCAACACGTCGTACGGGTTCTCTTGGTCGGCGCTGAAAATCGTGCCCACCACTTGGATCTCGTTGCGAAAGCCCTTCGGGAAGGAAGGACGAAGGGGGCGGTCAATCAAGCGACAGGTGAGGACCGCGTTGTCCGAGGGCTTGCCTTCACGGCGAAAGAAAGCGCCGGGAATCTTTCCCGCGGCGTACGCGCGTTCTTCGATGTCGACCGTGAGCGGGAAGAAGTCAATCCCCTCGCGCACGCTCTTGGCGGCGGCAACCGTCGCCAACAAGATGGTGTCGCCAAGACGCGCCACCACGGCGCCGTCGGCGAGTTGGGCTAATTTGCCCGCTTCAAAACTCAAGGTTTTGTCGGTGCCCGTTACCGGGCTACTTACGCGAATCGCGTCAGTCATGGAATTGCTCCTATTTAGTTAGCAACGCTCCGACCGGATCCCAGTGGGCAACCTTCGCGTCCACGCGACTGTTCTCCACTGGCCTCCGATAGTTCGGATGCGTTGAGCACGTCGACGGTGTCGACGGGCATTTCGGCTAGCGACGAATGCCGAGTCGGCCGATCAAAGCGCGGTAGCGCTCGACATTTCCGCGCTGCACATAATCGAGCAGGCGGCGACGCTGGCCAATGAGCTTCATGAGTCCGCGGCGCGTGTGATGATCGCCCTTGTGAACCTTGAGGTGCTCGGTGAGGTGCGCAATCCGGTCTGTCAGAATCGCTACCTGGACCTCGGGCGAGCCCGTGTCCGTCGCGTGAGCCTGATAGTCCTTGATGATTTGCTGCTTCTCAGCCATAACGTTGTATTTGCCTTATGAGTCGGATGTCTCGTAGCAAGTCGCCTACATGACGACCCACAAAGTCAGCGTCGCTGACCGAACAACTATCGTAGCAGCCGCGAGTCTTGGGGCGTGAACTTCTCGAAGATCGCTACCGTTTGGTCGACGTCGCGACCAATTTGGGCGACCAGTTCGCTGACCCCTTCGAACTTCTGCTCTCCGCGCAGCCGCGTCAAAAACGCCACGTCGAGTTCCTCGCCGTAGAGGTTCCCGGCATAACCCGGTAGGTGCACTTCGACCAGCAGGGGGCCGTCCTCGTAGAACTGCGGACGGGTGCCGACCGATATGGCGGCGGCGCGCCACTGGCCGTCGGGCGTACGGGCGGCGCCCGCGTAGATGCCGAGTTCGGGAATCAACTGGTGCGCTCCCCCCAGCACGTTCGCCGTGGGATAGCCCAACGCGCCCCCGCGCGCGTCCCCGTGTTCTACGACGCCCCGCAGTGCGAACGGGCGACCGAGCATTTCTTTGGCCGCCTCCACCTCGCCGAACCCCAACGCACTTCGCACCGCGGTGGAACTCCACCTCGGCGTACCAAAGGTCGAACCAGGATGAGGTGCGCCGAAGGAGGGCACCGCCTCCACGTCGAACCCCAATTTCGCGCCCATCGCCTGGAGCGTGTTAACGTCCCCCGCGCGTGCGTGACCGAAGCGAAAGTCCCGCCCGATCAACACGGCACCCACGCGCAGCTCGTTCACCAAGACCCGCGTCACGAACTCTTCGGGTGTTAAGCCCGCGAGTTCGTGACTGAACGTGAGGACCCGAACCTGCTCGACCCCGAGCGCCGCCAGTCCTTCCAGGCGTTGGTCGATCGTGGCGATGAGTTGGGGTGCGTGGTCCGGCGCGAGCACACGCGCCGGGTGGGGGTCAAAGGTAACCACCGTTGCGATCTCGTTACGGGCACGAGCCTTCACCAAGTCCAAGAGCAGTGAGAGCACTCGCTGGTGTCCGCGATGCAGTCCGTCGAAGACCCCAATGGCGACACAAGAAGGTCGATCGCTGACGTTTGACGTCTCGGCGTCTCGCACGACTAGCACCTCGGCAACCTAGCGGCCCTTCGATTCACCAATGGCCGATAAGACCAGTTCCGGTTTCCAGACGTCGTTGCGACGTCGCAGCACCGCCACCAGTTCACCCTCGGCGTCCATGGCAGCAATCTCCTCGTTCGAAAAGGTCGCCTCGAGGGTGATGCGCTGGCCCATGCGCACCGCGCGGATCTGATCGGCCGGAAGGGTCACGTGCTCGAGGGCGGTCACGAACGTCGCCGGGGGTAGCACGACGTCGTTTCCTTTGGCGACGTCCTCGGTCAGTTGCTCGATGGTGCGCGCGTCGTCGACGCGGTGACGACCACTCGCGAGTCGTCGCAGCGCTACCAGGTGGCCCACGGTGCCGACTCGTTCGGCGAGGTCACTGAGCAGCACGCGCACGTACGTCCCGACGGAACACTCCACCTCGAACTGCCACACCGACGGGTCGACGGTAGGCGTCAGCGTGAACGCGCTCACCGTGATCTCGCGCGCCGCGCGCTCGACCTCGAGTCCTTGTCGGGCGAGCTTGTGAAGTCGTTGGCCGTCGATCTTTATCGCCGAGACCATCGGTGGCGTCTGCTGTTGGACCCCCAGCATGGTGGCGGCCGCGTCGTTCATCTGCTCGACGCGCCACTCGGGCACGGGTTGCTCGTCAGTCACCGCCCCGTCGGCGTCGAGGGAGTCGGTGGCCACCCCGAACTTGACACTCCCGCCGTACCGCTTCACTTCGGACTGGGCGAAGCGCAAGAGTCGCGTGGAGGGTCCGACCCCGAGGATTAACAATCCAGTGGCCATGGGATCGAGCGTGCCGGCGTGGCCCACTCGGCGTTCGTCAAAGAGTCGGCGCACCAACGCAACGCAGTCGTGACTGGTGACGCCGGTGGGCTTGTCGAGCAGAAGGAGACCGCTAGTGGTCGTCATCGTTGTTCTGGCGACGGATGATCCCTTCGACGGCCTCGCCGCTGGCGACCGCGGGGTCGGCCTTGAAGGTGAGTTTGGGGGTTCGTTTGAATCGCGTCTGGACGTTGACGGCCGACTGAATCTGCGCGCGACGTTCTTCGAGGGCGGCCAGCGCTTCGGAGTTGAGTGAATCGAAGAAGACGAGTGCCTGGCAAAGGTCTTGGGTGGTCTCGACGCCCGTCACGGTGAGAATGCCAATACGGTCGTCGACGTCCGAGATCCGGGCCAACTCGTCGGAGATCACTTCGCGAAGGATTTGGTTGACTCGCGCCGAGCGTGGGTAGGGATGGTGACTTCCGGACGAACGGGCCATGCGTTAGGCCGTTCTGGGAATCTCGCGCTCTTCGAAGGTCTCGATGATGTCGCCGGACTTCAGATCCTGGTAGTCGGAGAGTCCGATACCGCACTCGAAGCCGGACGCCACTTCACGCGCGTCGTCATTGAAGCGACGAAGCGACGTGATCGAACCCTTCCAGATGATCGTTCCCTCTCGAAGGAAGCGAACCTTCGAACCTCTGGTGATGACGCCGTCGCGCACGAAGCAACCGGCAATCGCCCCGATCTTCGGCACGCGAAAGACTTCGCGTACCTCGGCTTCGCCGGTGACGATCTCCTCGTAGACCGGTGACAACAGGCCGAGCATGGCGGCCTCGATCTCTTCGATCAACTTGTAAATGATTTCGTAGGTGCGAATCTGGACGCCCTCGACCTCACTGAGATCGCGACTGCGCTTGTCCGGGCGAACGTTAAAGCCAATGATGGTCGCGTGCGAGGCCTTGGCCAACTGCACGTCGTTTTCGGTGATGCCGCCCACTCCGCGATGGACGATGACCAATTTGACGTCATCGCGCTCCAGCTTCTTCAGCGATTCGGTGCAGGCCTCCAAGGATCCCTGCACGTCGGCCTTCAAGACAATGTTCAGCGTGGCCGTTTCGCCGCGCTGGATCTGTTCGAAGAGGTCTTCCAAGCGCGCCCCACTGGTGGAGGCGACGGGTTGGTGACCAATGAGACGGGCGCGCTGCGCGCGGGCCTCGGCGAGCGATCGCGCGTGCGCCAAGTCGTGCGCCACGCGCATCTCGTCACCGGCGAAGGGCGGCTCGCTGAAGCCGAGGATCTGCACCGGGGTGGAGGGTCCGGCCGACTTCACTTGCTTACCCTGATCGTTGATGAGCGCCTTCACCTTGCCGAAGGCCGCGCCGGCGACGACGGGGTCGCCGACCTGCAACAGTCCCTTTTGCACCATGACGGTCGCGACGGGTCCGCGACCTACTTCGAGGTT
>JANXXO010000021.1 GCA_025350565.1 Acidimicrobiaceae bacterium
AAGAACTACGCACGCTGGGCGTCACGGTGGCGGTCGGCCACGAGGCGCGTCACGTGGAGGGCGCCCACGTGGTCCTATGGTCGCCGGCCGTGCCCGACGACAACGTCGAACTGGTGCGGGCTCGGCGCGATGGAGCGACGATGCTGACCAGGTCAATGATCCTCGCCGAACTGGCACAGCTGCGACCCGTCGTCTTGCCGTGGGTGCCCGTGAGGCCAACGACGGGTCGCAGCTGTGCCAGTTCGGCGAGGATCATTGACCTGGTCAGCATCGTCGCTCCATCGCGCCGTGCCCGCACCAGTTCGACGTTGTCGTCGGGCACGGCCGGCGACCATAGGACCACGTGGGCGCCCTCCACGTGACGCGCGTCGTGGCCGACCGCCACCGTGACGCCCAGCGTGCGTAGTTCTTCCAGCACGACCGACTCACGCAGGTCGCTGCCGCTCACCTTCGCCCCACTTTCGACGAGGAGGCGGGCCAGTCCGCTCATGCCCGCGCCAGCCACGCCGACAATGTGCACGCGCGTCGTGGGTCCGGTCACCGTCACGACGACCGCCCGAGCTTCAGTACCTCGGCGGCGATACGCGAGGCGCCGTCGCGCCGACCGAGCGTGCCGGCCGCGCGACCCATGGACGCCAGCGTGGCCCCATCGAGCACGAAACCGAGCGCGGCGTCGAGCGTCGCTCCGGTGCAGTCGGCGTCCACGACGAGACGCGCACCGCCCGCTTCGACGACCAACAGCGCGTTCCTGGTCTGGTGGTCCCCCGGAGCACCGGGGAGGGGCACGAGGATCGAAGGAATGGCGAGGATGGTGAGCTCGTTCAGGGTCATCGCGCCGGCGCGACAGATGGCCACGTCGCACAACGCCCAGTAGACGCTCATGTCGGCGAAGGCGAGGGTGCGGTAATCGAGTCCGTCGGTCACTGGACGCTCTCGCACGACCGTCTCGTAGTCGCGGGTGCCGGTCACGTGGATGAGGGTGCGATCGCGACGAGTGGACCAGCGACGCGCCAGTTCGAGCACGGCTCTATTCACTCGAGTCGAGCCGAGCGATCCCGTCATCACCACTACGACCGTACGGTCCTCGTCGATGGGCGGCACCGCGGCTCTTCGGGCCCGACTGCGCCCCTCGGGCGAACGATCAATGGCGAGTACCTCGTCACGCACCGGTGCGCCGGTCACCACCGCGTGGGCACCGTCACTGGGGAAGGCACAACACCGAGTGGCGGCGAAACGCGTGAGGACACGGTGGGCGAATCCCGGGGTGGCGTCCAGTTCGACCAGCACCAGTGGACATCGCCAGAGGACCGCGGCGAACGAGGCGGCGAACGAGGCGTAGCCCCCCACTGAGACGACGACCGATGGTCGCCACCGACCCACTTTCACGAAGGCAAAGAAGAGGGCCGCGACGAGTGAGCACAGCGCGCCAAGATTTTGGCCGACCGCGCGGGGGCGAAACGACCGGCGTAGACCGCGGCCCGGGAGCAACGTGAGTTCGACGCCGCTCGACGCGAGCAGCGTTGCTTCTTGCCCGCGACGACTGCCGACGAAACGAAGCTGGTTCGCCGCGACGCCGTGGGCCATCAACTGATCGGCGACGGCCCGCATTGGATAGATGTGACCTCCGGTCCCACCCCCGGTGATGACGATGGGACCGACCATCAGCGGCCCCGGCGTGGATCCCGGAGCGAGCGGGGAGGGCGAGTCGATGGTGCGCCGTCGCGCCCACGCTGAGACGCCCGTGACGAGCGCGCGGCGCGCTGGCGCGGTGGCGGGCGCGAGGTGGTGCTTCGCTCGAGCGTCTCGCGGAAGTTCGTGATGCGGTGTTGGCGAATCGTCACGTCACGCGAGTGACTGCGATCGTGGGCGACGTTGTACAAGAGGCCCACGGCGGCCAGTTCCGTGATGAGGGCCGTCCCACCGTAGGAGAAGAACGGCAACGGGATGCCGGTCACCGCCCACCAGCCGACCACCGACGCGATGTTGATGAGCGCTTCGACGGCGATCCACGTCGTGATGCCCACCGCGATGAGTCGATAGACGGAGTTCGTGCACTGCTGGGCAATCCGGATGGCCGCGAAGAGGAAGGCGATGAAGAGCGAGATCACGAGCAAGGTGCCAATGAGACCGAGCTCTTCACCGATGATGGCGAAGATGAAGTCGGTGTGAGGATTGGGTAGCAGCCCCCACTTCTCGCGACTGTGACCGAGACCGAGGCCCCCGACCCCACCGGCGCCGAGACCGATCCGCGACTGTTGGAGTTGGTAGCCCCCACCCAAGAGGTTCGTGTTGGGATGAAGAAACGAAAGGAACCGTCGCGCCGAATAGGGCTTGGAGGTCATGTAGACGACGAACACGCTCAGCACCAGCAGGGCGATGCGCACCAGCATCCTCTTGGCCAGTCCTCCGACCGCCAAGGTGGCGAACACGATGAGCACGACGACCGACGAAGTACCGAGATCGGGCTCAATGACGATGAGGCCACAGCCAATCGTGATCGGCAAGGTCCAAATCGCCAACTGACGCCAGTTGCCCAACTCGTCGTGATGTTGTTGCACCAACCACGCCACGAAGAGCACCGCGCAGAGCTTGAAGAGTTCAGAGGGCTGGAGAAAAATGACGTGGAGATTGAGCCAACGCTTCCCACCGTTCGTCGTCACACCAATGGCCTTCACGGCGAGGAGGAGCCCAATGCCACCCGCGATAATCAGCGGCGCGCACGAGAGCAGTCGATCGAGTCGCAGTCGCGCCATGACGTACAACGCGAAGACACCGAACAGGAGGTACACGATGTCGTGCACCATGATCGACCACGTCGATCCACCGTTGGCCGCCGCCTGACCCTCACTGGCCGACGCCACGGCGATGGTGCCGAAGGTGACCAGTAGCGAGGTCACCAGCAACAGCACTCGCCCCGTCGCGACGCCACGCGGTAACGGTTGTAACAGTGCGCCGAGGCCCTCGCGCGCGCGCGGCGACTCCGCTCTGCGGGGTCGGGGGCGTTTCGGCGAGCGAGTCCGGCGTAGGTCTTTCGATCGAATCGCCATCGTCAGACCACCTTGGCAATCCGCAGGAAGTCACCATAAAAAATTCCCAGACCGAGCATGGCGAGTAACCCCGCCACGATCCACAGGCGGACGAAAATTGTGGACTCGGGCCAGCCACGAAGTTCGAAATCGTGGTGGAACGGAGCCAGGCGGAAGATCCGGCGGCCGAACAATCGGAAACTGAGGACTTGGAGGATGACCGACGCCGTCTCAGCGACGAAGAGGCCGCCGATGATGGGCAACAAGAGGTCGAGGTTCATCAAGAGGCAGATGGCGCCGAGTCCCGTGCCAATGGCCAAGGATCCCGTGTCGCCCATAATGATGCGCGCCGGCGCCGCGTTCCACCACAAGAATCCGAGACACCCTCCCACCAGACCAACCGCGACCAGACCCAGGTCGAGCGCCGAATGGAGGTGGTAGATACCGAAATGGCGGAACTGCCAGTAGCCAATGATGGAGAGCACGCCAAAACAAAAGGTCGCCGATCCGGCGGCCAGCCCGTCGATACCGTCAGTCAAGTTCACGGCGTTGGACGCGGCGATGATGACGAAGACGGCCAGAAAGATCCATCCCCCGGCCGCGAGGTTCCATCCCGGAAGGGAAAAACGGGTGAAGGACAGGTTGGTCGACGTGTGCACCCAGTCAATGGAGAGTACGGCGAAGGCGCCGGCGATGACCAACTGTCCCGCGAACTTGCCCCGTTTGTTGAGCCCGCGATTGCGGGCGTGGCGAACCCCGAGGTAGTCGTCAAAGAAACCAAGGAATCCCGACGCCACGATCACGCCGACCACGAGAATTCCTCCCCTAGTGAACACGATGGACGTGCCGAGGTGGCCCATGAAATAGCCCACCACCGCCGAGATCACGATGATGACCCCACCCATGGTGGGGGTGCCAGCTTTTTCTTGGTGCGTTGCGGGTAGGACCTCGTGAATGTGTTGACCGAGCGAGCGACTGGAGAGAAACCGTATCCATAGTGGCGTGAGCAACAGCGAGCACAAGAAACCAACTCCGCCCGACTCCATCAGACTTAACACGCTGGTCCCCTCAAGAGCTCCTGGGCGACGAGTCGATCGTCAAAGTCCAGGACCTCGCGGCCGATCGTTTGGGTCGTCTCGTGCCCCTTGCCGGCAATGACGACCACGTCACCGCGCACGGCCAGTTCGAGCGCGCGCGCAATGGCGCTGCCGCGATCGACGATGCGTTCGACCACGGCCGTCGCCACGACGCCGGCGATGACCGCGTCGATGATGGCGTCGGGAGATTCGGAACGGGGATTATCCGAGGTCACGATGGTGACGTCAGCCAGGGTGGAGACAACTTCGCCCATCTCGGGACGCTTGGCGCGGTCACGGTCGCCCCCACAACCGAAGACCACGAGCATGCGCGACGACGGGACGAGCTGGCGTACGTCATGGAGTAGTCGGCGAAGACCTTCGGGCGTGTGCGCGTAGTCCACCACGACGGTGACGTCGGGTCCATTGAGCACGTCGAAACGCCCAGGAATGGCCGGTACATCACCCATCGCCGCAGCAATCGTGGCGTCGCCCACGCCGAGCACGCTCATCACCGTCATGGCGAGGAGCGCATTGTCGACGTTGTAATCGCCCACCAGCGCCGAGTTGATGAGGTGGCCGCGCCAAAAGAACGTTGAGCCCTTCAGCGAGGTCTCCACGTCGGAGGCGTCGGCTCGCGACACTGCGGTCAAGGGCAACGTGGTCATCTCGGCCAGGCGCGCCCCGAAGGGATCGTCGGTCCATACCACGGCGCGTTGGGCGTGCTCGGAGGTGAAGAGGCGCGCTTTGACTTGAAAGTACTCCTCCATGGTCGAGTGATAATCCAAGTGCTCGTGACTGAGGTTCGTGAAGGCCGCCACCGCGAACGAAAGTCCGTCGACGCGACGCTGATCAAGGGCGTGACTGGAGACTTCTAAGGCGATCAACGACTCACTGACGTTGGCGTCGAACTGGTTCACGAGGGACGCGAGGGAACGAAAGAGTTCGGGCGGCGCCGGCGTCGTGCGTTGGTTGGTGAGGGTGCCAATACTGCCCCCATTCCAGCCCAGTGCGTTCGCGAGAGCGCTCAGAATGGTGGTGACGCTGGTTTTGCCGTTGGTGCCCGTGACCCCAACCAATCGGGCCTTCGATTCCGGGTGGCCCGTCACGGCAGCACTCGCGTGGGCGCACAGCGCCCCCAGCAGTGACGAGGGAACGAGGACGACCGGGGCGCCGACCGTCACCGGCGCACTCGCGATGACGGCGACGGCACCGCGCGCGACGGCCTCGATGGCGAACTGCGCGCCGTGGGCCGACGCACCGGGCATGGCGAAGAACAGTGAGCCAGGTACGCATGCTCTCGAATCGAGGTCGACCTGACGAATTTCGATGCCGCCCGTTTGCACGTCGAGGGTGAGGTCATCCAAGATGTCGCCCAATTGCATCAGGTCACGTCCGACGAGATACTGGCGCCCGCGCCCTTCAAGGGCTTTTGGATGGTGCCGTTGGAGGGGATGTTGTAGTGGTGCAAGGCGTAGGACATGACCTCTTGAAAGATGGGCGCCGCCACGGCCCCGCCAAAAATTGTGGTTCGGGGACGCTCAACGACCACGATCATCGACAGTACCGGGTCGTTGGCGGGAGCGAAGCCGACGAAACTGGCGTTGTAATCGCCCACCAGGAGTTTGTCCTTGCCCGGATAGGGCATGGTCGCGGTGCCCGTCTTTCCGGCCACGCTGTAACCGGGGATGATCGCGTTCGTGCCCGTGCCGGCCAAGACGACCTGTTGCAGCATCTTCACCATGGTGGCGTCAACGACGGGCGAGATCACTTGGCGCGTCGCGCTGGGGGCCACTCCTTTGACGGTGCCGTTGGCGTAGACGTAGCCGCGAACGAGTTTTGGCTGGATGAAGACGCCGCCGTTGGCGATGGCGTTGTAGGCGTCGAGTACCTGGATGGGCGTGACCGCGTCAACCTGGCCAATGGGCAGCGCGACCTGGTCGCTCGCGTACCAACTCGTCGCGTCTACCAAGAGACCGGACGATTCGCCAGGGAAATTCACGGCGGTCGTTGCCCCAAAACCCAATTCCTTCACTTGCGCGAGAAGACCTTTCTCGCCGACGCGGGTTCCAATCAGGTAGGTGCCGATGTTGGAGGATGCGGCGAGCACTTGGGTCGCCGTGAGGTGTTCGAGGGGGTGCTGTTCAGCGTCGTGGAAATACCGTCCGCCGACCGTCACCGAACTCGGTACCGTAATCACCGTCCGGGGGGTAATAAGTCCGGCCTGCAATGCGGCCGAGAAGGTCACGACCTTGAAGACCGAGCCCGGTTCGAAGGTCTGCGTGAAGGCCAGGTTGTTAATGGTCTGTTCCACGCCCGCGACACCGATACTTTGACCCCACGACGGAATCGGACCGAGTACGCCGGCCTTGGTCTTCGTGTTGACCAAGGAGGCGTCGGCAAAAATTTCGCCGGTCTTCACGTCCATGACGACCGCGACACCCGACAGTGCGCCGGTGGCGGCGAGTTGGCGCGCGAGGGCGCGCTCGGTGACGAACTGGAGCGACGTATCCAGGGTCAGTTCGAGCCCCACGCCGGGCTTGGCGCGGCGCAACACGGTGGAGTACGAACTGGGAAGGCTCACTCCCGAGGTCGACACGAACTCGCGCGTCACGCCCGATTGACCCGCCAGTCCGGTTTGGTACTGATACTCAAGTCCCGCCGAGCCCGCACCGGCCCCGTTGGTGCCGCCAATAAGCGACGTGGCAATCGGTCCGTTGGGATAGGTGCGCACCGACGAACTCTGGACGGTGATGCCGGGAAAGACCAGGGCGGAAAGTTGGCGGCCGGCCGTGAGATTCAACTTGGCGTTGACGACGACGGCACCGTATTTCTCGGATAACAAGGGGATGAGCTTCGCCACAGGAACGTGCACCAGTTTCGTCATGGCTTTGGCTTCGGCGACGGGATGCTGAATCAACCAGTCGTCCGCGATCACGAGGGAGGTGGGCCGCGAAACGGCGAGGATCTGTCCGTGACGGTCGTAGATTCCTGCCCGAAGGGCGGTGGTGGTGAGATTCACGCGCACTTGACCCACCGAAAGCGCGGCGTAATGAGGATGATCAACGACTTGTAAGAAAAAGAGGCGAACGCCGAGGGCGACGAAGGCGGTCGCCAAGAGGGCGCGCAGCATGAGTAGACGACGCGGTCCGCTGGCCGTTCGCCGTACGGGGTGATGGAGGACTTGACTACGTGAATGAGTCGAGGAGTAGTGGGTGGTCACCGATTCGCCCTTGACGTGACCGGTGCATAACCTAAGAACATCGGTAGCGGCAGAGGCTTGTCAAGTGGCGTAGAGAGGACTTGCGTCACCGCAACCGGGTACACCAGATGCAGTGCTCCGGCCTTGGTCGCAACTTGACTCGGCGCGGAAAGATCGGTCAACGATCCAACCTGTTCGGCGTAGGTGGACTGGGCCTGCAGCAGTTGATTTTGCAACGAGTGCAGTTGAACCTGGCGGTTGGCCACGACCATGCTGCCCATAATCGAAAGGGTCAAGGCGAACACGACGACGAAGGACGACTTACGCAGCGAGGACGTTCGGCGAAGGGTGGTGGTGACGGACGAACGGCGCGGCGCCACCGCTTCGTGCAACGGGCGACGACGAGTCTCGGGGCGAGCGGCGGGTCGGGTGCGAGGTCTCGGTGCACGAGGTTCGACGCGGCGAGGAATACTGACGACGCTCACGGGGCCACCTTGCGGGCTACGCGCAGGCGGGCCGAGCGGGCTCGGGGATTCAGCGCAATCTCACCCGTCGTCGCGAGGCGTGCGCTGGCCTTCATGACCGTCACCCGAGGTACCGCGCCACATACGCAGCCGAGCGCCGGTGGGCAGTGGCACCCTCCGGTCGACGCTTCATGGAGGACTGACTTCACGACACGGTCTTCGCCCGAATGATACGAGATCACCGCGAGCACTCCCCCTTGAGCTAACGCATCGAGAGCCGCGTCGAGTCCCTCCGCCAACTGATCCTCTTCGGCATTCACCACGATGCGCAGCGCTTGAAAGACTCGGGTGGCGACGTGCCCACGGCGACGAGCGGCCATGGGCACCGCGCGCTCGACCGCTTCGGTCAATTCGTTGGTCGTCTGCGGCTGGCGGTCGATCACTGACTTAGCGATGGATCCGGCGAACCGGTGCTCCCCGTTCTCGCGAAGGACTCGTACGAATTCGTGTCGGTCCACGTGTTCCAAGTACTGCGCGGCCGTCTCGCCCCTCGTCGGGTCCATGCGCATGTCCAACGGCGCATCGGCGCGAAAGGAAAATCCCCGGGTGGCGTCATCGAGTTGGTGCGACGACACGCCGAGGTCCATGAGTACGCCCACGATGGGTTCACCGTCCACGAAGTCGGCATTGTCGATGAGCGCGGCGCTCAATTGGCCGAAGGTCGCGTCCACGATGCGGACGCGACCCCCAAATGTTTCGAGGCGCCTCGCCGAGGCGGCTCGGGCATCGGGATCCCTGTCGATGCCAAGAATGCGTACCTGAGGTGCGACCCGAAGAATCGCGTGGGCGTGGCCACCTCCGCCCAAGGTGGCGTCCACGATGAGGCCAGCCGGCAGGCTGGCAAACAACTCGACGATCTCACTCGCGAGTACTGGTACGTGGTAGTTGTCCTGGGCCATCTGCAGCCTTTCAATCGTCAAGACGGAAGAGCAGGCGGAGGAGGATTCTCTACCCGTCTTGACGATTGCCAGGCTGCGCATGGTCCGCGGCCGATACTTGAGTTGCACTCCATTCATTAGTCATTGCCCTGTTTAAAGATCTCTTCCGCCGAGTTGACCTGTTCCGCGTAGATCGCGGGATTCCACAACTCGATGTGGTCGAGGGAACCAACGATCAGGACCTCGCCACTCAACTGTCCGAACTCTCGGATGGCGCCGGGCAGTGCGAAACGTCCCTGTTTGTCGAACTCGACGTCGGTGGAGTTCGCCGCCCAATAACGCGCTTGGCGGCGACCACTCGATCCCCCACTGCGACTTTGCTCCAGTCGTTCTTCGCTTTGTCGGGCGAATTCGCCCGGAGTCCATAGAGCGATACAGCCTTCGGAGTTGGGGCTGAGCGATCCACCACGTTCAAACTCCGGTCGGAACTTAGCGGGCAGGATCAGTCGACCTTTCGCGTCCAGCGAGTGCTGGTACTGGCCAACGAATCCGAGCATTGAAGTTCCTCCCACGGGTTCACCACTTCCCCCCATTTCGTGACACATTACACCACCTTTCCCCACATCGTCGCAAATCTGTACAATTTCGGGCCAACTGTGGACGTGATTCGGCGCGCGAGGTGAAGGGGCTGATGAAGGTCGGTGTTAGGCGTCGAGCGGGAGTGAACGGGACTGCCACGGCCCGCTTACTGACCCGAGCCGGTCTAGGAGCCGCGACCGGTTCAGCCCTCGAACACGTGGGCTGACGTAGGTGTCGAGTGCGGCCGCGAGGCCGTCGGGCACCTGGGCGAGGAAGGCCAGTGCCGCGCTGGGTGGTTCCATGGGCATCACCGTGGAGACGAAGATACCTTCGCGTACCCGCCACTGCGTGACGCCGACTGTCTTACGGCCCTCAATGAAGACCTCACCCGGTCCCCGACCGGCAAAGCAGACAACGCGGTGTGCTGGATCGCCCTCGAGTGAACCTTCGTGCACCGAGACCGGGCCGTCGATGACGTCGCTCAAACTGTCGCGCCACCAACCACCAGCGCGCCGCGAACTCGTGTGGAGGTCACTCGACCAGCGATCATCGCTCGAAGGGATCCACCAATCAATCCAGAGGTCACCGGGTTGCAACACAACGAGTCCCCCTCCGCCGCGGCGTCGTCGAACGGTGACGTTTTCGAGCGCGGTGGGGTCCAACACGTCGAGGGTCTGACTGCTGCCCAGTACCAAGGTCGTACGAGCCAGACGCAACGCAAACATGGTCGGCTCGAGCGACTGGCGGATGTGGTCGTAGTCGTAGAGTTCGTCGACGTCGCGGCTCACGAGGCTCGCGGGAGATACGGCGCCCAGAGCGGGTCGGGATCGGGAAGGTGGCGCCATCGCCACCACGGACCATCGGGTACGCGAGGTTCGAAGTGCATCCGCCACCCAATCTCTTCGATGAGACGGTCTCCCTTTTGCATGTTGTGATGGCGACAGGCGGCGACCACGTTGGTCCATTCGTGTCGACCGCCGCGACTGCGCGGTACCACGTGATCAATCGTGTCGGCGTGCTCGAGGCAGTACGCGCAACGGTAACTGTCGCGCAACAGGAGTGATCGCCGCGTGAGGGGCGGGGTGCGAACCTTGGACGGAAGCTTCACCATGTCGTGGAGTCGAACGATCGCCGGTATCTCGACGATGACCGTGGCGGAGCGACAGAGGTTCGGGTGTTCGGGTGTCACGATGGGCTCGGCCCGTCCGGCGAGCATTAGGATGACGGCCCTCCGCTCACTCACCAGTTGGAGCGGCTCGAAGGTCGCGTTGAGCAGCAACACTCGGCCCATCAACGGCGCGCCGATGGCTGACGAAGAGCCCAGTTCGCCGCCTCGACCAGGTCGTGGGGCCTCGGTATCGCGCTCGAACCGTTCGCCGTCACCATTCGAAAGTGCCAATACTTGGCATCGGGCAGCGGCAGGAAGGGTCGCTGGCTCCACCATCCGGTACGGCGCATCCGCCATCCCACCCGCGCCAAGGTCAGTGCCCGCGAGGGATGACGCATGACGTGCCACGCGAGTTCGCGCGACCACCCGTTCACGTCGAGCCCCGCCACGCCACCAGGGCGGCGCCGAGGAGCGGTCCGTCGAGGCCGAGTCCCGACGGATGAATCTCTAACTTTTCGGAGTAGTGCAGCATCGCCATTGCGCGCGCCGACTTGGTGGCGACTTCGAAGAACGCGTCGCCAAAGCCGAGCGCCACCGAGCCCGCAATGTAGCAATGATTGAAATCGAGCACCGACGCGAGCGTGCCCACGCCACGACCGACGAGCTCGGCCGTTCGCTGACGGGTTGCTTGATCGGCTTCACTGGCCGCGCGACCGGTGCGCGCTTCGATGGCTCGTCCAGAGGCTTCAGCTTCCAAACAGCCGTAGGCCCCGCATGAGCACAGGGCGCCGTCGGTGACGACGTTGAGATGACCAACGTGTCCGGCGTTCCCGGAGTCACCACTCAAGAGTTGACCGTCGATAACCAGTCCGCCGCCTACCCCGGTGGACACGACCATTGAAAGGTACGAGCGTTCGCCCACGGCGGCGCCGAACGTGCCTTCGGCCAACGCGAGGGCTCGCGCATCGCCTTCGACGAAGGTCTCGACGCATAACGCGTCGCGCAGCGAGGAGCGAAGAGGAAAGTCTCGCCACGCGGGAATGTTGAGTGGCGACACTTCCTCGCCCTCACGCGACATCGGTCCGGCGCACCCTACGCCGAGAAGGGTGACCGACGCGTCGCGCATAACGCGCCGACATAAAGCGACGACGGCCCCAATTAAATCATCGTGGTACTCGGCGACGAGTATTCGCTCTCGCTCGATCACCGAACCGTCCCGTTGCACCAGGGCGGCGTCGACCTTGGTCGCCCCGATGTCGAGTGCCAAACACGGGGGCGCGTTGTGCGCGACCCCGAGGGCGGTCATTCTCGAGTGCGGCGTTGACGCGACAACCAGTCGCGAAGCGAACTGGTACGGGGACCATAGTTCGCGCGGGAATCGTCACCTTGGCTAGGACGTGTGATGTCCCGCCACGATGCACGCCCCATGAGTCGAGCGTTGCGCTCGATGACGACGGCAGAAATGAACATAAGGGCCACGCCCACGAGTCCCAGTGGGACCGAACTCGAAAAGCAGAGGATCAAGATCACGAGCCCGGCCACGAAGCCGGCAATACCCCAACGAACACGCCGTCCTCCGTGGGAATACACGTTCGTTTCGCGAACGTTTTTCGCGAAACGGGGGTCCTGCTTCGAAAGCGAATCCTCAAGTTCTGCGAGGATGCGCTGCTCACGTTCTGATAGTGGCATCGCATCTCCCTTCGATTAATCCTTGACCCATAGTACCTATTCCCCCCGAGAGTTCGCACGTCACTTTTCGTAGGAAAGAGGTAATAAAATGCGCCACGTCGAAGGAGAACCATCGCCGACCAGCCCGTTCGAGTGGCCGTGATCTGCACGGGCAACATCTGTCGCTCCCCCATGGCCGAAGTCGTACTCACCCGGTTGGTGTCCGAGGACCCGACGCTTCGAGGTCGTGTCGTCGTCACCAGTGCCGGTACCGCGAGGTGGCACGTGGGGAGCGAAATGGACCAGCGAGCCCGCGAGGCCCTGGACCGTGCCGGCTTCACCAAGCCCGGCACGCCAGCGGCCTACGCCGACCGCCACTACTTGGACGGCCAGGACGTCGTGATCGCCATGACCCGTGAACACGTGCACGATGTCCAACAGCGACTGACCAACGGCGGCACCGAGGTCATCTTGCTACGCAATCTCCTGGATCCGGGACAGAACCTCGATGTGGCCGACCCCTACTACGGCGACGCCCGGGAGTTCGACGAATGCCTAGAACTACTCAGGCGAGGGGGTCAGTGTTTGACATCGGTACTTCGTTTGCGACTGGATGCAGGCTCGTTCGAAGTTTGACCTCGGGCAAGGTCAGGGAGAGGATGAGCGCGAGCACGCCAATGGGCACGGCGTAGCGGTAGATCGCGTCAATGGAACCGGTAATCGCGTGCAAGATGACCGAGAGTTCGTTCGCCGGCAAGAGGCGCAAATTCTTCGGCGTCCAGAGCCGGGGTGGCAACAGTGCGTGCACGGAGGGATTGGCCCGGAGCCCGGCGACCAGATGGCGTGGTAGTTCGTTGACGTAGAAGGCGCCGAAGACCGCCGTGCCGAACGATCCGCCAATCGATCGAAAGAAGTTCGCCCCCGCCGTCGCGGCGCCGAGGTCCTCGTGTTGTACGGCGTTTTGCACCGCGGTGATGAGGACCTGCATCACCAACCCGAGACCGGTCCCAAGGATGAGCATGTAGATGGCCATGGTGAGTTCCGACGTGGCCACGCCGATGGTGCCCAAGAGTCCGATGCCGATGGTCATCACGGCCGTGCCGAGAATCGGGAAGGGTCGGTAGCGCCAACCCTTCGAGACGAGTTGACCAGTGACGATGGACGCCGCGAACAGTCCGACCATCATCGGCAGGAGTCGCAGACCCGAGTTGGTCGGTGAAGCGCCACGAACGAGTTGGAAATAGACGGGCAAGTAGGTGAGCGCGCCGAACATAGCGAATCCGACGACGAAGCCGATCGCCGACGCTGACGAGAAGACCCGGTTGGCGAACAGTCGCGGCGCGAGGATCGGTTCACGAGATCGTCGTTCGATGATCACGAACGCCGCGGCGCCGGCCAGACCAACGAGGAGAAGGGCTACCGATTTCCACGAACTCCAGGCAAACGACGTGCCCCCGAGCGAGGTGAAGAGGATGAGGGCCGACGCCGAGATGGTCAAGGTGACGATCCCGGCGTAGTCGATGACATGTTGCACGCGAGCGCCGGCACCGGGCAGCGCGGCCGCAGTGACGATGAGCGCGACGATGCCGAAGGGGACATTGACGAAGAAGATCCAGCGCCACGACCAGTACTCGACGATGAAACCGCCGAGTAACGGACCGAGGACCGTCGCCGCGCCGAAGGTCGCGCCGAAGAATCCGGCGTAGCGACCGCGGTCGCGCGGGGGGACGATGTCGGCAATGACGGCCTGCGCGCCGACCATCAAGCCCCCACCGCCGAGACCTTGCACCGCGCGGTAAAGAATCAGCTCGATCATGCTGTGAGCGATGCCGCACAACATGCTTCCCAGCAAGAAGATAACGATGGCGGCCTGAAAGTAGACCTTGCGGCCATGAAGGTCGCCGAGCTTGCCCCAGAGTGGTGTGCTCACCGTTGACGCGAGTAGGTAGGCCACGACGACCCAGCTCAAGTGATTCGCTCCGTGTAAATCACCAACGATCGTCGGAAGCGCGGTGGCGACAATGGTGCTGTCAAGGGCGGCGAGCAACATGCCCAGCATGAGCGCGCCGAAGACGAAGTACAGCTCGCGCTTGGGCATTGGAACGGCGAGTTCAGAGTCCATGAAGTGATTGCTCCCGAAGTGGCAACGGTCGATGAACCACTCGCTGCTGGGGCAACCTTACTGGCCGTCGCCACTCTCCCTTCGTGACGAGGCCGTACACTTCGTAGCCAAAGGGGACCTAATGAAGACGCGACTTACGCAACTGCTCCAGGTGGAGCACCCGGTGATGCTGGCGGGCATGGGCGGTGTTGCCTACAGCGCGCTCACCGCCGCCGTCTCCAACGCCGGTGGCTACGGATGCCTCGGCGCGTCGACGATGTCCAGCGAACGATTGGCCACGGAGATCGCCGCGACGCGTGCCCTCACCGCGTTGCCTTTCGGCGTCGACCTGCTCACGGCATTTCCCGAGACTTTGCAACACAACGTCGAGCTGCTCATCGAAGGCGGGGCCAGCACCTTCGTGGCCGGACTGGGCGTGCCCAGTCACGTCGTTGAACTCTGTCACCTTCACGGAGTGCTGGTCATTTCTATGTGCGGCAAGGTGGAACACGCCAAGCGCGCCCTCGATGCCGGGTGCGACATCGTCGTGGCCCAGGGCACCGAGGCGGGCGGGCACACGGGCCCCGTCGCCACCTTGCCACTGGTTCCGCTCATCGTCGACGCTATGAACGGCGCGATTCCCGTGGTGGCGGCGGGCGGCATCTTTGACGGTCGCGGACTGGCCGCGGCGCTCGCGTTGGGTGCGGACGGTGTATGGATCGGCACCCGATTCATCGCCACCCCCGAAGCGCGCGCACTCCAGGGTTACCGCGAAACGATTCTCGAGGCGAAGGAGGATGGCACCGTCGTGTCGCGCGCCTTCAGCGGCAAGACCATGCGGGTGCTGCGCAATGACACCACCGACCGTTACGAAGCAGACCCATCACTGTTGAAAAAGTTTCCCGAACAACTCGGCGTTGCCTTCAGCGACGGCACCTTTCACTTGGGCGGCGATGAGATGACACCGGGCGTTGATCCGCGCCGAGAGGGTTATCCCGCCGGTCAGGCCGTGGGCGCGATTGACGCGGTGATCCCGGCCGGTGACATCGTGCGCTCCATGGTCGATCAGGCCGAACGGATTCTTGCGGCACTCAGTTCGATGTAGTTCGTGGCGCGCTCGTCAAGGAGGCGCGGACATATTGTTTGACCATGGTTGAACCCACCGGGCACGTTGACGACATCGTCTCAGCGGTACGTGGCGCCGCCAAGCGAGTCACGGTCGCCAAGCGGACCGTCGCCGACGTGCTGGTCGGCGCCACCGGACATCTCACGGCCGATGAGATCACCCAAGAAGTACAAAAACGCCAACCCGAGGTCAGCCCTTCAACGGTGTACCGAATCTTGGAAGAGTTCGAAGCTCTCCAGTTGGTCGTGCACGCGCATCTCGACCAACACGCCGCGGTCTATCACCTCGCGGGGGCCGTGCACGGCCACCTCACGTGCGAAATGTGCGGCGACACCATCGAGATTCCCGCTGCCCATTTCGACGCGCTGAGCAAAGACCTGCAAAAGACGTTTGGCTTCCTCTTGGATCGACACCACGTTGCGGTGACGGGAACCTGCCACGACTGCCAACGACGTCGCCGATCCGCTCCTTAACTGATCGAGGATTTAACCGCTTCTTATCGTGGCCGCGGGACCCTCCGACGCGGTTCACTAAAGTCGACTTCGACATCCCATGATAAAAATCGACCATCTGACAAAGCGCTACACCTCCACGGTGGCCGTCGATGATCTGGACTTTGAAGTGCAGCCCGGCGTGGTGACGGGATTCCTCGGTCCGAATGGTTCGGGAAAATCGACGACCATGCGCATCATTTTGGGGCTGGACCTGCCTTCCAAGGGTCAGGCCACCATCAACGGCAAGCGCTACGCCGATCTGAAGTCGCCGCTACGCGAAGTAGGCGCCTTGCTCGACGCGAAGGCCGTCCATCCCGGTCGTACGGCGCGCAATCACTTGCGATCACTCGCCGCCTCGAACCAAATCAAGAAGTCACGAGTTGACGAAGTGTTGGAGTTCGTCGGTATCAGTTCGGTCGCTACGAAGAAGGTCGGCACCTTCTCGCTCGGCATGAGTCAGCGCCTAGGCATCGCCGGGGCGCTGCTGGGCGATCCGGGCGTCTTGCTCTTTGACGAGCCGGTCAATGGCCTCGACCCCGAAGGCATCCGGTGGATCCGCGACTTTTTCCGCACGTTGGCCAATGAAGGTCGCACCGTCTTCGTCAGTTCGCACCTGATGAGTGAGATGGCCGTCAGCGCCGATCAAATCGTCGTCATTGGGCGTGGGCGATTCATCACCTCGGGTTCGGTTGACGACCTCACCAAGACGGCCGAAGGATCGGTGCTGGTGCGAGGATCCGACCACGCTCTCTTGGCAACGGTCTTGGCCGCTCAGCACGGCCTCGTCCACGACAGCAACGACCTCGGCCTCACAGTGGGAGGGCTCACCTCCGATCAGATTGGAACGATCGCCTACGACGCCGGCATCACCTTGTTCGAACTGACGCCCCAGCGAGCTTCCCTCGAAGAGGTCTTCATGGACCTCACGGCGGACTCGCTCGAATTTGGAGCGCGCGCGCCCACCCCCGGAGCCACCACGTGAGCGACGCATCGTTGGGCGCCTCCACGCGCGCCGAGTGGATCAAGTTTCGAACGGTTCGATCCTCGACCTGGGGTGTCATTACGACGGTCGTACTCATGATCGGGCTCGGCGCCTTGTTTGCGGTGCTGACCAGAACCCACTGGAATCAACTGTCACCCCTGCGCGTAGCCACCTTCGATCCCGTGTCCAACAGCATGGGCGGCATTCTTCTGGCGCAGTTCGCGGTCGGGGTGATTGGTGCCATGTTCATCACCAGTGAGTTCACCTCGGGATCGATCCGCACCACCTTGAGTGCCGTCCCGAAGCGAGCGCGACTGTTGGCGAGCAAGATGGTGGTGCTGTTCGCCAGCATGGTGCTCGTGGGTGAGATCGTGTGCTTCAGCGCCTTTCTCATCGGACAGCGAATCTACGTCGGCGTGGTCCCTACCGCGTCCCTGGACAACACCACGGTCCTTCGTTCCGTCGTGCTGGCGGGCGTCTATCTCGCCCTGTTGACCCTTTTCGGTTTTGCCCTCGGCGTGATCTTTCGCCACAGCGCCACGACGATTTCGGTCTACGTGGGTCTCTTGCTCATCGCGCCCCTCATCATCTTCTTCCTGCCTCAGAGCTGGCAGAACGACATCCAGCGCTTCGAGCCTTCCTCACTCGGCGCCGCCATGGAGTCGCCGTTGGCGCAGAGCAACTCCTTCGGTGCCTGGAGTGCCACGCTGGTCTTGCTGCTGTACGTGGCCGGGTTGACCGCTGTGGCCTTCGCGCTCTTTCAGCGTCGTGACGCGGGAGCCAATTCGTAGCGCGTAGTTTTGGCGCCATGGATCTTCTTGAGGCTCTTCGCACGACCGGATCGGTACGGCACTTCACCGATCAACCGGTCTCCGACCAACTCGTCTTTGAGGTACTCGATGACGCACGCTTCGCTCCTTCCGGTGGCAATCGGCAGGCCTGGAGCGTGATCGTCGTGCACGATCACGCGCGTCGCCACGAGGTGGGCGCGCTCTACCTCGACGCGTGGCACGACTACGTAGGTCACGTGCTCGCCGGACTAGTCCCGTTCTCGCCGTTAGCCAGCCAAACTGACCGCGACCTCGCCTCATCGAAACGTGACGAGGCGATCGGCCTCGTGCAGCCAGAGGGCTTTCCCGAAAACCTGGCCCACGTGCCCGCCCTGCTCGTGGTGTGTGCCAATCTTCGCTACCTGGCCGCCACCGATCGCGACCTTGGGCGTTATCAAATCGCCGGCGGTGCCTCCATCTACCCATTCGTGTGGAGCATCGTGTTAGCGGCGCGAGCGCGGGGACTGGGTGGCGTCATGACAACCGTCGCCACCCGCAAGGAAACCGAACTTCGCGCGGTGCTCGATCTGCCCGACCACGTTGTCGTGGCGGCCGTCGTCGCCCTGGGCTACCCCCAAACGGTTCACACGAAGTTGCGCCGAAACAGTGTGGCGGACTTTGCGACGGTCGACTCGTTCGACGGTCCGGCGTTTAGTGCTTCGAGCTAACTGCCAAATATCTCGTCGGTGTCCTCGCCCATCCGACGAGGTCCACGCCGCAGGGGCGGCCGCACGCCGTCAATGAGCAGCGGCGTGCGCATGCTCAACACCTCGCCCGCCGGAGTCGACATCGTTCCCACAAAATCACCTCGCGAAATCTGTTCTTGGGCGAAGGCACCCGCGACGTCGAGGATGGGCGCGAACGGCACGCCCGAATGGCGCAGCGCCACCACCCATTCGTCGGTGGTGCGTTGGCGAAAGATTTCGTTCAACCGCTCGCGCAAGGCGTCACGGTCGGCGACGCGCGCAGTGTTGACGTGCCACTCCGCGCGCGCATTCAGGGCCGCGTCCCCCAGGACCTCCACCAGTTTTGCGTACTGAGCGTCGGTGCCGACTGCTAGCAACATAAAGCCGTCGGCCGTGGTGACGGGGCCGTAGGGCGTGATACTCGGATGGTCGTTGCCGAGGCGCGTGGGACTCACGCCGGTCGCCAAATAGCCTTGCGCTTGGTTGATGAGCGCACTCATGGTCGACTCCAAGAGGGGGGCCTCGAAATGGCGTCCGGTCCGACCAGTCGCTCTGGCGAAGAGGCCGGCGACCAAGGCGACCGCACCATAAAGGCCCGTGACGACGTCGGCGATCGGAGCACCGGCCTTGGTCGGCGGACCGTTTGCTTCACCAGTCACGCCCATGAGACCCGAACGGGCTTGCGCTAACAGGTCAAAGGAAGGAAGGTCCGCGACCGGTCCCCCCGACGTGGCCGGCGTCACGCTCACCCACACGCAGTCGGGGTTGCGTTCGCGCAATCGGGCAATCCCGAGGGAGCGGTACTGACTGGGCAAATAGTTCTCGATCACCCCGTCGGCCTGGGCAACCAGTTCGCCAATTCGATCGAAATCCTTTGCGTCACGAAGATCGGCGACGACGTTTCGACGGTGGCGGTTGACCGCCAAGTAGTAGGTGGCGTCGTCGCCAAATCGAGGTGGAGCCAGCGAACGTACCGGGTCGCCTCCGCGACCTTCAACTTTGATGACGTCGGCACCGAGGTCACCGGCGATCATTGCCGCCAGCGGTCCCGCAAGCACCCTCGAGAGGTCGAGGACTCGTACGCCCTCCAAGGGAAGACCGGTGCCGACATTGGTCCGATCGAGGTCCCACTTCATCAGAGGACTTTGGACAAGAACAGTTTCAGTCGCGCCGACGACGGCGTCGAGAGGACCATCCGCGGGTCACCCGACTCCTCAATGACGCCCCCATCGAGGAAGTACACCGAGTTGGCCACCTCGCGCGCGAAGTTCATTTCGTGGGTGACGATAATCATCGTCATGCCACTTTGCGCAAGGTCCCTCATCACGTCAAGCACCTCACCCACCAGTTCGGGATCGAGCGCCGACGTTGGTTCATCAAAGAGCATCAACTTCGGTTCCATGGCGAGTGCTCTCGCGATCGCGACGCGCTGCTGTTGGCCGCCCGAGAGTTGACTCGGATAGTGCTTCTCTTTATCCGCGAGACCAACTCGGGCGAGCAACTCACGGGCCTTGGTCTTAGCCACGTCGTCATTGACCCCCTTCACCTTCACCTGACCGATGGTGATGTTCTGGAGCACCGTTAAATGTTGAAAGAGATTGAATCGCTGGAAGACCATGCCGATTTGCGAACGTTCGTGACAGATTCGCTTATCGGTGAGCTCGTAGAGTTTGGCGCCGCGCGACTCGTAGCCCACGAGCTCACCATCCACTCGAAGTTCGCCCTTGTCGTGCTTCTCAAGGTGGTTGATACAGCGAAGTAACGTGCTCTTGCCCGAACCGGACGGTCCGATGAGACAGGTCACCTCGCCGCGCGCCACGGAGAGATCGACCCCTTTGAGGACTTCGACGCCGACGTAGGACTTGTGCACGCCCACCGCCTCGACCATGGCCACGCTCATCGCGGTGCGTCCGCCCCGGCGAATCGCGCCGTGTGGAACTTTGACAGAATCCCCTCCAGGTCGTCACGAATGCGCTGGATAGGCGTGGGCGGAGGGTTGCGCAACGCCCCCTTGGCGTAGTGACGCTCCAGGTAGAACTGACCGATCGAAAGAATCGTGGTCACGATGAGATACCAAAGACTCGCCGTTATGAGAAGGTCAATGGTCTTGAAGTTCGCGGCGCTGATATTGCCCGCCGCACCTAAGAGTTCGAACACGCCCACGGCGCTCGCCAACGACGTGGTCTTTAGCATCGAGATGACTTCGTTGCCTGTCGGAGGCAAGATGACCCTCATCGCCTGGGGTAAGACGATCAGGCGTAGGGTCTGACCGCGCGTCATGCCAATGGAGATGGCCGCTTCCGTCTGTCCCTCGTCGATGGCCAAGAGACCGGCGCGAACGATCTCCGAGAAATAGGCACCCTCGTTAAGACCAAAGGCGATGCACGCGGAACCGAAGGCCGTAATGGTCGTGCCGATGTTCAGCACGAAAAAGGTCACGTGGGTGAACGGCACTCCCACGCTGACTGCTGGGTACAGGGCGTTGAACGCGAACCAGAACAAGAGCTGGACGAGCACGGGCGTGCCGCGAAAGAACCACGTGTACGTCCACGCCGTCGACGAGAGCAGACGACTCTGCGAACGGCGCATGATGGCAATGACGACGCCGATCACAATGCCCATGGCCATGGCGATGATGGTCAGCTCCAACGTCCGCACGAGACCTTGGAGTATCTCGGACGAAGTGAAGTAACGAAACACCACGTCCCAGCCGAAACGCCATTCGTGCTGGCAGGACCGCACTGCGTTGCTGGTCGAACAGGTGAGAGGCGTGAAGGACGGCCTGGAGAACAACGTCTGCACGAACATCACCAGCAGCACCACGACCACGACCATGCCAACCCAACGACCGTAATGACGAACGGGGACGACCTTGGCTGCGTCGTCCCCGTTTATCGTCATGGTGAAGTTGTACTACCGAACTTAGGAAATGGCTCCGTTAAGGATAATTTTCCCCGATCCCAAGGCTCCGCCTCCGACACCCCACTTGGCCAAGATGGCGTGGTACGTGCCGTTGGCAATCAGCGTCTTGAGGGCCGCTTGAATGGCCTTGGAGAGGCCCTTGCCCGATGCGGTCTTGTTGGTGGCGATGCCGTAGGGAGCGACCTGAATCGCACTACCGACGACCTTGAACACGCCGCTGGAGGTCGAGGCAATGAAGCCGGCGATCTGGCTGTCGACGAATCCGAACGTGGCGTGACCGGCCTGGACCGCGAGGTTCGCTTCCGTCTGAGTCGTGAATGACGTCACGGTCATTTTCTTGTTCGCCGGACACGTCTTTGCGGTGGTGTTCGCATCGCTCTCTTCGACCGTGCCGGTTTCGACCGCGACCGACTGGCCACAGAAGCTCTTGAGTCCCGTGAACTTCACCGTCGAGGCCTTCAGCGCGTACACGCCTTCGCCGGCCTGGAAGTAGTCCACGAAATTGACGCTCTTTTCGCGCTGTTTGGTGTCGGTGAACGACGAGTTACCTACCGCGTAGCGGCCCGAGTCAATACCGCCGATGATGCTGTCGAAACTCACGTTGTTTTCGTTGACCTTGAGTCCGAGTGTCGCGCCGATGGCCTTCATCAGGTCGACGTCGAAACCAATCATGGTCGTTCCCTTGATGGACTCATCCGGTGGATAGGTGGCGTCGGTGGCCACTTGGAGCGTCTTGCCCTTGTAGGAGGCGGGAACCAACGCGGCGTCGGCGGCGTTGCGCTTGCCCGTGATGGTGCCGGCGCTGGCCGTCACGCTGCCGGCGAGCACCAGTGCGGCGACACCGCCTACGGCCAGCATCTGGCGAACTCGAATAAAACGTTGCATGAAAACTCCCCTATTTACCCTTCGACGAACTCGACGTCTGGCCTCCATTGATACCAGAAAACAGCTGGGCATTTGGAGCACCCGTTCCCGGACAACCATCAGCCAGGTACCAGCTGGTGCGCGCCTCGAGGGGTGTGCGCCGGAAGATACACGTACACGGCGATCGCCACCACGATGGCCGTCGATGCCGCAACCAGGCATCCACGGTGCAGACCATTCATGAAGGCCGCGGTCACGCGCGCGTCCACCGACCCTTGGACCGCCAACGGAAGGTGCGCCACGGTGGCCCGCGCGGCCTGCATCGAAGCCTGGGCGGCGTGCAACTGCGCCACGGTGAGACCGTGGCCGAGGAACGGTCGGAGCGCCTGTTGAACGCCCGGACCGAAGAGCGACGCAAAGACCGAACCGATGATCGCCACCCCCATGGTGCCGCCGAGCTCGCGAGTCGTTTCGTTGCCGGCGGCGCCCGCACCGATCTGCTCGGGCATCAAGGACTCCATGGTGGCGGCCACCGACGGCGCGTTGACGAGTGAAAATCCGGTCGCCAGCGTGAGCATCGATCCAAGAATTGGTCCGGTGTAGGCGGCGCCGGCCGCCAAGGTGGACATCCAAGTGAGCGCACCGGCGGTAATGGCGAGGCCCAAGGGCACCACGACGCGCGGTCCGAGGCGAAGGGCCGCGCTGGCCGCGAGTGGTGTCGTCACCATGACGGCGAACGCAAAGGGCAGTGTGTGCACCCCGGCCGACAACGCGGAGTAGCCCCGCACGAGCTGAAAGTACTGCGTGACGAGGAAGATGAAGCCAAAGAGACAAAAAAAGTTGGTCGCCATGGCTCCCGCGCTTGCCGAAAAGGTTCGGTTCATGAAGATCCGCACGTCGAGCAACGGACCACTTCGCGCGAGCTCGTAGCGTGCGAAGCCGGTGAGCAGCATCACCGTGGCGCCGAACATGACGAGGGTGGGCGACGAGCGCCAACCCCATGACGGACCTTCGATGATCGCCAAGGTGAGGGTCGTTATGCCCGCCGTACCAAAAATGAGACCCCCGTAATCAACGGGTAGACGTTGTGGACTCGTCGATTCGGGCACCACCACATTGACGGCCACGAGTCCCACCATGGCGATCGGCACGTTGACCAAGAAAATCGACCCGTACCAGAAGTGAGTGATGAGCGCGCCTCCGGCGATTGGACCGAGCGCGATGGCCATCCCCGTGGTGGCGCCCCAAATCCCGAACGCTTTCGCGCGTCCTCTCGGGTCATTGAACACCACCGTCAAGATGGAGAGCGTGGCGGGGAAAATGAACGCCGCGGCGGCCCCCATGAGCGCACGGGCCGTTAATAGGGTCTGCACGTTATGCGAGAACGCCGCCAACAACGAGAAGAGGGCAAAACAGACGAGGGCTATCTGCAATACCCGCTTGCGCCCGAGACGGTCCGAGAGCCCACCACCGGCCAAGAGAAGTCCCGCGAACGGAAGCGAGTATCCGTCCACGATCCACTGCAACGAGGAGTTCGAGGCGTGCAAATCCTTCGACAGCGTCGGCAGAGCGACGTTCACGATCGTGTTATCTACCACCACGAGGAAGACCGCTATGCACAGAACGAAGAGCACCAACCATCGGCGTTCACCCACAATCGTCGGCACATACCCCCCACTATGGACTTCGTTGTATACTAGTTATCAAATCACTTCGGCACCGTCATTCGCCCTAGCCGAACACTGTCGACATTAATCAAGTGACGGCCAGCGCGCCGGGACTCGGATCGTTAAATCGAGGCCAACTCGTGGGGAGCGTCGAAACCGGCCGGCCACCGACCCGGACGAGTGGGTCGTAACAACATGTCGGTGAGGTCCCGTCGCGAGTGTTCTTGGCGCCACACCAACTGCTCTTGCGCGGCGCGAAGCACGCGCTCGGGGTCACGACTCTCGGTGCGCCACGTTGGATCAAGGAGCAGGTCAAAGCATTTGAACGAACCATCGGCGAACTGGACGTAGCCCGTGTCATCAGTTATGGATACGGCGAGATTAGCGAGCGAGAGCGAGCGATCCTGGGGCCAACGACCGGGCGCACCGCGAATCATGTAGGCGCGATAATCCCATTCGTAGTGCGCGGCGCGGCGCCAGGGCACCTTTTCTCCATTGAGCAACCCCGTCAGCGACCTACCATCGCATTGGGCGGGCTCGTCGAGACCCAGCGCATCGGCGAGGGTGGGCAGCAGGTCGACGTTCTCACTGAACTCATGGACGACGCGTCCTCCATTGGCCAACCGCGGGTCACGCCACAGGCCAATCACGTGATAGCTCTGAGGAAAGAAACCGAGTTTTTCCTTCAGACCATGGTCGCCCAGTTGGTCGCCGTGATCGGCCGTGATTACCACGAGGGTGTCGTCCCATTCGCCGCGATGCTCGATGGCGTGAACCACTCGTCCAAGTTGATAGTCCACCTCACTGATCATTCCGTAGTACTGGGCACGTAGCGACCGCATCTCATGCGCGTCGGTAGGCGCGGCACTGGCCTCCACTTGAAGTGCTGCCTCATGCACCCAGTGGCGCTCCTTTCCATCCACGGGAGCAATGGGGAGCTCGACGTCGTCGGGGTCGTACATCGTCGAGAATTCGCCAGCCGCGGCGTACGGGGGGTGTGGTCGAAGATAACTCAGGTGGGCGAACCAACCGCTTTCTTGTTTCTCCAACCACGTTTCGAAACGGGTGGTCAGAAAGCCGCTGAGCGAAAATTCGGCCGGTCGGTCTGGTTCTGAACGCAACGCGGACGACCACCCGCTCGGGACGTCATAACCGAGGGCGCGCAAGTAATGGATCCAGCCGGCCTGGCTCTCGGGGAGATAGAGGCCCACGGAGAAGCCGGGCAGCACGCCGTCGTAACTATCGAGACGCGGATCGTCCGGACCCGCCGCCGAATTCGGATCGAGGCCCTGATCCGTGTAGCCGAACAAGGTGGGATCGTAGCCGGCCCGTCGGGCCACGAAGGCGAGGTTGTCCAGTCCCGATGGCAAAGGGGTGCCGTTGGCGACGACGCGGTTGTTCATTTGGTACGTGCCGGTATACAACGCGGCGCGTCCCGGTGAGCACGGTGCGGCCTGCGAAAAGTGACGCTCGAGACGTACGCCCTCGCCGGCGATTCGGTCAAGGGTCGGGGTGGCCACGAGCGGATGTCCGGCGGCCCCATAGGTGTCGCCGCGGAATTGGTCGAGCGTAATGAAGAGGACGTTCACGACGATGCGTGTTCGACGTAACGGTGCATATGGACCGCGAGGTCATCGATGATAATGAGGGTCTCGGGCACGTTCGTGGGTAATCGCAAAAAACCGTGGATCATTCCCTCAGCCTCCAGCAACTCGACCGGAACGCCAAAGTGTTCGAGGAGTCCCGCGTAGGCCACGCCCTCATCGCGCAGCGGGTCACACTGCGCCACCACGACGATCGCGGGTGGCGCGCCGGTGAGGTCCTCGAACATCAGAGGACTCACGCGCGGATCAGTATGGTCGCGCCATGGTCCGAGGTACAACTCGTAGTCGTAGCGCAAGTGCTCGACGTCCAGTACGTGACCCACACCGAACTTCCTCGCCGAATCGGTATAGAGCTCGGGCCCGAGGGTCGGATAGATAATCACTTGCGCGGCAATGGCGAGTCCTTCGTCCTTGGTCAGGGCGCAGGCCACGGTGATCAACGTGGCGCCCGCGGAGTCGCCCATCACCATCAGTTGGGCGTCCGCACTATCAAATTCGGCCAGATGAGCAGCGACGTAGCGCAGGGTGTCGACGGCGTCATCAATGCCCGACGGGAATGGGTTCTCCGGCGCCAGTCGGTAATTCACGGCGAGAAAACGCATTCCGGTGTCGGCCGAGAGGCGTCGGCACAGTGCGTCGTGCGTGTCTAGGTCACCGACGACGAATCCTCCGCCGTGGAAATACACCACCAACGCCTTGCCCTCATCCTCGGGTGGCACGTACAGACGCGCACGGAGCGTTCGACCATCGAGGGCAAGGTCGAGGTCCCGCACCGACGCCACGGTGCTCACGTCGCCCCGGTGGGCCAACGCCACAGTGCGGTAGGCCGCGCGCCGTTCGTCAGCACTCAGCGAGGAGGGATGCACCGGCGGACTCTCGCGCACGGCGCGCACGTACGACTCCAGCGCTGGGTGGATCATTCCGAGCTCCATGGGCCAAGACTACGCATCACCAACGTCGGCGACGCTGCACCACCGGCTCTAGGGAATGAGGTCGCCCCAACTGCGCCACGCAAGATGCACGTCATCCACGGTGGCGCCCCAGTCGCGGCGCGCGACCTTGCGCTCTCGGTTGTGGAAGTCCTCGATGCCGCGAAGGGGGTACTTGAGGTCCGGTTCCGTGACGACGAGCGCGCGCAGCCACTGTCGCGTGGCAGCCTGATCATGGACAATGCCCAACTTCTTTTGTGCCGTCTCGGCGGCCCTCGCGACGCGTAGAGCCGGCGCTTCAACCGTGCCCACGACTTCGCAGCCGCACTGAAGACGTTTCAGTTCAATTCGCAGCTGATGCAGGTGGTCATTGTTTGGGTGGTCGCGAGCCTTGCGGTGCGCCTTTTTCACGTCGCGCCACGCGGGCGTCAGTAATCTCGAAAGTTCACCGTGCTCGGGCCGACCCGTCGCTTCGAAGCAGATGGACCGCGTCAGCGTCGACACTTCATCGACCACGCAGGCGTAGCGCTTCGTCGACTTCTCCACGGCGCAACGGTCCTGCGCCTGCGTGACGAGTTGGTCCAGTCGCGCCGTCACGAAGGACCTGATTGCGGGGTCACCCATCAACCCCAAGGACGTAGAAATTGAAGTCCGCAGGACGTCGAGATCGCGCACCTCGCCGAGTACTCCCGCGTACCATGAGAGTTCACTTTGCAAGGGCGCCGACCAACCGGCCTCGAAGAGATCACCAAAAGTACGCAGCGTTGATCTGAGCCGTCGCAGACTAAGACGTGCTTGATGAATTCGACCGAGCGTCGAGTTCCGTCGTCGGGGCTCGCGTCGTGCCAAAGGGTACGTGATCGCGCGATGGCCGGCCTCGAGCCGCTTGACTGACTGTTCCTCCGAGAGATCGTTCAAGACAAAATTTCGAGCGAACTGATCGAACGCGTCCGTGAGAAGGAGCCGATACAGCGGTCCGGTGGGCCCCGGCGGGCCCCGAAGCGCACCGGAATCGGAGATGAGCGGTTGCCGCGGCACGACGACTTCGTTCGACACAACGCTCTCCCCGATGAAGCCGACACTCGCGACGCGGATTTGCGCTGCTCTTACTCCCTCGACGCGTCGCACGCCTCAGGGGGAGACTAATCAAAACCACACTAGGACGACGCGTCGAGGTTCACTCCCTCGAGGGCGCTTCGAGTGGCCGCGAGTTCGCCGGGATTGACCGAGACGGAGGAAAGTCCCAATCGCATGAGCTGTTGGATGAACTGGGTGGAATTGGGCGGCACACCGATGAGGGAGGAAGCGATTCCGGCCTGTCTCGCGCCGGCAATGATCCTCGCGATCGTGTCGAAGACTGCGGCGTCGGTCTCGTCGAACAATTCGTCGGCAACAATCGAATCGCGGTCGACGCCCAACACCAATTGGGTGAGGTTGGATAGGCCTATCGCTACGCCCGTCACACCCATTGAGGCATAGTCACGAAGTCGGAACGCGACCGACGGAACCTCGGCCAGGATCGACACGGGAAGCTCTTTCTCAACGGCGCTGTCGCCGATGAGGTCGAGACACGCTCGAAGTTCCCAGTTACTTCGGACGAACGGAACGGCGACGCGAAGATTCGGTGACTCGCGAAACACGCGAGCTACGGCGTCCAGCTCCAAACGGAAAACGTCGGGTTCACGCACGGCGCGAAAGCAGCCTCGCAAGCCGCTCGCGCAGCTCTCGCCGGCGACTTCGAATCGATCAGCGCCTTCGAGCAGTGCGAACTCGTCGCTTCGCAGGTCGAGGAATCGGTAGAGGACGGGACGACCCGTGAACGCTCGCGTCACCGTGAAAATCGATTCAGTCAGCGCGTGCACGAACGCAGCCCGACCTCCCCGCTCGATCAAGAGTTTCGGATGAACTCCCGCGAGGGCATCGGTGACCATGAATTCGGCCCGAAGCAGTCCCACGCCGTCAACGTCGAGTGCGGCGACCTCATCGGCGTGTTCGGCGAAGGCCAGAGTGACCATCAGCTTGGTAGGGCTTCGTTGCCGGTACACCTGGCCCCTCGCGGCACCGATTGCCGAGGTCTCGTCGGGGAGAAATGAGGCGAACTCGCGTGGACAAAGGGGTAGGGAATTCGTCACGAGTTCCACGAAGTCGTCCATTCAAGTGAGTAAGCGCTCGCCGACAGTTTCGGCCCGGCCAGGAAAGTTCGCCTAGGGCCCAAGTGCTCTTTTCATGGAGGCGCGCAAATCGATTGCCTGGACTCGCGCGACCGACCCCCGCTGAGATCCGACGGGAGCTGCGAAGCCGCTACTGGAGCGGACGACCGGGCTCGAACCGGCGACCTCGACCTTGGCAAGGTCGCGCTCTACCAACTGAGCTACGTCCGCGTGGTCACCCATATTAGCCCATACGTTGTGGTCGCCACGCGTCGTTACGCCGACTCGCCAGCGATGAGTAAGTTCGCTTCCTCTTCCACGTAGTCCCGTAGCGAGGCCAGATCAGGCAGAACCGATGCACTCGCGAGCAAGCCGAACTCCAAATTCTCTTCGAAGCCGAGCACCGTGACGTTGAGGGAAAATGGTCCCAAAAGAGGCCCCACGGGTGCCGCCGAGACCACGCGGTGGCCGCTCAACCACAGCGGAATTGGCGGACCGGGCACCGACGAAACCATGAGATTGGCCGTAGGCGGAAGATGATCGAAGAGTTTGAAGGAGGACACGAGTCGAGCGCCCAGGGACAGCACAAAGGGACCGAGCATCTGCGGCATTTTCTGGAACATTTGCGCCCGACTCTGACGCTGCACGCCCACCGTCTTGGCTGAGTCCTTGGCAATCGCGCGAAGTCGTTCGTGAGGGTCGGCAATGTCGGCGTGCAGCGCCACCAACATGCCCGAAATCTGGTTGCCCATATTCGCCGCGTCGCTCTCGCGGCGAACGTTGATGGGCACGAAGGCAATGAGGTCGTGTTGCAGCGCTTCGCCACGGTCGTGCAGGAGTCGACGCAATGCGCCGCTGGTCGATGCCATGACGAAATCGGTTACCGAAGCGCCGTTGCTCTTGGCGGCGCGCTTGGCCTCAGCCAACGGAACTCTCGTTCGGTGATAGATCTTCTCCATCCCAGCCATTGCGTTCAACGAAGAACGCCGGGCTTCAAAGATGGAGGGCTGCTCGGGCGTCGTACTCCTCCTCCCCCGAGCGAGTGCGACCATCACGGCGGTCCGGACGATCTCAAACAGGCGCCGCGCCCACGACGTCACCACTTCGAGCGCCAATGATGGTCGTTGCCCCAGTCGCCCGAGTGCGTCCCCGAGCAGCCCCAATGAGGTGGTCATCGGTTCGTCGAGGCCCGGGTCCGAGGGGATTGGTGCCGGTCGGCGAACTTCGGGTGAGATGTCGAAAAATCCAGCGAACGTCTCGGCGCCCGAAACGCCGTCAGCGAGCGAGTGGTGGACTTTCAGAACGAGCGCGATTGCGCCACCCGCCAGGCCTTCGATGTACAACAACTGCCACCGTGGACGCGTCGATACCAAGGTTCGCGAAAGGAACTCGGAGACCACATCGTCAAACTGGTCGGTTGAGCCGGGCGACGGAAGGGCCACACGCACCAGATGGCGGTCGACATCGAAGATGGGGTCGGGTACGAAGGCCGGCCACGTGAGGTCGAGGGGCGAGCGAACGATTCGTTGCGTCAGCACCGGAATCTCGTGGAGCCGGTCGACGATATTGGTGCGGATCATCTCGTAGCGCTCGGTGGGATCCATCGCCTGGCCCGCCTCGAGCTCGATGACCGCCCCGATGTTCATGGCCGAACCTGGGATTTCGAGGAGCACGAACGCACTGTCCAGTGGGCCAAGGATTCTCTTCATCGTCCGGTGCTGCCGAAGCCCCCGGCGTCACGCGCGGCGCTCGGGAGTTCGTCGACGAGTTGGAAGTGCGCCGCCGCCACTGGGAGCACTACCAGCTGGGCAATTCGGTCGCCCTTCTTCACTTCGTAGTCGATGGTGGGGTCGAGGTTCACCAGCGCAATCATGACCTCACCGCGGTAGCCAGCGTCGATGAGACCCGGCGCATTGACGCAGGTCACCCCGTGTCGGGCCGCCAAACCGCTACGTGGCAGCACGAATCCTCCGTGACCCGCGGGTATGGCGACGGCGATGCCCGTCGCCACGAGTGCGCGGCCGCCGCCAGCGAGCAACGTGCACGACTCCACCGCCACGAGATCGCAGCCGGCGTCGCCCTCGTTCGCGTAGATTGGCACCACCGCGTCCGGGTTCAGCACCTTGATGAGGATTTCCATAGAGGCGAGGCTATCGCCCCCCGATTCTCGCTCGCGGTGGGAGTAGGTAGTGTCAATCCGTGCTCGTGTGGATGGATTTGGAGATGACGGGACTCGAACCGACGCGTCACGTCATTGTCGAAATCGCCACCGTCGTCACCGATGACTACCTCAACGTGGTCGCCGAAGGCCCCGATCTGGTAATCCACGCCTCGGACGCCGAGATGGCCGAGATGGGCGACTTCGTCACCGAGATGCACACGAAATCCGGCCTGATTGCAGCGATCGCCTCGTCAAAGGTGACCGCGAAAGAAGCTGAAGACGCGACCTTGGATTTTCTGAAGCAACACATTCATGAGGCGCGCACCATTCCACTCTGCGGCAACTCCATTGGCACCGACCGCCGATTTCTCCAGGAGTACATGCCCACTCTCGAGGAGTTTTTTCACTACCGCAACGTCGACGTGTCGACGTTGAAAGAGTTGACGCGCCGGTGGAATCCCGAGGTGCTGGCCGCCATGCCCGAGAAGGAGACGTCGCACCGCGCCCTCGACGACATCATGGAGTCGATCGCCGAACTCGCGCACTACCGCGACACCCTGTTCCCGCCAGCCAGCACCGCCAAGTAATCTCGCCACGATGAGCGACGCGCCACTCTCCCTCGCCGACGCGGACGCCCAGTTACTGGCGCCCGGTTCAATGTTCGAGACTGAACGAAAGTCGGTCGGTGGCATCGAGATGACGGTGTGGAAACACGCGCCCTCATCCTTACGTCAGATTCTCGACCTCTCGCTCAATCACGCGTCGCGTGATTTCCTGGTGTACGAGGGCCAGCGCTTCACCTTCGAAGAGCACTATCGCCACGCCGCCACCTTGGCCGCGCGTCTGGTCGACGCGGGCGTCACCAAGGGCGACCGCGTGGCAATTGCCTCCAGGAATCTCCCCCAGTGGATTATCGCGTTTTGGGGAGCCGTCCTCACCGGTGCGGTCGTGGTGCCGATCAACGCCTGGTGGACGCCGGAAGAACTGGCGTACGGGCTGAGCGACTCGGGGACTTCGGTGCTCTTCGTGGACGAAGAGCGACTCGAACGTGTTCGTTCCCAACTGCACGTTCTGGGCGAACTGACCACGGTGGTCGTGATCAGCGAAGAGCCATCGCGACCGGCGCATTTGGGCGACCCCGATTCCGACTCCCGAGTGCGCATTGTCGATTTTGACGCCTTCGTCGGCGTGGTCAGCGACGATGCGACGCCACCTACCGTGGTCATCGAACCGGACGATGACGCCACGATGTTTTACACCTCGGGCACCACCGGTCGTCCCAAGGGCGCGGTGGGCACCCACCGCAACGCCATCACCAATTTGATGAATCTTTTCTACGTGGGACAACGTGCGACGCTGCGCTTCGGCGTGGGCAATCTCGACGAGAAGGGTGAAAGCATTCCCAACGCCGGTCTACTGAGTGTCCCCCTCTTTCACGCGACCGGTTGTCTGGCGTCGATGATCACCAGTACGGCGGCCGGCGGGAAACTGGTCATGATGCACCACTTCGACGCCGGCAAGGCGCTGGGACTCATCGAATCAGAACGTCTCACGATGTTCGGCGGCGTGCCCACCATCGCCATGCAGATCCTCGACCATCCCGATTTCGCGAAGTTCGACACCTCGAGCGTGAAGTCGGTCTCCTACGGTGGCGCGCCCGCCCCACCGGACCTCGTGAAACGAATTCGTGCCGCCTTTCCTGGCGGTCAACCGGGCAACGGCTACGGACTCACCGAGACCTCGGCCGCCGTCTGCTTGAACGGCGGTCCGGACTACGTCGAGAAGCCAGACAGTTGCGGCCCGGCGGTGCCGGTGGTGGAGATCGCCATTGTGCCCGAGGCATTCGTGGGCGACGAACCGGCGCCCGATCGCCCGTCGGGTCCCGACGTGCTCGGCGAGCTCTGGGTCAAGGGGCCGAACGTGGTGCGTGGTTACTGGAACAAGCCCGAAGCCACGGCCAGTGCGTTCACCAAAGGTTGGCTCCACACCGGCGACATTGCGCGAATTGACGACGAGGGGTTCGTCTTCATCGTGGACCGGGCGAAGGACATGATCATTCGCGGCGGTGAGAACGTGTACTCGGTCATCGTGGAAGCGGCCATCTTTGGACACCCCGACGTCGCCGACTGTGCGGTCGTCGGACTACCCCATCCGACCATGGGCGAAGAAGTCGCCGCGGTCATCGTGTTGCGTCCAGGGCGCGTCGTGGAGGCCGAAGAGATTATCCGGCACGTGGGCCGTCATCTTGCTCGCTTCGAAGTGCCGACGAAGATCTTCTTCCGGGCCCAACCGTTGCCCCGCAACCCGCAGGGAAAAGTCTTGAAGCGCGACCTTCGAACTTCGCTGGTCGAACAGCTGGAGCGACCGAACTAGTTTCCAAGCGACGCAATCGCCGTCACGGTCTCGTCGTCCAGGGCAATGTCTTTGGCGGCGCAGTTTTCTTCGAGGTGCGCCACTTTGGACGTGCCGGGGATGGGCAGCATCACCGCGGAGCGGTGCAGTAACCACGCGAGCGACAATTGACCCACGGTGACGCCGTGTTTGGTCGCCAGCGTGTCGAGTGGTCCACCACTTCGCGCGAGGCTCCCGGCGGCCACCGGGTACCAAGGAATGAAGCCAATCCCCTCGTGTTCGCAGTAATCCAGCACGTCCTCGCTCTTGCGATTGGTCACGTTGAAGAGATTCTGTACCGTAGCGATGGGCACGATCTTGCGTGCCGCCACGATCTCATCGACCGTGACTTCCGACAGTCCCACGGCGCGAACTTTTCCCTCGTCGAGAAGATCCTTCAAGAGCCCGAACTGATCTTCGGCGCGGACGTGGGGGTCGATGCGGTGCAACTGAAAGAGGTCCAGCGACTCTTGACCGAGGCGTCGAAGCGACATCTCACACTCTTGACGCAAATAATCGGGCTGGCCGCAGTTCGACCAGGCGTTGGGACCGGTGCGCACGAAGCCGGCCTTCGTCGCGATTTTTACGTCACCGTAGGGATGAAGTGCTTCGTTGATCAACTCTTCGGACACGTAGGGTCCATAGGAGTCGGCCGTGTCGATGAGGTTGACGCCCAGGTCCACCGATCGTCGAAGAACGGCCAGGCACTGCTCGCGGTCTTTGGGATATCCCCAGATACCTTCGCCCGTAATGCGCATCGCGCCAAAACCAAGGCGTTGTACCGTCTGGTTCGAGTAGGTGAAGGTAGCTGGCCTGGACATGAGACTCCTCTGAGTCCAGTCACTCTACGGGTACGCGACGAAGCGGCCACCAGTTGGTGGCCGCTTCGTCAATGACTCGTACTTATTTGTTGGGCTGAGGCGTGAAGCGCAGGTAGTCCTTCACCTTGCGGAAGCCCTTCGGAAACTTTTCTTTGGCGTCGTCGTCATTCACCGAGTTGGCGATGATGACGTCATCACCGTCCTTCCAGTTGACGGGCGTCGCAACGGGGAACTTCGCCGAGAGCTGCAAGGAATCGAGCACCCGCACAATTTCGTCCACGTTGCGACCGGTTGCGGCGGGATAGGTCAACGTGAGCTTGACCTTCTTGGCCGGGTCGACGATGAAGACGCTGCGCACGGTCATAGTGTCATTGGCGTTCGGGTGAATCATGTCGTAAAGGTCGGCGACTTTGTGGCTCTCGTCACCGATTATGGGGAAGTTCAGTTCTGCGCCCTGGGTCTCGCCAATGTCGCTCTTCCAACGCTGGTGCGACTCGACGTCGTCGACCGAGACGGCGATCAGCTTGGTATTGCGCTGGTCGAAATCGGACTTGCGTGCGGCGAAGGCACCAAGTTCGGTGGTGCAGACGGGGGTGAAGTCCTTGGGATGCGAGAAGAGAATGCCCCAGCTGTCGCCGAGCCATTCGTGAAAGCTGATGGTTCCTTCGGTGGTCTCCGCCGTGAAGTCGGGGGCCTCGTCGCCGAGTCGGATTGCCATAGTTTTGCTCCTTGCCTGCAAAAAGTCAGTCCCTTGACTAACGATGCAAACCTTAGCGCCTGGCGTCTGATTGTTGCCAATACCTTGCGGAATTGTAGATAATAGGAAAGTAAGTGGCCGGCCGGCTGTGAAACTGTTCGGATGACAG
>JANXXO010000058.1 GCA_025350565.1 Acidimicrobiaceae bacterium
CGAGGCCAACCCAGAGACTTGAATGGGTCTGGCTGTACACCTGGAAGGGGATCGCAACGACGGTAAGGTTACTGCCGAGCAGCGAAATGACCTGTCCGCTGAACAATAATCGGAAATCTCGGTTCCGACGAAGTGGGCTCACGTCGACGAAGAGCCTGGCCACCCAATCATTGTACGGGATAGTTTTCGAGGCTCGATCTCCCGACTGCACTGGGGCACAACGTCGAGCGTGGGGTCGTCACCGCCAGTGGCGACGGCCGAGAAAGCCTCGGCCAGCTTAAGGATGCCCCTATAAAGGATCGGTGCGACGCCACAGAGCTTCGTGAAGCAAGCCTCGTTGCGAACGCGGTCGGGATTGTCGCTTATAACGATGAGGAGTTCGGCGGCGGTGTCGGGTCGATGCCGAAGCCGTCGCGCAATGTCGGTGAGATCCCCTGGGTGAGTTCGTTAAGTATGGCGTCGTGCTCTTTGATCTCGAGGTCAAGAAACACCCAACGTCGCGCCAGTGAACGAAGGGTGTGCTTCGTCGACGACGTGGGTCCTTCAACGTTGCCCAATCGAAAGTCCGCAGACTTTTTGAGAAGTGCCTTATCGCCTAAGTGGTCAAGTTGCTCACGAATCTCTGGCTGGGCATTCACGACCACGGTCTTGAGCGTGACAATGGCACTCGTTTCTGCCTTTGGGGCGTGGTCGCGGGCCACTTTGATCTGGCGAATCATCTGCACTAGGCCGTCGGCACTCTTGGGAACCGACGATGAGGTGCCAGCCCGCACGCTGCGAGCTGCGAGTTCGGCGTCTAATGTGTTGGCCCTGCGCGCTCGGCGGTCGCCGCGATTGACTTCAATCACACGGTGTCTCTGGCGCCTCGTCGGTGGCGTTCCTTTGCTGGCTACTGTTGGCTCGGCGCACTCGAATCTAAGGCAGGATCCGTCACGATCAAAATGGTTCGAGTTTGAGGGAGGTTCTCGTGTCCGTTAGGCGTCTCAGCGCGAAACTCAACCGAAACGTTCCCGTGTTCTACCTGATGAAATGGTGTAAGGGGGTTCGAACATAGTCCCGTTACGTTTACTCTGTGACCTGTGTCCCGTTTCGCGGACCACCAGCTGCAACATCTCGGCTCAACAGTCATCGTAGGTTGATTTCGACGCCATTTAGCCCACGACGTTCCACGCGCGACGTACCCCCAAAATCTCGGTCCCTGACAGATGCGCGAGACCACCCTGCAAGAGGTACCGCTCAATGGTGCGCCGTTCGTCAGCCAGATGTTGGCCCGTTCTGGCCCCCAATGGTGCGACCTCTCCTTGAAACGCGACCAACGTCCGCTTCTTTTCGACGATCACGAAACCGTGATACCCGAGGCCGCCTCGAATTGGCTCGCCGGGAACTGGATGGAGTTCGGAGAGAAATTTATCTAGTCGTTGGGTCCCAGCGACGGAGAGGAGCCAGGAGGAGTCGGGCCGGCCGGAAAAAAGACCGAGTTCAATCTACGCGACCGGAAGTTTCGCCTTCGCAGTCGTGGAGGCTACTGAAACGCTCGAACAACCGGCCATCAGTATCGACATGATCGCCGCCACGCCGAGAGCGATGGCTTTTTTCGGTCCAGCGTTTCGAGTGGCGCTGTGGGACCTCGAACACGCCAACGACGACATCTCCGAAGAATACCGTTGCGCTCTCGGGCAACCGGTCACTGGCCCGTCGCTCTTAGGCGCGATGTCGCGAGTCACTCGCGCATCTGGCCTCGGGTTCTGCAATCTCCGTATTGCGGTACGACCCAAGGGGCGTTCCTTCGATCGGTAGCTGAGAAAGAGTGGCCTTCAACTACCTAATTGACATCAGCTCCGCAATCGATGCTTCGACGCCGCGGGCGGTGCGGAACCCGCGCGCCACCAGTCGGAGTTCCGACACGATCATTGCCGCTCGCCACACGTTCATGAATCCAGGCGAAAGCGAACCGGACGAGGTGTAACCAGCAAGGATCTCTCTGCTGTCGTCAGTCGATCGCCAGGAACGCACGTCGAGCGCCGGGTGTGATCGGTATGAATCGCCGAAATCGATCAGACCGGAAAAGGTCTTGGTCGCCGGATCCACGAAGCAGTGTTCGGCGCCCGGATTCGAGTGGAGCACGACCAGGTCAAAACCCTGGGGCTCGCCCGAGAGAATCGTCGCCCGAATTTGGACCAGATGGGGCACGGCAAGGTCAAGACTCCCGATCAGAGCGCTCACCTCATCGAACTGTTCGTTAAGTCTGAGCATCGTGTCCTGTGGTTGATCGTCGCCCGGCACGAGAGGCGACGTTCGAAATTGCGTTTGGTCAACCTCGTGTATCTGACGGAGAACTCGACCGAGCTCGCGCAGCACCCCTGCTCGGGCGGCATCACTCAGCGTGGTGTCTCGTAAGGCAATCCCGGGAACCCGTGTCAAGACCTCATATTCGACGTCCCCGTCGCGGCCGTAACCCAAGACGCGAGGAAGGGGGAGAGAGATCTGACGGTCAATCTCCTGCAGAATGAACGCCTCTTTCTCCAAGCTCGTTCGAGGGCGAAGGCGGTGTGGCCGCTGCGTCTTTAGGACGACATCGCCACAGAGGTATGTTCGTGCCTCTCCGCCTGTTTCGTCGACAGCCACTTCGCGTGAAGAGCCAACGGCGTGGCGACCAATGAGTTCTCGGACGTAGTCATCACTCAGGACAGGGTCTGGCGCGTCGGGTTGTGAGTAGAGGTCCGGTGTCACGAGTTCTCCTCGCGTGCGGGTAAGGGACTGTCGAGGTGGAGCGAGTTGTCCAAGACTAGGTGAGACGTAATGTCGGCCCACTCCCAGCCCGCTTCGTCCAAGGCGACGAGAGCGGCAAAACGCCCTCCCGCCGCGATCAACTCCGTCGGGGCGCCCTCTTCGACGATTCTCCCGTCCTCGAGCACTATCACGCGGTCCGCGTCCTTCGCGGTCGATATGCGGTGGGCGACGGTAACGACGGCGGTCTGGGCCGACCAACTCGCCTGGCGTAGTGCAGCTCGAAATGAAGCGTCACTTTGGGCATCGATGGCGGCCGTGGCCTCATCCAATACGAGAATCTGCGGCTGGGCCAAGAGTGCTCGAGCCAAGGCAATCAATTGGCGCTCACCAGCCGACAAAGTCGTACCGATACCGCCGCCGCTTCCGGCGAGCGGTGTGTCGAGACCCATGGGAAGTCGCCCAATCAGTGGCCCCAGTCCGACCAAGGACAGCGCTTCGACCACCGATTCGTCGCTGTACGTGGGGTCTTCGAGCGTCACATTGTCGCGCAACGACCGAGAGAAGAGCTGCACCTGTTGGGGCACAACCCCTACGACTCGCCGACGTTCGTCGTTCGCGAAGGCGCGCGGATGACAGCCGGCAGTCAACACGGCGCCTCGCTGGGGCTCGTAGAGTCCGACAATCAGCGCCAAAAGCGTGGTCTTGCCCGAGCCGGTGCGACCGACGATGGCCACCTGTTCCCCTACGGCCACGTCGAACGTCACGTTGTGAAGTATTTCATTCCCCTCGCGGTAGCCAAAGTGCACGTTGCGAACGGAGATGCCCAAGGATGCATCGACGTCGGACGTCCTCTCGACAACAGATTCGACAGGCAGTTGCAAGACAGCGAAGACTCGTTCGGCCCCGGCGATTGCGGCCTGGACCGCGTTCCATTGGTCGCCGAGCGCCACAATGGGCGCAAAAAAACTCTGGAAGAGCAGCACGAACGCCGTCAAGGTTCCGAGGTCGTGCCCCGGGACGCCAAAGAGACCACCGGTTCCCGTCCACAGGAGAGCCGCGATGGCGACGGACGACAGGAGTCCGGTGATCGGGGTGAAGTAGGCGCCGTACCGTATGGACCGTTCTTGAACCAGAAGACAGGCCCGCAGCGATCGACGGAAACGCGCGACGAAAGCCGATTCCTGACGGAACGACCGAATCGTTTCGCTCCCGCCCACGGCCTCTGAGAGCTGCGTGTTGAGATCGCCAACGGCCAGTCGTGTGGCGCGTTCCGCGTCGCGGACCCGACGTTGGACCGAGCGACTCAAGAGGGCGAGCGGTGGAACCACTGCGAGCGACACGACACTCAGAAAGGGACTGAGAAGCACCATGGCGACGACCACTGCGACCAAGGTGAAGAGCTGACCGACGAGCGTGGTGATCCCGTCGGTGAACAGCGTGTCGATGGTCTCGACATCCGCCGTCGCCCGACTGATGGTGTCGCCGATCGGCGTACTATCGAGATACGAGACGGGCAACGCGGCAAGGTGAGCGAAAAGCCTCGCCCGCAGCGAGGTGATCGAGCGTTGCGCCACGACGGCCGCAACGTAGCTATAGGCGAAGCCAAAGAGCGCTGTCACGCCAATTGCGGCGAGATAGAGAGCCCCAGCGGCCAAGAGCCCCGCTGTGCGCTTCGGAAGGAGATTCATGTTGACCACGTGACGAACAATCAAGGGTGGAATCACTCCCGCGGCGGCGGCCACGATCACGAAGAGCGCCACAGTGACCAGCAACCTTCGATGAGGGCGCACCAGTAGTCGAATCTCTCTCCAGACGTCAAGGTTGGTCGCGCCCATTGGAGGCGCAATCGGTGGCGCGGCGAGGTTCACCACTCGCCGCCGGGCTTCACATTCAGGACGGCCTGAGCCCGGCTGATGCGGGCGTACAGCCCGTTGATCGAGATGAGCTCTTCGTGGGTTCCCTGTTCGACAATCCTGCCGCGATCGAAAACGAGAATGAGGTCGGCGAGGGCAAAGGCGGCGAGACGGTGCGAGACGAGCAGTACGGTCGAGCGATGCTCCATTGACGCAGTGGGTCCGAGCGCCTGGCGAAGGCCAGCGATCAGCTCTGCTTCAGTGTCGACGTCTGCGGCCGAGAATGGATCATCCAGCACGAGTAGACGGGGCTGCCGTCCCTGTGCGCTCAAGGCTCGGGCGAGGCCAATCCGTTGACGCTGCCCACCAGAGACGCGCACACCAAGTTCGCCGATCTGGGCGGCAATCCCATTGGGTAGAAAATCCAAGTCGTGATCCAGCGCCGCCAATGAGACCGCGGTCAGAAGATTCGCCGACGATTCTTCGTCGTGGACGCCCGCCCACATGGTGATGTTGTCGGCGACGCTCCCTGAGAACAGGTGTGGCTCTTGGCTGAGATAGCCGATCGACGCGGCTCTCTCGTCTGGGGAGAGTTGTGCGACGGACCGCCCACCAACGAAGACGTGACCGCTGCTCGGAGCAACGAGGCCCGCCGCGAGTCGTGCGAAGGTGCTCTTGCCAGACGCCACCGGACCGGTGACAGCCACGAAGCTCCCTGGTGGAACGGAGATGTCGACATCGACGAGTGAGGGGTACGAAGAACCCGGAAACGAAAACGATACCTGTTGCATGTCAAAACTCGCGGGCCCCGATAGAGGTGACCGCAGGCGATTATTGACGACGAGTGGACCCGGAATGTTGACCGCGCTGAAGGTCCACCATCGAACTCCATTCGGCACGTCGAGAGGCGGGGCCAGCAATGGCTGGAGGCGGACAAAGGCTGCACCGCCAGCCTGCACCCGGTTCATCATCATGGGAATCCGAGGAGCTCGGTTGATGAAACGCACGAAGAGCGCGAGGAAGGCAACCAGGGTACCAACGGACCAATTTCCGTGGACGACGCGAGCGCCGCCTAACCAAAAGACGACAACGACGCCGCCTGCGAGAACAATCGAATACGTCGCGCCAAGTGCTTCGTCCAGGCGAATGGCGTTGAGTTCAGTGCGAGCTTGGACAGTCGCCAGATCGCCGACCTGGCGCGTGATCGGTGTAACGCGCCCGAACAATCGAATGAGCCGGAGCGCCACGATGTGTTCGCGAAGAGCGGTGGTCAAAGTGGACTCGGACTCGCGCGCTTGGCGAGTTCGCTTCGCCACGGCAAGGCCGGAGCGTTGCGCCACAATCAGGGCGAGGGGGACGGGCGTCAGTGCCAGCAACGACAGACTCGGCGAGAGCACGAACATCGTGACGGTCAAGGAGAGCGAGAATAACAACGTGTCCCATGACTCGACCATCACTTCGCCTACGCCCGTGCCGAGGATTTGGACGTCGCCGATGATTCTCGCCATGACGTCACCGACGGGGAGCTTTTCCGTCCGTTCGGTCGGCCACGCAAGCACACCGCGTAAAGCGTCGGCCCGAACGCTCGCAACGAATCGGGTTCGAGCGACGCCGAGCCAGTATCGCTTTGCGACCCTCGGTACTTCAGTCGCCGCGGTTCCCGCAACGAAGAGCAGGGCCGCGAGACCAACGTCGCTCGCGGTTGCCCGGCCCCGCTGGGCTTCGAGTGCCACGTTGATCGCGTGTCCGAGGAGCAGCGGCGGAAGTATGACGAAGACGTTCATTGCCACTCCGGATACGGATCCGATGGTGAGGAGACCCAACAACTGTCGGTAATAAGGACGCAATTTCCACAGATAGCCCGACGAAGGCGACGGTTCTGTCATTGCCGGCAGTACCTGACGCCACCGAGTTGGGTGGGCGGATGATCAACGTGAAAGTGGTATCGAAGTGCTGATGTGTGGACGACACGCGCAGTGCGGCAACGGCTCGTTGTGGACTGGCGGGGGCAGTGAATGACGCCCTACTTCAGCAAGCGCGACAGGCGTCGGTCCGCGAGTGGTCGACCCCCCGTTTGGCAGGTGGGGCAGTAGGTCATCTCATAGGACTCGAATGACACGCGTCGTAACGTAGACCCGCACGGAGTTGGGCAGGGTTCGTCGGCCCGGCCGTGCACCTTAAAGCGACCGCCGAGTTTCGCTTCGGAAAGTCCTCCTTCGCGAGTTCGTTCGAACTTGAGTGCGGATTCCAGCACACTCGCGACCGCATTCAGCAGATCCTCGCGTTTCTCGGAGCTGAGAGAACGCAAGGATGCAAAGGGTGACAGTTGGGCTCGGTGCAAGATGTCGTCGCCCCAACCCCGTCCGATCCCGGCCACGATGTGCTGGTCGCGTAGATCGGTCGTCAGTCGTCGTCGCGAGTCGCTGGTGCGGATAATCGCCGCGAACGCGTCGCTCCCCGGTTCCGGTCCGAGGCTCGCCAACGGACCCTCCGCGTCGGGCGCCAAGACCCACCAGGATACCTTTCGATGGGTTCCGTATTCGCGCACGAGAACCGCGACCTCCGTCCTAAACCCTTCGTCGCCGTCACGACCGAAACTGAAGCGGACCGCCGAGCCGCGGGGACGAGTCGCCTTGGGGGGCTGCTCGACGTCCACGCGGCCCGCCTGCGATAAGTGCAGGGCAATCCGCGTGCCGTCATCGAAGTGCCACACCAGATATTTGGCTCGCCGTCGTACCGAGACAAGCCGATGGTCTTCCAGCGACGCAGGCGTCGGTGCGTAAGTCTTGAGCGCCGAGAAACCCAGTAGGTCGGCCCGGCGCAACGTCATGCCGGCGAGGCGCTCATCGAGCCGCTCGGCCAAGGCTTGCATCTCGGGAAGTTCAGGCACGTTCCAATGTACCTAGAGCCGATCCCATGGGCGGTCGAACTTGCATGGTTCCCTGGGCGGACGCGATGGTCGCCTAACGCAACCGAGCGTTAAACCACTCCAGCGGGCTGGCGACGGGCGTCAGGAATGAAGGCCAATTTATTGGCCGGCATGGGGCGGCTGATGTAGTAGCCCTGAGCCAGGTCACAACCGAGTTCACTCAAAAGATTCAGGGTCGCCACGTCTTCTATTCCCTCGGCGACGACGCGTAGCTCCATCTCATGACCAAGGTTGATAGTCGCTCGGACCAGTTCCAGTTCTCGTTCCTTGCCCGGGTCGCCCAGGCCGGTGATGAACGTGCGGTCGAGCTTCAACTCTCCAACGGCTAAGCCGCTGAGGTAGGCGAGTGACGTGAAGCCAGCGCCGAAGTCGTCAATGGAGACCACCACGCCCCGGTTGCGGAGTCGCTCAATGACGACTTTCGATCGGGCAAAGTCCGTAATGATGCTCGTCTCGGTAATCTCGATGACCAATGCTTCCCCGGGAAGTCTGTTCTTCACGAGTAGCCCGTTCACGAGCTCGACAAAGTGGTCCTGCAGCAAATTGGTCGTGGTCACGTTGACCGAAACGGCCAGATGCTGGCCCGATTCGCGCCACGTGGCGCACTGGTGCAGTGCCTCGCCGAGCACCCACGCGGTCAGTTCTTGCATGAAGCCAGCGTCCTCGGCCAAAGGGAGGAACTTGTCGGGCGGGACCAAGCCCAGTCGGGGGTGGGGCCAACGGATGAGCGCTTCGACGGCGATAACCTCACCGGTGCGCAGGTCGAGCAGGGGCTGGTAGTGAAGGACAAAGGCGCCCTCGTCGACGGCGTCACGGAGTTCTTCGACGAGTTTGAGTTGTTGATCGTCGCCGTCGACTTCCTGATCATAAAAAGCGTACGGCACGTTGCCCAATTTGGCCCGGTACATGGCCGTGTCGGCGCACCACATGAGGCCGGTGCCTTCGGAGGCGTCTTCGGGCGAAAGCGCGATGCCGATGCTTGCGCCCACCGTGGCGGACATCTTTTGGAGCAGGAACGGCGCGGCGATTTCTTCCAGAATGCGTTCGGCCACAGTGACGGCGGCGTCCGCGTCCGCGTCGATCAACACCACGGCGAGTTCGTCGCCACCCAGTCGAAAGACCGTGCCCGACGTGGGCACGGCTCGGGTGAGACGAGGGCCAAGTTGGCGCAGCAGTTCGTCGCCCGCCGGATGACCAAAGGAGTCGTTGATTTCCTTGAAGCGATTGAGGTCAATGTAGAGAAACGCCATGCGTCGGCCGGTCGTCCAGGGATCGGCACAGTCAGCGAAGTAGTCGTCTACGACCTGGAGCAATTGACGGCGATTGCCGAGACCGGTGAGTTCGTCGGTCTGGGCCTGGCGGTGTCGCTCTTCGGTGAGGAGTCGCAACGCGCGCGCGGAGTGCAAGAGTCGGATACCGACGGTCACTAACGTTGCCGTCGCCAGGGCGAGCGAGACGCGGGCCAATTGGTGCAGGGATCCCACCACCAAGATGACGAGACAACTGAAGGCGGCCACACTAGGGATGAGAAAGCCGGCGACTCGTTGTCGTCGCAGCGGATCGAGAGCACGCGGTTTCATCCACGCCGACATGGACATGAGCAAGATCGACGCGGGCCACGCAATCGCGTTGACGTCTGCACCGACTTGAGCGAAAATATTGGTGGACGCGAGCAAGTTGAACGTGTCGCCCACTACGTTGAGCGAGATGCCACCCGCGAGTAACACCCACGGGGACGTACGCCGATCCGCCAACAAGACAGTGCCGCAGATGGCCAAGGAGAGTAACAAAAGGTCGCCGACCGGGTACGCCAGATTGGTCGCGGCCGAGAGATCGTTGCCACCCGTCAGGTGCACGATGCCGTGGAAGGCAAATGCGGCGCACACCGCCGCGGCGCCGAGTCCCGCCACCACGCCGTCAATCCAATTCGGTCGGGTGAGGCGTCCAATGGACCGACGGATCAGCTGCACGGTCGCGATGTAAGCGAGGGGGTAGAAGAGAATATAAAAAACGTCCGCGATGGACGGGGTGGGAGCCGTGCGGCCCCCGAGCGTTTCGACGGTGTGACAGATATCGCCAATGCTCCAGGCCAGGAGTGACAACCCGAGAAAGAGGAACGCGGAACGGCCCGGGTGGCGATTCAGTCCACGAAGGATGCACAGCAGCGACGCCACAACCTCGATCGCGCAGATGGTCCATCCGTCGAGCCAGGTCCATGAGTTGCCGGCACCCCGCGCCAGAAGCACGACCACGTAAGCCACGAGCACGATGCCTATCACCGCGAAGACGGTCCACACCCACGCGTTCAAGCGTTCAACGGTGGTCGGCGCCTCGTCGGCGGCACCCTTGGCACCAGTATCCAGCGACGCCAGTGCCTGGCCGACCTTCTTCTCGAGGACCACTTGCGGTCTCGCGGTCGCGGGCTCGGCGCGCCGTTCGTCGCCAATCGCGATTGCCATTGCACCGCCCCCTTGCGTTCCCGTGATCAGAAGATGCAGAACACAAAAGGTATAAGAGTAAGTCCAATTTTGAACCCACATCGACCCAACAGATACCCAATTGACTTGTTGAATTCGGCGAAAACGGGGCGCGCGGGCGAATAGGCCTCGGCGGTCGCTTATTTGACGTTCAACGCGAAGAGGTCCGAGAGTATTGTGACAACAATGACGGGGAAAAGAAGTCCGGTTGACCTCATCGACAAGTTGTCCTTCCCCTTTTTCGCGCTAAGTATCGCCGCGGAGTACTTCGCATTGCGCCGTCGGCCCAAACGCCAGTCGGACGACCTCGCCGACGCCGATCTCGAAGTGCTGTCGGGGAAGCAGCTGCCGGCCGATCCGTTGGTGCCGCTCGGATTCGAGCGACGCGACTCGACGGCCAGCCTGGCCATGCTGGCGGGTAACGTGGGAGTCCAATTGGCGGCTGCCCCGGCGTTGCTTCGCGTCGACAATTTCCTTTACCACCACCGAATTTCAAAGTTCGGCTCCCGTCGTGGCTCAATGATTGCCGCCATGATCCTGTGGGATCTCTGTTACTACTGGGATCACCGTTGGATGCACGAGGTTCGACTCTTGTGGGCGAATCACGTGTCGCATCACTCCAGCGAGCGTTACAACTTGACGACGGCGCTGCGCCAGCCGTGGTCGCCCTTCCTCACCTTCTGGGTCTTCGCGCCCCTACCGCTCTTGGGATTTCCACCGCAAAAGGTCCACCGGGCCGGTCAACTCAATCTCCTCTACCAATTTTGGATCCATACCGAAGCTATTGACCGCTTACCCGAACCCATTGAATTGGTCTTCAACACCCCCTCGCACCACCGGGTGCACCACGGCGCGAATCGTCAGTACCTCGACAAGAACTACGGCGGCATTCTCATTCTCTGGGACCGCCTGTTCGGCACCTTCGAGGAAGAGGTTCGTCGTATTCGTTACGGTCTCACCAAAAACATCGACAGCTACAACCCGATGACGATTGGCTACCACGAATTTCGCGACATCGTGCGCGACGTTCGGTCGGCTCGCACCGTTGGCGATCGGGTGCGCTACGTGCTCGGCCGGCCCGGATGGCGACCCGTCGAACCTTTGGTTGCGTCGTCGGCGATCTGATTCGCACGCCCGCCGGTCGCGCGTCCCTCACGCGGGCGTGGGTCGAGGAGCCGGGCGTGGTGTTGCATTCGGCCCGGGGCCCACTACCCAACGTCGCTGCGTTCGTTGCCGGCGAGACCATCCGCGGGAGCTGGTGGGGAATCCCGCCGGCAAGATTATCTACGAGGTCTTGAGTGCGCTCGAGGACGACGACGACATCGTGATGACTCGATTGGTCACCTCGAAGATCACCTCGCTCCACGCACGTTTGGCCCGCCATTGTGCGCGTGAGCGACCGACTCGGGACTGATCGACTGGGCGCCATTTACAGCGAGCACACCGAAAGCGGTGTCCATCGCAACCACGAAGTGCCGTATCCGCAGTGGGTGAGCCTTCAGGCCACGAGGGCTGCGGCGACGTTAAGCGAGGCCGACGCCTTCGACGTACTGCCGGCGTGTTTGGGTATCGACGCGGCGCACCGACGTGGCCCTACGACTTAACGCCGCAGACGTTCTTGTTGTAGGCCGAGATGGTGTTGGAGGCCGACGCCATGGTCTTGGACAGTCCCGCGAATTTCGCCAGATCAGCCTTGCTTAACTTTGCGTAATTGAAATGCGCCGACGAGAGGTAGCCGTAGAACAGGTTGAGTTCTTTGAAGAGCGTCTTGTAGGGCGCTTGGAGTGACGAAGGGGCTACTCCGAGGACGAGTCCTTCGATGCCCTTCAGTTTTGCGTACGCCGCTTTCATCGCGGCCACCGCCGCTCCAGGTGTCTCGAGGGCCTTGTTGGCGGTGGTCTGCTTTTTGTTGTACGAGGTCAACAACTTGCAGTACGCCGAACCATTCGCCGAGTGCAACACCGTACCCGCGAAGGAAGGTGTGGCTCCCGAGACGACCACGCCGAACGTCAACACGAAGGCGGTTGCGAACGTGGCGCCGTAGCGGCGCAATGAGAACTGCCTAGAACGTGCATTCATCTGTTTCCCCTTGAACGTGAGTGGCTCCATACTTCCTTTGACGTTCGACGAGTCGCCCGCCTGACTACTGGTCGCATCCTACGCACGAAGTTCGCGTGGGGGCAAGCAGTCGACGTGGCGGCGATGGGGCGAACCCGCCTCGGTCCACGTTCGTTGACGCGGGGTCGGTTGCGGACCTTCGACCGAACCCGGATTTTCGAAACATGGGAATTTACCCGATTCGGTGCGCAGCGTCGAGGAGGTCCGGCCGCATCGTCCATACTGGGAGCATGGATCTGATTTCGCGCGCCGAGAGTTGGCTCTGCGACATGGACGGCGTTCTTATCCGCGACGGCGCCATGGTGCCCGGGGCCGACAAGTTTCTGGACAAGTTGCGATCATCGGGCCGCCCCTTCCTCATTCTTACGAATAACTCGCTCTTCACGCCTCGAGAAGTGCGTCGGCAGTTGGCGGCGATGGGCCTGGCCGTCGACGAGGAGCAACTGTGGACGTCGGCGCTCGCGACGGCCCATTTCGTGCACACCCAACGACCGTTCGGCTCCGCCTTCGTCATCGGTCAGACCAGTCTCCACGAGGCAATCCACGACGTGGGCTACCGAGAAGATGACCGCCAACCGGATTACGTGGTGCTGGGTGAGACGCAAAACTACTCGTTCGATGAAATGACGACGGCCGTACGACTGGTGGAAAACGGAAGTCACTTCGTGGCGACGAACCCCGAACCGACGGGACAGTCGCCGGAGGGATCACTCCCGGGATGCGGCGCGTTGGCCGCGATGATCCAAAGCGCCACGGGCGTAGCACCGTATTTCGTCGGGAAGCCCAATCCCGTGATGATCCGCGAGGGCCTCAACATTCTCGGTGCCCACTCGAAGTCGACCATCATGGTCGGTGACCGAATGGACACGGATATCCAGGCGGGCGCGGAAGCTGGCCTCGGGACGATCCTGGTCTTGTCGGGCGTCACGCAACCGGACGAAATTGACCGTTACCCATTTCAACCTTCGCGAATCGTTGATTCGGTGGCGGACCTCGTCGACGAGCTCTGACGTCAGGGACGGCCCTACGCCCCGGGACCCGACAGCTGCAGGGCGGCCAAAAAGGCCTTCGCCCAGTCGTACACGTTGCGGCGAAAGACCATTCGTCGCATTCGCGACATTCGGTCCCTCGTTTCCTTTGGCCCCGAATTCATGGCGAGGAGAATGGCTTCTTTGATGCCGTCAAGGTCGTGGGGATTGACCAT
>JANXXO010000086.1 GCA_025350565.1 Acidimicrobiaceae bacterium
CGCCTTCGACGCCGAATAGGACCACGTGTCCATGGCCGGTACGTGAATCCCGTCAATCGATCCGATGTTGATGACCCGCGAGGGATTAGCGGCCGTCCCATTCTTCTCGAGCAGGGGACGCAGGAACCGAGTCATATGAAAGACACCCTTCACGTTCAGGGAGAGAACGCGCTCCCACGCCTTCTCATCGTGTTCGGGCATCGGTGCACCCCAGGTGGCACCGGCATTATTAATAAGGACGTCCAAGTGATCTTCGCGAGCAGCGATTTCGTTCGCGAGACGCTGGCACTCTTCTTCACTCGAAAGATCGGCCGGTAACGACACACAGGTGCCATGTCCGGAGAGTTCCTTCGCGAGGGCGTCACAGACTTCAGCTTTACGCGAAGATATATAGACCTTCGCGCCAGCGTCGACGAAGCCGCGCGCAATCATTTCGCCAATGCCGCGGCTACCGCCCGTTACCAGCACCGCCTTGCCACTTACGTCAAAGAGAGAGTCCATTAGCGAAGTGTAAACCACGAGGACATTTTCGTTTGAAGGCTGCTCATCCCGGTGAGCGGTGGCAACTTTCGACGCGCCTATTCAAAGCTCATTGACAAGGTAAGTTCAAAAGAGGCTACGACGAAGAGGCGTTGCGAGTGTTATTGCAAGTATTGGTCATCGCGGTAGGCGTGCTTCTCGCCTTCACGACGATCGTGCGCGTCGCTGCGATGGCGGGATGGATCAAGAACCCGACAGCGGTACGACTCTTTCTACGAATTGGTCAATTCGGGGTGGCGTTCAGAGCAATCGCGATGGCTGCATCGTTCGTGGGCCTTTTGGTGATCGCGATAATCCTCATGTCTCAATCGAAGTGAGACCGGCTCGTCGCGTGACTTAGTGGGCAGCAGAAGTATGCACCAACACCCTTTTAGATGGTGTTAATTATTCACACGAAGGTTGGTCACGGCGACGCCGACGACGTCCGTGTCAGGCACGATCTGGTATTGGGCGTGAATGGCCCACACCCCGTTATCCGGGAAGTTAAAGGCGCACTCGACCTGGGCCTGATTTATCCAGTGGAAGCGGCAAACGAGATTGGAGTCATTGGTGCCGGCCGGCGCGACCGCGAACATACGAATCAAACCAGCCGCACCATCAGGCAACACATCGACAACAACGTTAAAGGTGCCTTGGCTAGCGGAGGCAGCCGCCGTGTTGTCGCTGAAGTCGAACGAGAGAATAACTCTGTTCGGGACGGGGTCAGCTGCCACAGGGATTGCAAACATCCCGACACTTCCTGCCACTAATAGGGCAGCGCAAATCAACCGACGCATACTGGGGAGTATAACAGCCAATTCTCACTATAACGCCGATAATGTACGTTATGTAAAGTTACAATCGAAATAGTGGTTTTGTCTGTTTCCTTTATCCATAAGGCTTCCCCATGACTTTGCCAGTGAGGGCGTCAATCTAGTGTGGTGGTTGCGATGCCCGCGTCAATAACTCTCTCGCCAAAGCAGTTTGGTTTCGCTTTGCTTTGTGTAGCTGCAGGTGGCGCCGTCGGGACTTTGTTGCGCGATCTTCTTTTGGCAATCCATCGGGGGCAAACGAGCTCCGTTGCCGCGTTTACCCTGAACAGTTGGACATCTGAAATCCCCTGGACCCTCTTAGTCATCAACACACTCGGTGTGTTCGTAGCCACGGATTTGCTTCGCCACCGGCTAAAACACCGCGATCCCAATAGTCCCCTTCGCCTCGTCTTGGTCACCGGGTTTCTTGGTGGTCTCACGTCCTATTCGGGTCTCTTTGTCGATTTTGCGGCCATCTGGCACCGTTCTATAAGCGGATGTCTTTTCGTGGCCGCAGGGGCCATCCTCGCGGGCCTTTTTGCGGGGATGCTCGGTTTGGGCCCCCGGCGACGGCGGACATGACACTTTTGTTAATTTCTTTCGCCGGGGCAGTCGGATGCTGTGTTCGCTACGTCATGGAGTATTTGGTGCGGCGTCACCACCCGGTTAGTCGACCATGGGCCACCGTCGCCGCGAATGCACTCGGCTCTGGCGTTGCTGGCTATGCGGCGTATCGACTGGTTGGCTCGGCGGACGACCAGATCCGAGCGATCGTGCTGACGGGGTTTTGTGGAGGAATGACAACTTTCTCTTCCGCCTTGGCCATTCCCGTGATACTCCAGCGCGAGCATGACTGGCGTTACTCCGCGTTACTGGTAACCACTACCCCACTGTTGTGCGCCGCATTATTCGTTGTGGGTATGTCACTCGCCCACTGACGTCACGGTAGTGCGGGTTCACGTCGGCCCTCCGACACCAACAATCTCCGACTCCTTGAGTCCTACCTCACCGAGCAGGACGTTCAAGGCGGGAGCACCAACCACCGAGACCTCTAGATGGTCCCGAAAGACTGTGACCCACTCCACGAACTCTTCGACCAAGACACGGCGCTCACTGTCCTCAGCGGCCTTCCAGACGGCTTCTATGTCAAGGCTTGAAAGAACCTCGGCAACTCGTTCGAATCGTCGTTCGAGATCGCTCCGCGACTGAGCGTCAGTAGCCCGCTGCGACGCTTGAGACCGAGCAAGTTGAATGTCCACGAGGAGTCGATCCTCTTCTTCCTTGAAGCCATCTGCGCTGATCTTCCCGTTGTAGTGGAGTTGCAACAGTGCCCTGCGGTCCTCTGAGAGCCTTCCCAGGTCCACCGACGAAAGTGCCGGGCGGTTCCCGCGACCCCCGCTGGGGTCCTCGCGGGTCCCGCCCGACATCTTCCGTCGAATGGCCTCTTGAAGTTGTGGATCGGAACCGAGCAGCGACATCCCTAATACTGCTGAGCGCGACAATCCCTTCGTGCTGCGCGCAGGTTGAGCGCAACCCTGTCCGCGATTCCAACACCGATAGAACGTCGAGCCCTGTCCGTTCTGTGCCACCGCCATGCGCTTGCCACACATCCCGCAACGAACGCGACCTGACAGAACATCTCTCGCCGGTTGCACGCCCTTGGCAAACCCAACGTGCGCTGCCCGCCATTCCTCGTCACTGATGATCCGCTCGTGATTACCGGGATACCACTGGCCATTGAGCAGTACGCGACCGAGATAGATTTCCGACTTCAAAATCGACGAGACTGTCGAGTAGTTAAGTCCGGTCCTCTCAGAGATGATTCGGTAACTGACACGTTCTCCCCGAAGCCGAAAGACCTCCTGAACGCGAACGGCATCAGCGTTGGGAATTAATACGCCATCACGCAAGTCGTAGCCAGTCTTGGGACGATTAAGCCAACGACCTTCCTTGACGGCTCGCTCGTTGCCCATGCGCACGTTCTCTGAGAGTTGCTCGCGGAAATACTGCGCGAAAGTGCCGAGGATGTTGTAGAACATTCGACCGGACGCGGAGGAGAGATCGAGATTCTCTGAAACCGAATGCAGTGCCACACCGAGTTCACCGAACCGGTCGGCGAGCAGGATCAGATCGGCCAGATTGCGCGACAATCGGTCAAGCCGCCACACGATGACGTGACTGACGTGTCGCGCCTCGACCGCCGCCAACAGTTCTTGAAGTCCGGGCCGCTTCATGTCCTTGCCGGATCGCCCGGGGTCAGCGATGACGACGACTTCCCCGAGATCGCGGAACTCGGAGTAGGCGCGCAGCTTGTCGGCCTGGCCCTCGATGCTGAACCCTTCTTCAGCCTGTTCCTCTGTCGAGACTCGACAGTACGCCAGCGTCATCATCGACTTCCTCCTTCGTCTTCGTCTCATCATGCTCGGTCATTCTCAGCGCGACGTGTATGAAGATGTCCGCAACACGGTCGTAGTTGGGCTCGGGGTTCACAACAGCCCAAATTTCCGGTGTTTCTCCACCACTCGTTCACCGAAAGAGATTCCGGTATCGCGTTCTCGTTGGTCCAGCGCATCTCTCAGATGCGGGAGCATGTCGTCCAGGGACGAGGCCTCGGCGTACGCGCCGAAACTCGATAGGTAGCCCTCCAAACCCGACATGATGCCCGCGACACCGCCTCGACGCTTACCCAGATACATCCGATTCAGGCCGTAACTGTTCTCGCCAATGGTGGCGCGTTGCACGAATTGCCACTGCGAGGAGATCGGCCCACGCGACTTTGTTGCATCGTGCCCCGGTACTCGATGCGTGAGCCAGTCATGAGTGAGATACGTCCACAGAGCGCCAGTGGCGTCCAGGACACTTTCCGGACCCGACAGATCAAACTGTCGCAGTACCGCGCCCCCGAGTTCATACTCGACTCGCAGCACTGATCTCGTCGCGTCAAAGTTCTCGCCCCAGATCATCTTCCAGTAATGCTCACCGTTCTCCTCGACGCGAACGGTCTTGTCGTAGAGGCGAGCGTTCACCGTCCCGGTCTTACGTTTGCCAAAGTTGAAGCCGGTAAAGACTTCGTCTTCTTCGAAGGTGATTCGCGACTTTGAACGACACACGAATTCGTGGCGCAAATCACCGTTCAGGTCCCAACCCTGGAAGTCCGCAAAGAGGTCGAGACGATTGACCGTCAGCAGAACAACTCCGCATTCATTTTCCAAGTGATCCCGGTACCACTTCACCACCGCGCGCGGCCCCCAACCCTGGAGAAATTCAGTGTGTGGTTGAACTCGAATAACGGGAAGATGGTCGCTCACGGTGAACCCGACGCGGCCCCAGGGATGGTCGAGGCAGTAGCGGTACCTCTGCCAACCGTACGGTCTTAGCAGGTAATCGACACCGTCGAGAATGAACGGCACTGCTGTCTTAGACCGGTCTGCCGCTCCGCGCGCGACTTCAAGTCGTCCGAGAAGTTCACCAGGAAGATTCGCTCGCCCGGAAAGATAGAGAGCGTCAACACCTGAAGCCAACTCAGAAAGTCGCTCGTCATTGAGGTCAACGAATTGATTGGGGGGGATTTGGAAAGAGTCCGAAGCCACAACAGTCCTTGAAAAAATTGGAGGCATCTCGCCGATTGACGATGATGCTTGTTGCTCCGCCTTTTTCTAAAGGGCTCTCTAGGTCCGCGGACGTTCCTAGCCCAGGCTCGATGGCCTTTTTCAATTGTTCCTATTTTAGTGAGTGGTCCAGTAGGAAGACAAGGGCTCTTTCAAAGTTCTGATGTAACGAAATGCTGTTTACGGGTGCTGTGATACAGGGATCGCACCCTTGGCCGACGCCGGATCCTTAACTACTCGTCCGCATAATCGGGATTGACAAGCCTGAGCGCGGAATTAATCGCTTCCGTTGCCCTTTCAACTGCTTTGTAACTTGCATCGGTCTTCCCGAGCCGGCTTTCGGCATCAAGTAATCCGCCGTGTGCCTCAAGCAAGAGGTCCAGTAGTTGTTCCTCGGTTTCAATGTCCATGCGGTCAAGAATACCGCCTCCTGTGTGACTTTCACGTGAGACAATATCGACTTGTCTGTCAGCGAACCAATGTTGATAGGGTTCTCGCAATCGGAGGCGCAGTGAAGATCATTGCATTCACGAAATTGCGCGGCGAAGCTAGGGATAAGTTCTACATTTGCACCGGCCTTTGCATCATTATGATCGCTCCTGCTTTCATCGGCTGGAGCACTTACCGTCCCAATGTTGTCGGCGAAGCGTTCGGCGGCTGGTATCTCAACTTCATTTCCTCGCCATTGGGCATTGGATCCGGGCCGCTTCGTTCAGGATGGCTGCTCATGGTCTTAATTGCCGTTGTGTTCGCCGCCCTTGTCGCTACCTTCGATCATCCAGGTTCACGTCGACCAATACTCAAACTTGTCGCAATGACATTTGTCCTTGCGTGCTACCTATGGTTGCTTATTGGACAGGAACTGCAATTCCATCATTGGGACCATGTTTCCAACGTCAGCGGTCATTTTTTATCCCCTTCGGGCCGCATATTGACTATGGGCATCTCTTCGGGTTGGGGCTTCGCAGTGGGACTTATTGCCTCCCTATTCGCAGGAATTGCGATCTACTTCGGTCTCGTCACGCTTGAGTCGCGACT
>JANXXO010000002.1 GCA_025350565.1 Acidimicrobiaceae bacterium
TTTGCACCATGACGGTCGCGACGGGTCCGCGACCCACTTCGAGATTCGCTTCGAGCACGGTGCCAACGGCCCGGCCGGTAAGGCGCGACGAGAGTTCGGCGATCTCGGCGACCAGGAGGACCTGCTCCAAGAGTTCGTCGATGCCCGTTCCCTGCAGGGCCGAAATTTCGACCACGATGGTGTCGCCACCCCACTTTTCGGGAACGAGGCCGTACTCGCTGATCTGGTGAAGGATGCGGTCAGGGTTGGCGTCGGATTTGTCCATTTTGTTCACCGCGACGATGAGCGGGACGTTGGCCAGCTTGGCGTGGTTGATCGCCTCGATCGTCTGGGGCATGACGCCGTCGTCGGCCGCCACCACCAAGATGATGATGTCGGTGACCTTGGCGCCGCGCGCGCGCATGGCCGTGAAGGCTTCGTGACCGGGCGTGTCGATGAAGGCAATAGCCTTACCCTTCCACTGCACCTTGTAGGCGCCAATGTGCTGGGTGATGCCACCGGCCTCGCCGGCGACGACGTCGGTGTGGCGAATCTTGTCGAGCAACAAGGTCTTGCCGTGGTCGACGTGACCCATGACGGTCACGACCGGCGGACGCGACTCAGCGGCGATCTCGTCGTCCTGGTCGTCTTCGTCGAAGAATTTGGCGAGCAGGGCGGCCTCTTGTTGTTCGCCCGGATCGACCAGATGGACCACGGCGCCGACTTCGGCGGCGTAGAGCTCGATCATGTCGTCGGTGAGACTCTGCACGGCCGTGACGATCTCGCCTTGCAAGAAGAGGAAGCGAATGATGTCGGCGGCACTGCGGTTGAGCTTGGGACCTACGTCCTTCGCGGTCGAGCCACGCTCGATGATGACTTCGCCGTCGGGGACGGGCAGACTGCTCGGCTGCCAGGTGGTCATCTGGGTCGGCTCGAGCTCTTCAACGTTGCGGCGACGACGACGAGTTGCCTTGCGCTGCGATCCGCGAGGACCGCCGGTACCGCGACTGGGAGGTCCGCCTCGGTTCGGTCCACCCGGTGCACCACCGGGTGACGTCGTCGGGCGGGCCCCGGAGAATCCACCGCTGGGACCACCGGGACGTGAGGGTGCGCCACTGCGACCAGGACCACCCGAGGCACCCATAGGGCGCGAACCCATCGTGCGCGCGCCACCGGGACCACCGGTCGGACGCGCGCCCGTACCACCGGGCGGTGGACGACGGGCACCGGGAGGCGGCGGAATCGGACGGCCGGTGGAACTGAGTGGACGTCCGGGCGGTGGAGGAATAGGTCGACCCGTCGAACTGAGGGGTGGACGCGTGGACGGTGATCCACCTTCGCCCGCCTCGCCCGAGACGGAACGCTGCGTCGGGCGGATGGTCGTCGGACCATCGGGTGAGGCAATGCGCGACGGGACGGGCTTCACGACGGCCGCGCTACTGCGCACGACTTTGGGAGCTGGTTCGATAACGGCCGGTGGCGCGACGGCGGCGACCTGGAGCGGGGCGGCGGCACTCGCGGGTTCCGGGGCGACGGCCTTGGCGACGCGACTGACGCGTTGGGGCGCCGGAGCGTCAACGTGTTCGGCGGGCGCCGCGACGGCGGTCTTTACGGGACTGGTCGTGGCTTTGGTGGCCTTGGCCGCTTTGGTTGCCTCGTCGGGTTGAACCTCGCGACGAAGCCCGTCCGCGTCAGCGCGGCGACGGATTCGGTCGGCCTGGGCGTCCTCAATCGACGCAGAGGGGCTGGAGGCTCCAATGCCGAGTTTTTGGGCGAGTGTAAGCAACTCTTTGCTCGTGAGACCGAGTTCCTTCGAGAGCTCGTGCACACGGATCTTCTTCTGAGCCAAAACCTTCCCTTGCTTCTCGTGCGCGCACATCGGCGGGCACAGTTATCTAGTCTTCCACAATCAACTAATGCTGAATGCGGTTCGTTTCTAAAGCCCCTAAAGCGTACGCGTCAGAATCACTCGCGGGCCCGCGCAAGGCTCGAGACAGATGGCTCGCGCGAAGCGTGGCCGCGCAGTCGGTCGCTCGACACCACCAAATTCCCCGACCGGGACCCCTGCCGAGATACCACGAACCGTCGCTGGCGCGTCCACCCCGGACCATTTCCGTGTCGTCTCGCCTCGTACGACAGACCACACAGGTTCGCTGCGGGGCTATGCCTCGTCCCCCGTCACGGGTGGGACCGGTTCGGCGGCCTCGGCCACGACCTCGACCACCACGGTTTCCTGGGCGTGGCCCTCGCCGTCGGTGACGACCTCGTCAACGACCACCGCGGTAACGTCGCCCTGCTCGTTCGTGAGTACCGCCACGGTCTCGTCGACGACCACGTCCCCGTCGGTCCAGACCTCTTCGACGACTTCTTCTTCGACGCCCTCGTTCTCCGAGCGGATATCGATGCGCCAGCCGGTCAGGCGGGCGGCCAATCGGGCGTTCTGACCCTCTTTCCCAATGGCCAAGGACAGCTGTTGGTCGTGCACGATCTCGGTGGCGATGCCTTCGACCTCGTCGAGACGGACTTCACGCACGCGCGCCGGCTGCAGAGCGGACTGGATGAATTCGATCGGGTCGTCACTGTAGGGCACGACGTCGATTCGTTCGCTACGAAGTTCGTTGGTGATGTTACGCACCCGTGATCCTCGGGCCCCGACGCACGCGCCGACCGGGTCGACCATGTGGTCGTTGGACGCGACGGCGATCTTGCTGCGGTGACCGGGCTCACGAGCCAGTGCCTTGATCTCCACGATGCCATTGGCGATCTCGGGCACTTCGATCTCGAAGAGTTTGGCGACCAGTGCGGGGTGCGTGCGACTAACCACGATCTGGGGGCCTTTGTTGGTCTTGCGCACTTCAACGATGTACACCTTGATGCGCGCGCCGTGCTCGTAGCGTTCGAAGGCAATCTGTTCGGCCTGGGGCAACAACGCTTCCACTCGACCCAAGTCGAGCAAGGTGTAACGGTTGTCGTTCTGTTGGACCGTGCCCGAGACGATGTCGCCCTCGCGGTTGGCGAACTCTTCGTACATCTGGCGACGCTGGATGTCGCGGATCAACTGCATCAATACTTGCTTGGCCGTCTGGGCCGCGATGCGTCCAAAGTCCTCGGGCGTGGCGTCCCACTCGCGCGTGACGTTGCCCTCGAGGTCGAGTTCCAAGCCCCACACCTTGATTTCGCCGGTCTCGGGGTTGATCTCCACTTCGGCGTCCTCGGCCGAGTCGGGTCGGCGCTTGTACGCCGCCAGCAGCGCGTTCGCCAACGCGACCAGCAACTCTCCCTCGTCGATGTTCTGGTCACGGGCAATCTGACCCAAAGCTTCTAGAAACTCGAAGTTCGCCATGGCTACCCTTCCTTCTTCGTCGATGAAGCGACTGATTTGGCGCGCGAGGGCGAAGGCTTCGCCTCGGCCCCCCACTTAAAGACCGTGCGGGCGCGTTCAATGGAGGCGAGCGCCACGGTGACTCGTCCGTGTTCGGCGTCGTCCAAGGTGACCGAGGTGGCGTCGGCGGCGACCACGGGACCTTCGAGACGTCGCGTGGGCTCGGTGCCGCGAAGTTCGCGCAAGGTGACGATCTCGCCGACCGTTGAGATGAAGTGGGTCGCCGTACGGAGTTTGCGCTCCAGACCGGGACTGGAGACGTCGAGCGTGAACCGTCCGGCGATGGGATCGTTGAGGTCCAACCACTCCGAGATGGCCCGATTGGCCTTGGTCAGTGATTCAAGGTCGACCCCGCTCGGCTTGGAGACGACGACGTTGAGGGTCCCTTTCACCATTTCGAGGTCGTAGAGGTCTAATCCGAGGTCAGACAGCAGGGAACGGAAGGGTGTCTCCAGATCCATGGCCATCTCCTCTCATTGTCGCCAGGACGTTCGGACAAAGAAAAAGCGCGGGCCCGAGGCCCGCGCTTAAACGAGTCCATACGTCCTGTGCGGACTGTAGGCAGCAATTGTAGCATTTCTAAGCCCTGATGACAATTGGATTTCAATTCCGACGACCCAAAAAATTCACAGAACTGTAGTACTTGGTCCCACTTTCAGTAGGACTTGGCGACGATGCAGTCCAGTTCGGCTTCGCGGTCGTTGGCCGGCATGGAGCCGTCGGGGCGCTGCAAACAACGCACCGTCACGGCCCGGGCCTTCAACGTCGCTTCCCCGCTCTCACCCACCGCGGACCACTTCAATCGAGCGAAGCCCGTCTCGGTCGCCTCGAGGGCCTCGTCGATCGTCAACACGTCGCTGGTCGCGTCGGCGAGGCGTTGCTTGGCCCCCTCGAACATGGCTGACTGGATGACGTCGAGCAAATCGAGGGCCACGCTCGCGACGGCGTCCAACGAGAACGCCGCCTTGTCGGCGTTGTCACGGCGCACCAGCGTGACGACGCCTTCTTTGAGATCGCGAGGACCGACCTCAACCCGCAACGGCACGCCTTTGATCTCCCAGTCGGTCACGCGCCGTCCGAAACTGCCGCGCCCGCGGTCGACCTGTACTCGCACTCCGGCGCTCTTCAGCGAGGCCGCCACTTTCTCGCAGGCGTCGTTGACCTCGGGTTCATCGCGCACGGCGATGACCACGGCTTGGATGGGCGCGAGCCGCGGCGGGACCACGAGACCCTGGTCGTCGCCGTGCAGCATGATGAGTCCCCCGACCATGCGCGTCGAGGCACCCCACGAAGTGGTGTGACACAGTTCGGCCTGCCCGGCCTCGCTTTGAAAGTAGATGTCGAAGGCGCGCGCGAAATTCTGACCGAGTTCGTGGGTGGTGGCCATCTGCAACGCCTTGCCGTCACGCATCATGCCTTCGGCGGTGATGGAGTTGATGGCGCCGGCGAATCGTTCACTGGCCGGTTTGATGCCCAGGTAGGTGGGCGCGGCGAGCACGTTCTCCAAGAAATCGTTGTAGACCTCGAGGTGAATCTTGTTGGCGTAGGCGTTGGCGTCGTCGTAACTGGCGTGCGCGGTGTGGCCCTCTTGCCAAAGGAACTCACTGGAGCGCAGGAACAAACGAGGCCGCAGCTCCCAGCGCACCACGTTGCTCCACTGATTGAGCAGGAGGGGCAGGTCACGATAACTCTGGACCCACTTCGCCATGTACTCGCCAATGACGGTCTCGGAGGTCGGACGAACGACGATCGGCTCGGCGAGCTCCTCGCCACCGGCGTGGGTGACGATCGCTAACTCGGGGCTGAAGCCCTCGACGTGCTCGGCTTCTCGTTGGAAGTAGCTGAGGGGAATGAACAACGGGAAGTACGCGTTCTGCGCACCGGCCCCTTTGATCCGTTCGTCCATGGCCGCTTGCATGCGTTCCCAGATAGCCCAGCCGTAAGGACGGATGACCATGGTGCCCCGGACCGGTCCGTTGTCGGCCATTTCGGCCTTGGCCACCACGTCTTGATACCAGCGCGGGAAGTCGTCGGCCTGGGGGGTCAAGACGCTTTGGGTTGCCACACGGCTCCTTTGATTAGGGCGCAAGCCTAGCCAAGGAGTCTTTTAACTCTCGGTTCGTCGTCGAATCGTGGCGATGCGCTCGCCGTCGCGATTGGCGTCGGCGCCGCGGTCGTCGAGAAGCAGGGCCCGGTCCGCTTCGGCCTCGGCCGCGGCCGACGCGTCGCGCGCGGCCAGGCGCGCCTCGACTCCTTCGGAAGCAATCAGCTTCGCTTCCTCGACCAGCGCCTCGACCATCTCGTCTTCCTTCACCACCCGAACAATCTCGCCCTTGATGAAGAGATGACCGCGATGCTTGCCAGCGGCGATGCCGAGGTCGGCGTGCCGGGCCTCTCCGGGACCGTTCACCACGCAGCCCATGACGGCCACCTGGATGGGAATGTTGAGCGCGCCGAGGGCACTCTGCGCCTCGTTGGCGATTTTGATGACGTCGACTTCGGCGCGCCCGCAACTGGGACAGGCAATGAGGTCGAGTCCCTTTCGTTCACGCAGTCCGAGCACTTCGAGGAGTTGACGCCCGGCGCGCGCCTCTTCGACGGGGTCGGCGGTCAGCGAGTAGCGAAAGGTGTCGCCGATACCCTCGGCGAGCAGGGTGGCTATCCCGGCCGTGCCTTTTAAGAGTCCACCGGGTAGGGGTCCGGCCTCGGTGACGCCGAGGTGCAGCGGGTAGTCGAAGGTCTCGGAGGCGAGACGGTAGGCGGCGATCATGGTCGCGACCGACGAAGCCTTCACCGAGATCTTGACGTCGTCAAAGTCGACCTCTTGGAAGTAGGCCAGTTCAATGCGCGCCGACTCGACCAGTGCTTCGGGGGTGGCCCCGCCGAAGCGCGCGTAGAGGTCTTTGTCGAGACTGCCGGCGTTGACCCCGATGCGAATGGGGACGCCGCGATCGCGGGCCTCGCGGGCCACCAATTTGATCTCTTCGGGTTTGCGCAGGTTGCCGGGATTGAGCCGCAGTCCCATGACGCCCGCCTCTAGGGCGGCGAGAGCCATCTCCACGTGAAAGTGGATGTCGGCCACGATAGGAACCGGCGAGCGCGGCACGATCTGGGCCAAACCTTCCGCCGCGGCTACCTCGTTGCACGTGCAACGCACGATGTCAGCCCCTTCGGCGGCCAAGGCGTAGATCTGTTGGAGCGTGCCTTCCACGTCGGCCGTCTTGGTCGTGGTCATCGACTGGACCGAGATCGGCGCGTCACCCCCGACCAAGACCTTGCCGACGGCGATCTGGCGGGTCTTCTTTCGGGGACTGAGGGAACTGGCGGTGACATCCACGAGACCATTCTGCCCGCTCGGCGGTCTCCCCCGAGCGCCTACTGGAACTGGTTGGCGATGGGGTGGGCGATGTCCAAGTACAGAGTGCACACGAACAACACCAACAAGAGGCTCACGAAGGCGTAGGCGAACGGCATCATCTTGTTGACGTCGGCGTGGTAGCGAAGGCCCCTGCGGGACCGAATCCGTTCGTAAGTGGCAATCGCCACGTAGCCGCCGTCGAGGGGCAGCATCGGCAAGATATTGAGCAGACCTACGAAGATATTGACCGCCATGAAGATGACGAGGAGATAGCCCAGCCCCTGGCTCGTACTTTGCACGGCGATGCGCGCGATGCCCACGATCGAGTCCGGTCGGGTTAATTGATTGTGCCGATTAGTCGCGGCGGCCGGTGAGGCCACCTGATGGAAGAGGCTCGCGAACTCACCGGGCGAGAACACGTGCACGATGGCGTGCGCCGCGGTGACGATGAGCGAACCGATCATGGTGAACGACGAAGGGACGGCGCCGTACCACGTGTCCTTCACTTTCACCGCGGTAAGGCCAATGCCCAGCAGGCCCCGGGGGTTCTTCCCAGTCGCCAGAGGATGGCCGCCCGAGGTCACGGTGCGTCCGTCAACGGGCGTGGCGCGCACAGTGAGTTGGCGGCCCGCGCGCTCGACCAACAAGGTCAAGGTCTTATTGGCGCTGTGCGACACCGTCGTGATGAGTTGGGTTTCGCTCGTGAGGGTGTGGCCGTTGATCGCGATGATGTGGTCGCCGCGATGCAACCCGGCCAACTGCGCAGCGTTCTGCGCGTGACCTTGCCACTTGGTGAAGTCCCCGATGCCCACCTGACCCGAGGGATGACCCACCAAGGTCAGTGACGCGTAGGCGAGCACCAGCGCCATGAAGAGATGCATGAGGGAACCGGCCGACGCGAAGAGGGCTTTTCGCGGATAACTGGCCGAGCGGTAGGTGCGCGACTCGTCCTCGGGGGCGATTTTGTCGGTCCAACTCATGCCGGGCACCTTCACGTACCCGCCGGCGAGGATGGCGCGCACGCCGTAACGGGTCTCACCCACGGTGGTCGACCACACGACGGGGCCGAAACCTACGAAGAAGTCGGTCACCTTCATCCCCGCGCGCTTGGCCGTGATGAAGTGACCGAATTCGTGGGCCATGACGATGAAGATGATGGCCAATATGACGAGGGGCAGGGCGTAGCCCACCCACCAGGTGAGCAGCGCCACGACACCTACGGTGCCCGCGAAGAGCACCAAAAGTGAACGACGAGTCGAGGTGGGGGTTTCCATGACTATGGGAGGAGAATACCGTGCGCCAGACGCCGAGCGGTCGCATCATTCTCGACCAGATCCTCGAGTGAGTCGAGGGCGTTTGCCACGTAGGAATCCATCACGCCCGCCACGACCGCCACGATGTCGCACCAACGAAGCTCGTCCTTTAGAAAGGCGGCCACCGCCACTTCGTTGGCCGCACTCAGCCAGGCTGGCGCCGCGCCACCCACTCGGGCCGCCTCGTAGGCCAAGTCAATGGCCGGAAAGGCTGCGCGGTCGGGCGCTTCGAAGGTGAGCTCAACGCGCTGGGTGAAATCAATCGGTCCGTATCCGTGGTCGAGACGAACCGGCAGTCCGAGGCAGTAGGCAATGGGCAGACGCATATCGGGCGACGAGAGTTGGGCCAACAGTGAACCGTCCACGTATTCGACCATCGAGTGCACGATCGACTGCGGGTGCACCACGATGTCGACCCGTGGGGTGTCGATGCCAAAGAGCGCGGACGCCTCTAAGACCTCGAGCCCCTTGTTCATCAGCGTCGACGAATCAATGGTGATCTTGGCCCCCATGGACCACGTGGGGTGCTGCAGGGCGTCGCGCTTGGTCGCGCCCGCCAGTTGCTCGACGCTCCAACCGCGAAAGGGCCCGCCGGACGCCGTAAGTAGCAAGCGGCGCACGTCGGGGTAGCCCGTCTCACCCGGTGAGCTCGCGAGGCACTGGTGGATGGCGCAGTGTTCGGAGTCCACGGGGAGGATGACCGCACCCGGCGTTCGCCGAACCTTCTCCACCAAAGGGGCGGCCGCGATGAGTGACTCCTTATTGGCGAGCGCCAATCGCTTGCCCGCCGCGAGGGCCGCCAAGGTGACCGGTAAGCCGGCGAAGCCCAGCACGGCGTTCACCACCACGTCGCAGGTCGACGCGAGTTCGCGCAGGCCCTCGTCGCCCACGACGATCTCGACCGAAGGGCCGAGGAGATCGGCCAAGGTGGCCCGATGCGCCTCGCTGATGACCCCGACCCGAGGAACTGAGAATTCCCGCGCTATGGCGGCCAGTTCGCTCAGTTGCTCACCACCCGAGAGTGCGCACAGCTCAAAACGCTCTGGTTCGTGACGCAATACGTCGAGGGTCTGAGTACCAATGGAACCCGTGGCGCCGAGGAGCGCCACGCTGCGACGCGACGAAGCCATCGCTAGCCGAGTTTGAATATGTGACAGAAGTAATACATCGTGGGCAGCGCGAACAAGAGTCCGTCGATGCGGTCGAGCAGTCCCCCGTGCCCGGGCAATATGCGACCGAGGTCCTTCACCCCGATGGTGCGCTTCACCATGGACTCAAAGAGATCCCCGAGCGGCACGACGATGGACAGCGCCACGGCCGCCTCCAGCCCCGCCGTGCGCGTCCAGACGCTCATGAGCGGCAAGAACAGTCCCCCGGCAATGAGGGTCACCAACGTGCCACCGAGCGTGCCCTCAATCGTCTTGCTAGGCGACAACAACTTGTTCAGTGGTCGTTTGCCGTATTGACGCCCGATGGCGAAGGCCCCCGAATCGTTGGCGACCGTCAAGACCATGGCCCCGAAAAGATAGGAGAGGCCGTGGCCACTGACAAAGTTGTGCGGCGCCACGAACAAGATCGCGTACGCGCCGAAGATGCCAATCCAGGCGAAGACGAACATGGTGGCCCCGAGTCCGTCGAGCACGTCAACGGCCCGACCAGCGTTCAGGTACCAGATGAAGCCAAAGATGACCAGGAGCACACTGATGGCGCCGACTGAACCTAGTCCTTTGTTGTAGACCGCGACGCCCAGCGTCAGGATCGCCACGATGCCGAGCACCGTCGCGGGATGAGCGCCGGCCGCGCGAAAACCAGCGTAGGCCTCGGCGCCGGCGAGACTGAGCACCAACAACACCATGACCAAGACGGGCTTAGCACCGAGAAGGAAGACCGCCGAGACGGCTGCGGCGAGCGCGACGCCCGTCAGGGTCGCCCGGCCAAAATTACGATCGTTGCTTTGACGAACGGCCCGTCCCGCGAGCGGATTCGACGTGATCGATCGGCGCGTCCGCGCGATGCGGTCGGGCTCGGGTCGGGGGGCGTCCGTCACCACTTCTTCGTCGGCGACCTCGTCGGGCAGAGCGAACTCCCACGGACGTGCCGTGTCTTCGCGAACTTCGCCGGCCAGGATCGACGTGTCGAACTGGTCTTCGTGGGCTACCCAGTCGGCTTCGCCTTCGCGCCACGCGGGCGCCGGGATGGCCGACCACGGGTCGTCACTGTCGGCCGCTTCGCGCGCGACCACGATCGGCACTTGGCCGGTCGGCGCGTCAGTCCAGTGGGGCAACAACGTCGCGGGGTCGATCAGCAGGGTCTCGTCGTAAACGTCGGCGGCGATGTCGGCGCCGGTGATGGTCACGCGCGAGTCGGTCGGACTCACGACGGGCATCTGGCTCGTGGGTTCGTTGATGAGGTTGTCGTCGTCGTCAGACATCGAGAAGCTCCCGCTCCTTCTGCTCAAGCAAGGCGTCCACAATGGACACTTCCTCTTGGGTCATCTTGTCAAGAATGTTCTCGAGGTGCTCTATGTCGTCCTTGGAGAGCCCCTCGGACTTCTCGAGGTTCTCCAGCTCTTGGCGAGCGTGGCGGCGACAGGCGCGCAGCCCGACCTTGCCCTCTTCGGCCTTGGTGCGAACAATCTTCACGAACGACTTGCGCCGCTCCTCGGTCAAGGCGGGAAAGCTGAGGCGGATGATCACGCCGTCATTGGAAGGGGTGAGTCCGAGATCGGCGTTGCCAATGGCTTTCTCGATGGCGGCCATGGCGCCCTTGTCGAAGGGCGATACCACGAGCAATCGCGGTTCGGGCACCGAAAAGTTGGCGAGGGCCTTTAACTGCGTCTCGGCGCCGTAGTAGTCGACCATCAGATTCTCGATCAAGGCCGACGAGGCACGTCCGGTTCGCACGGTGGCGAACTCGGCCTTGGCGTGATCGATGACCTTCGCCATACGCTCGCGGGTGTCCTGCATGACGAGGTCGACGAGTTCGTTTTCCATTACCTCACCAGCGTACCGACGGCGTGACCATCGAGCGCGCGACCCAAGTTTCCGCCGGCCATCAGGTCGAAGACGCGTAGCGGCAAGTGATTGTCCTTGCAGAACGTGATGGCCGTCATGTCCATCACTCGCAAATCCTTGGCAATGACCTCGTCAAAAGAAATCTCGTCGAACTTGGTTGCGTTCGGGTTTTGACGGGGGTCTTCGGAGTACACGCCGTCGACCCCACCGTGCGTGCCCTTCAAGACAATCTCGGCTTCGATCTCCGCGGCGCGTTGGGCGGCGGGCGTGTCGGTGGTGAAGTAAGGATTGCCCATGCCGGCGGCGAAGATGACGACGCGACCCTTTTCGAGGTGACGTACGGCCCGGCGCCGAATGTAGGGCTCGGCCACCTGGTCCATGCCAATGGCCGACATCACCCTGGTGGGACGGCCGTGATTTTCGATGGCGTCCTGGAGAGCCAGGGCGTTGATGACGGTGCCGAGCATGCCCATGAGATCTGAGTTGGCTCGGTTCATCCCGGCCATCGCGCCGGTCGCCCCGCGCCAGATGTTGCCTCCGCCGACCACGACGGCCAGCTCCAATCCCCCGCGCTCCATGGCGCTGGCGATTTCGCGGGCCAAGAAATCAACCGTTGATGCGTCGATGGTCTCATCACTGGCCGCGGAAGCGAGAGCCTCACCCGACAGCTTCAGGACCACGCGGCGCACGGAGATGACCTAGCTCCCAATTACCACTTGGGCGAAGGCCGTAATAGTTGCCGTGCCCAGGAACTGCGCGATGGTCTGCTTTTCGTCTTTGACGTAGGGCTGTTCCACCAGTACGCGGTCCTTGAACCATCCGTTGAGCCGTCCCTCGATGATCTTGGGCAAGGCCGCCTCGGGCTTGCCCTCGTTGCGCGAGATCTCTTCGATGGTCGTACGTTCGGCGTCGACTTCGGAGGTCGGTACGTCCTCGCGACGTAGGTACTGCGGCTTCGTGAAGGCCACGTGCACGGCAATCTCGTGAGCGACCTCCTCCGAGGAACCTTTTACGACCACAATCACACCGTTGACGCCGCGACCGGCCTGGTGGTGAATGTACGTGTCCACCACTTCATCATTGCCCGCTTCGAGGCGATAGACGCGGCCGATGGAGATGTTCTCTTTCAGCGTGGTGAGCATCTTCTCCACGTGTTCGTTGAACTGTGCGACAGCCTCGGTCCCGTCGGCACACACCTTCGCGGCAATCTCGTCAACCAGAGACACGAACTCGTCCGATTTCGCGACGAAGTCCGTTTCGCAACGCATCTCCACCATGGCGGCGACGTTGCCGTTGCGCACGACCGCGACCGCCCCCTCGCCCGCTTCGCGATCGGCCCGCTTCGCGGCCGACGCCAGTCCCTGGACACGAAGCCACTTGGTGGCCTCCTCCATGTTGCCGTCGTTCTCTTCGAGCGCTTTCTTGGCGTCGAGTATTCCGACACCCGTTGCTTGGCGCAGCGCTTGTACATCTTTTGTGGTGATGGCCACCTTGATCTCCTCGTTGAATCGATGCTAAAAAAATTACGCGATGGTCGCGGCGCCGTCCGGTTCTGGGGTTGACTCACGTGTGGCTTCGGGCGCGGGCGCCTCTTCTTCGGCGGCCGGAGCCTCAGCCGTGACGTCCGGCGTCTCGGGCGCCGGAGCGGGCTCGGGGGCAACCTCGGGCGTCGGTGCCACCACGGGGGCGGCCTCGGGCATGACTTCCGGCGTTGACGCCGGTGCGGTCGCGGGCGCCGTGTCCGGCGTCGTTGGTTCGACGACGCTCGCTTCGGAAGCCACCGTCGCCTCGGGAGCAGACGGCGCGGTGGGCGTTGGCGCGGGCGCGGCGGCGGCATCTACCGCTGCCTTCACGTTCGATTTGGGGGCGATGACCGGACGGTTCTGACGAATGAATCGACCTTCCGTGACGGCGTCGGCCATGAGACGACAGAGCAAGGCGCCCGAGCGAATGGCGTCGTCGTTGCCGGGAATGACGTAGTCAATGACGTCGGGGTCGCAGTTGGTGTCCACGACCGCGACCACCGGAAGGCCGAGCTTGCGAGCTTCGGTGACGGCAATGTGCTCCTTCTTCGTGTCGATGACGAAGATGGCGTTGGGCACGCGGTCGAGGTTGGCAATACCGCTCAAGTTGCGGTCGAGCTTCTCGAGTTCACGGCTGTGGCGGAGCGCTTCACGCTTGGGCATGTTTTCGAAGTCCCCGGCGCGTTGCATGGAGCGCAGCTCCACCATTCGCTTCACTCGACCGGCGACGGTCGCGAAGTTGGTGAGCATCCCGCCCAACCAACGCTGGTTGACGAAGGGCATGCCGCAGGCCTTGGCGTAATCCTCGATGGGGCCTTGCGTCTGTTTCTTGGTGCCCACGAAGAGGATGACGCCGCCGTCGGCGACGAGGTCGCGCACGTAGGCGTAACTAGTCTCGATGCCCAACAGGGTCTTGCGAAGGTCAATCAGATAAATGCCGTTGCGCTCGCCCAGGATGAACCGGCGCATTTTGGGGTTCCAACGGCGGGTCTGGTGCCCGAAGTGCACTCCCGAGTCAAGTAGTTCCTGCAGAGTGACAAGTGCCACGTTCTTTTCCTTCCGTTCGGTTGCTCAATCCCCGTAGAGCACCCGAGGGCGACCGTACGAAACCACGGGGACTTATCGTCAACTCTCCCGGGGTGGGAGAGCCAGACCATGTTAGTCGCTCGAGGGAACTAGCCCCGAGGGTGGGTCTGGTGATGGACCTTCTGAAGACGAGATTTGGACACGTGCGTATAGATCTGCGTGGTGGTGAGACTCTCGTGACCGAGCAGTTCTTGGACCACGCGCAGGTCGGCCCCGCCTTCGAGCAAGTGCGTGGCGTAGGTGTGTCGTAGGGCGTGGGGATGGATGTGGCCCCTCGCGGTTCGATTGTCGAGGATCCGGCGCACGTCGCGCGGCCCGAGACGGCGGCCGCGACGGTTGTAGAAGAGGGCCAGTGGGGGCGAGTCGTTGCGCACCACGTCCTCGCGGCCATCGTCCATCCACAGTTTCACGGCCTCCAGTCCTCGCCGGTGCAGCGGCACAATCCGTTCCTTGCGTCCTTTGCCCAAGACACGCACGAGGCCCTGCGTGAAGTCGACGCTGTCAACGTTCAGTCCGCACAGTTCGCTCACGCGCAGTCCCGCGCCGTAGAGAACTTCGCAGACGGCGCGGTCCAGGGTCGCCCAGGCGTCCTCACCCCAATCTTCGTCGAGTAACGAGTCGAGCTGTTCACGTACCACGATCCTGGGTAAGTGGTGATTGGGTTTGGGTGCCGAGAGCCGCGCGGCGGGACTCTCCTCCAGGTGACCTCGCTGCACCATCCAGGCGAAATAGCTGCGCAGTGACGCCCGGCGTCGAATTATCGAAGACCGCTCGTCCCCACGTTCGGTCATGAACGCTAAGTAATCGCGCAGCACCCGCACGGTGACGTCACGGGGCCGCGCGGTGTCGCGTCCACTCGACCAGGTCACGAAGGCGCCCACATCGGCCAGGTACGCGCGCTGGGTCGAGGGTGAACGGTCGGTGGCTTGAAGGGTGGCGCCGTACTCGTCCACCCGCCACTCGCTGCTCGTCCCCGCGGGGCGCTGTGTCACGGCCACGTGCACAAGGCTATCGACGCCGCCAACGCGTCGAGGCGACACCGTAGTGTTGACGGATACAGCAAAAAGGGGGCACCGTGTCACGCATCTTGATCGTGGAAGACGACGACCATATCCGCACGGCCCTTCGTCTCATGTTCGAAGGCGAGGGGTACGTCGTTGACGACGCCCCCACGGGCGAAGTGGGCCTGGCGCTCTTCAACCGCATGGCGTCGGACCTCGCGATCGTCGACATCATGTTGCCGGGCATGTCGGGCTTCGACACGTGCCTCGCGTTGCGTAACGCCAGCGACTGCCCCATCATCATTGTCTCGGCCCGTGACGACACGGCCGACGTCGTGCTCGGACTCGAATCGGGCGCCGACGACTACGTCATCAAGCCCTTCGTACCCGAGGAGTTACTGGCGCGCGTGAAGGCCCACTTACGACGTCGCCCCGAAAAGAGCACCGGTGCCTTCCAACTGGGCACCCTGCACGTCGTACCCGACGAAGGTGTGGTGCGCCATCGTGATGGCGCCGAACTCCATCTCACCTCGACCGAGTTCCGACTCCTCACCGATTTGGCCAGCAACAACGGTAAGGCCCTGTCGCGCGAGGACCTCTTGGAGCGCGTCTGGGGCTACGACTACTTCGGCGACAGTCGCCTGGTCGACGTGCACATTCGACGCCTGCGGATGAAGATCGAGCCCGATCCCGCCAACCCGTGCTTTCTGGTGACGGTTCGAGGCACCGGATACAAGCTGGTTATTTAATGCGTCGACGGAGCCTGCGACTTCGGCTCCTCGTCACCTTCGGACTGGGCGCCTTCGTCCTCTCGACACTCATCGCGTCGCTCACCTATCTCGGAGTGCAACGGATCCTCGTGAGCAACCAACAACAGACCGATCTGCAACAGAGTTACGTCAACGCGGCGCTGGTGCGCGCGACGCTCTACTCGTCGCCTCCCGAACTCTCCAACCTGCTCAACTCCATCGAGCAGGCGACAGCCGCCAACGTGCTGGTGCGCACGCACGGTCAGTGGCTCGCGCGAAGTGACAGCGCCGCGACGATTGACGTGTCGGCCCAGACCATCAATACCGTGGACCGGGGCCACGCTACCGAGCAGACCCTGCGGGTCAACGGCAAAACGATCTTCGTCGTCGGTGTGCCCATCCCCTCGGTGGAGACACAAGACTTCGAGATTTTCAGATTGGACCATCTCGAGCACACCTTGCACGATCTCCTCTTGGCCCTCGGACTGGGCGCCCTGGTCACCACCATGATCGGGATGTTCGGAGGTCTGTGGGTGACTCGGCGCACCGTTCGCCCCCTCGAAGAGGTGTCGCTCGCGGCGGCCCTCATCGCCGACGGGGCCTTGATGACGCGTCTGCAGGTCAACCGGGCCGACCGTGAGGTGCAGCAACTGACCGAATCGTTCAACGAAATGGTGAGCCAACTGGTGGAACGACTCGAACGCGACGCCCGTTTCGCCAGTGACGTCAGTCACGAACTCCGGTCTCCTCTCACCACCTTGGCGACGACGGCGTCGGTCTTGCAACAACACCGACTGGACCTTTCGCCGGCCGGTCAGGAGAGCCTCGATCTCTTGTTGGCCGACCTCTCTATCTTCCAGTCGCTAGTAGAGGATCTCTTGGAGATGGCCCGGAGCGACGCCGGGGCCGGTGGACTGCTGATGGAGACCATGCCCGCCATTGAGTTGGTGCGCCAATCGGTGCGCTCAGCGTGCGCTCGCCACGCCATTAGCGAACCACCGATCGCCATTGGCGGCGACGTGGACAACCCCTTCGTACGCGTTGACCGAAAGCGCTTCGAGCGCGTGGTCACCAACCTCGTCGACAACGCCCATCGCTACGCCGGCGGCGCGGTGGCGGTACGCATCGACGTCGAAGGTTTACTCCTCGCCATCAACGTCGACGACGCGGGCGCGGGCATCCCGCCCGACGAGTCGGACCACGTCTTCGAACGATTCTTTCGCGGACTGGCGGCCCACGACCGGGGCATCGCGCGCGGCACCGGTCTCGGCTTGGCGCTCGTGCGCGACCACGTGCGGGCCTTCGGCGGCACCATCGCCGTCGACCAGAGCCCCGAGGGCGGCGCGCGATTCCAGATTCTTCTGCCCCTCGTCAAGGAGCAACCGTGAGAAGGCTTGGCACGCTCGGTGGACTCGTCGCGGGCGCCGTCTTGTTGAGCGGCTGCTCCTTGGTCGCCACCACCTCCAGTCCCCAGAAGGTCAACCGAGCGAGCGTGCCCTTCGGTCTGCTCGATAAGACCATTCCCGGTACGAACCAGGGGCGGGTGGTCTTTAAGACCCAACCCGTGTACATCGTGGACGTGAGCGGTCACTTGTCGGCCTCGAGTCGCATCGTGCCTTCGCCCCCCGTGTTGGCCTCGGTGCTACGCCAACTCATTCTCGGACCCACGCAGTTGGAGTCGAAGCTCGGCTACACCTCGGCGTTACCGAAGAACCTGGTCCTTCTCTCGGCCAGCCTCAAGAACGGGATTGGCTACGTCGACCTCGCGACCTCGCTCAGCTCCATGTCGCGCACCCAAGAGGTGTTGGCTATTGGACAACTGGTGCTGACGGCCTACGACGTGGGGGCGACGCACGGTCTGAAGATCTCGGTCGCCGGTCAGGCGCAGAGTTTACCGCTGCCCGACGGGCACAATCATATGCTCGTGCAGCGAAGTAATTTTCAGAGCCTCTTGAACAACTAGAGAACGGGCACCGGCCGAGAAGCCGGTGCGGCACTCCACAGATGTTCGAGGTCGTAGTACTCGCGCGCCGCCTCGTCAAAGACATGGACGATGACGTCGCCGTAGTCGAGGGCAATCCACTCGGCGCTCGTCCATCCCTCCACGCGAAGCGGCTTCAGGTCGAGAGCCATTTCGACCAACCGTTCGACCTCTTCGGCAATGGCGCGCACCTGACGGTCGTTTCGCCCCGACGCCACCACGAGAGCGTCGAAAGAGTCGACCAAATCGCGCAGGTCGAGCACGACGGTGTCGCCTCCGAGCTTGTCTTCGGCCGCCACCACGGCCGCGTTCACGAGCGCGGTAACGAAATCCGAGTGTGGGCCTCGAGCGTTCTCGCCCGTCGTCACGAAGTCACTCAGTGGGACACCCCGAGGACAACCAACGCAGCCATGAAGGGAAGAGTGAGCGACACCACGCCAATAACCGCGTAGCGATGCTTCAAGCGACGTAACTCTCTGCGCCGCAGTGGCGCCGCTTCCAAACCGCGCAGCCTCGTGGACTGGGGTTCAGTTGCGTCGAAGAGTCGAACTGCCATATCCCTCGACTTTAGCGTTTCGCACCCTGGTAGAGGGGAATAACCGCTTCGGGGACAAACCTTCGAAGGTCGTCCTCGGAAATCACGGTGTTGCGTATGAACGAACTCGAGAGGTCGACGGGCTCCATGGCGATCTCGTAGTGCACCCATCCATCAGGGACTACCGTCGCGGCATCGGGGCGCGGCACCACGCCAACGCGCACCATTGCGCGCAACAACGCCGACTCGTGCCAGGCGTCCAGTTGGGGGACGAGGTCGGCGCCAATGATCAGATCGACGTCGCTCGCCGTCACGGCGAGCTCGCGAACCGTGTCGATCGTGTACGACGGACCGTCACGGAGAATCTCGCGATTGGACACCGTGACGAGGTCGAGGTCGTCGAAGGCCGCGTGCGCCATCTCGAGGCGCACGCTCGCGCGCTGGACTCCCGAGGTGCGTTTGAGGTAGGGATCACCGGCGACCGTAACTTCAATCGCTTCGAACAGACCCGTCGCCGCCGCGGCACGAAGGGCCGCGACGTGGCCGAAGTGCGGCGGGTCGAAGGTCCCACCGAAGAGACCAATTCGCCGGGCTTTCACGCTTGAAGACTAGGTCGCGACGATGGACGGCTCTCGCAACCACTTATCATTGCGTGATGGAAGTCTCTCCCAACGACTGGACACATGGTTCGTGGCGCACGCGCCACGCGGCGCAGAGTCCCACCTGGCCCGACCTCGATCATCTCGCGCGCGTGGAGCGACAGTTAGCCACCAAGCCGCCCCTCGTCTTCGCGGGCGAGGCCCGAACGCTCCAAGCCCACCTCAGCCAGGTGGCGAGCGGTAAAGCCTTTCTCCTCCAGGCCGGCGACTGCGCCGAGTCGTTCGACGAGGGTTCCGCCGACGCCATCCGCGACAAGTTGAAGGTGATTCTCCAGATGGCCGTGGCGCTCACCTACGCCTCCGGCGTGCCGGTGATCAAGGTCGGTCGCATCGCCGGCCAGTTCGCCAAGCCCCGCAGCGACGAGTTCGAGGAACGTGACGGCGTCCGACTCAGTGCCTTTCGCGGTCACATCGTCAACGGTGACGAGTTCAGCGCCGAGGCCCGACGTCCCGATCCCGAACGTCTCCTCGCCGCCTATCACCAGAGCGTGGCGACCCTCAACCTTTTGCGGGCCTTCACCACGGGTGGTTTTGCCGCCCTCAGCCGGGTGCACGCGTGGAATCAAGAGTTCGTCGCCAACTCGTTGGAGGGCAAGCGCTACGAAGTGGTGGCCGACGAGATTGAGCGGGCTCTCCAATTCATGAAAGCGTGCGGCATTGACCTGCACGACGACGGAGCGCTCCAGGGCGTTGATTTCTACACCAGCCACGAAGCCCTCATCCTCCCCTACGAAGAGGCCCTCACCCGACAGGACTCCCTCACCGGCGAGTGGTACGACTGTTCGGCCCACATGCTCTGGATCGGCGACCGCACCCGCCAACTCGACGGGGCCCACGTGGAGTTCCTGCGCGGGGTCGCCAACCCCCTTGGTTTGAAGGTCGGTCCTACCATGAGCGTGGACGAGTTGGTCAGCCTGGTGGACGTCCTCAGTCCCGACAACGTGCCCGGTCGTCTCACCTTGATCGCGCGCATGGGCGACGCGCTCATCGATGAGAAGTTGCCGGCGCTGATCAGCGCCATGCGCACTGAGGGCCGCGCCGTGGTGTGGGCCTGTGACCCCATGCACGGCAACACGTTCGTGGCCTCGGGGGGACAGAAGACTCGTCACTTCGACGACGTGCTCTCCGAGACCTCCAAGTTCTTTTCCTTGCACCAAGCCATGGGCACGTGGCCGGGCGGTCTTCACATCGAGCTGACTGGCGACAACGTGACCGAGTGCCTGGGCGGAGGGTCGCGACTCAACGAGGGTGACCTCGATTTGAACTACACCTCCATCTGCGATCCGCGTCTCAACGCCACCCAGAGCCTCGATATGGCCTTTCACGTGGCGGAGTTCCTGCAGCGCTACTCGGCGGGAAGTGGCGCCCGGTCGTTGTAGCGGAGTAGTCGGCGCCAATGATCCTTGAACTCGATCTCGGTCATCGAACAGTTCTCGATGCGCGGACGTAGGCGGACTTCGGGTCCCACGCCCTGATAGATCTTCATGGCCTGTTCAATGAATCCGCCGTGGGTCACCACGACCACCAGCTCGCCGGGATGACGCGCGACGAGTTGGTCAATGGCCTCGCGACAGCGACGGTGGAACTCGAGCAGGGACTCCCCGCCCGGTGCCGTGACGGCGCCGGGGTCGACGTCCCAGTCGGGCGTGGGATAGCGCTCGACGTACTGGGCCCACGCCAGACCATCTCCGTCGCCGACGCTGATCTCACAGAGGGCGGGGTCGGCAATGACCGACAGCGTGCTCGGTAGGGCCGGCGCCAAGATGGCCCCCGTCTGCACGGCCCGCGGCAGGGTCGAGGTGTAGAACGCGGTGGTGTGGCGCAACTCGTCACTGAGGAGCAGGCGGTCGCGCAGCGCGAGGGTTTGACGCTCACCGAGCGCGGTGAGTCCGCCGTCGCCCCGGGGGCCGCCGGCCAGTCCTTTGGCGTTGGCTACGCACTCGCCGTGGCGGATGAGAAGTAGTCGCGTGCCTGAGGGCTTCGGTCCTCGCTGGCGAAATCCCGTCGGCGGCAGTAACGCGTCTTCGTTCACGCCAGTTCTCCCACGAACGCTTCGAGTTGGCGAAGGGTTCGACACTCGATCACTCGTTCGCAGTAGGGCGCGTACTGACTGACGATCGAGTCGCCGCTATTCCAGTACGCGGTTGGTTCGGGGTTCAACCAGTAGACCGCTTTGGCGCGGTACTTCAAGTCGGCCACGATCTCGGCGTGGGCCTGGTGGTAGTTATTGCGCGCGTCACCGAGAATGAGGATCGTCGAACGACGCGTCACGTCCTTCGCGAATCGCTCGTGGAAGGTGAGCAGCGCCCGGCCGTAGTCCGAGTGGCCGTCGAAGGCAATGACGTCGGCCTCGGCGTTAATGCGCGCCACCGCTTCGGCTGGATCGTCGACGCCGTCGAAGAGGCTGGTGACTTCGTCCAAGCCGTCGACGAAGACGAAACTGCGGACCTTGGAGAACTGGGAACTGATCGCGTGCACGAGGTGCAAGGTGAAGCGCGCGAACGACGCCACCGAACCCGATATGTCGGCAATGACGAAGATCTCTGGTTTGGCGGGATGCGGGGGCTTGAATCGTAGGTCGATGGGCACCCCACCGGTGGAGAGGCTTCGACGCACGGTGTGACGAAGGTCGACCGGACCGCGACGGCGGCGCTTACGCCGTCGCGCGAGACGCACGGCGAGTTTGCGACTGAGGGGCCGAAGGGCTCGCTCGAGCTGGGCCATCTCCTCGCGATTGGCGTGCATGACGTCGAGGTCCTCGGGAAGGGGTTTTCGCACTGACTTGGCCAGGGCCTGCGATCCTCGGTCCTCCACCAGCCGTTCCCGGATTACCCGTTCGATCTCTTCCTTGAGCTGCGCGATGCGCGACGCGGCCTCTTCACGAGCCAGTCGCTGGCTCAGTCCGTCGTCGTCGATCGTGCCCCCGGTGAGACGGCGCTCGAGGTTCTCGAGGTCGAGGTTGCGCAGCGTTCGATAGAGGTAGTACGTACCACCGACGGGACGACCCGGCTCCATACCGGCGTAGCGGGTAACCGACTCACGCGCGGCTTGGCGAAGGGCGTCGAGGTCGCTATCGCGCAAGGCGCGAAAGAGCAGTTCGGCCAACTCCTGGGCGCTGAGCGACGACGACGCCCCGCCGCCCTCGCCGCGCGACTGACCCGGACCACTCGCGCCCGCGGCGCCGTCGCGGTCCAGCTCGCTGGTGTCGAGGTCGTCCATGAACTCGGCCGCACTTTCCCACGAGCGCGTGGAGAAAAAAACCTCGAAAGCCGTGTTGAAGACCGCCAGATGGTCGCCGTCTTTCACCAACGTCGCCGCCAGGGCGTTGCGCACCAGTGCTCGGTCCGAGAGGTCGATGACCTCCATGGCCTTGGCCGAATCGACGTGTTCGCTCATGGACACGGGAATGCCCGCCGAACGAAGTTCGCCAATGAAGTCGCCGAGGAGGTTAAGCACCGGACTTCGCGCGACCGAGTAGTTCCTTGGTGGCCCGTTCGATGTCGGTCTGGTACTTCAACAAGATATGCAGGGTCGTCGCGGCGTCCTCTTCGCCAATTTCGTCGCGTCCGAGCACGACCAGGGTGCGGGCCCAGTCGAGCGTCTCGGCGACCGACGGGGCCTTCTTCAGGTCGAGGGACCGTAGGGAGCGAACCACCTGGGCGATCTGTTCGGCGAGGGCGGTGGTGATGCCCGGTACGCGCGAGACGATGATGTCGCGCTCACGCTCCACGGTCGGATAGCCAATGTAGAGGTAAAGGCAGCGACGCTTCAACGCCTCGGAGAGTTCGCGGGTGTTGTTCGAGGTGAGAAAGACCATCGGAATTTGCTTGGCCTTCACCGTACCGAGCTCGGGGATAGAGACTTGATACTCGGAGAGAATCTCCAAGAGCAGCGCTTCGGTCTCGAGTTCGACGCGGTCGACCTCGTCGATCAAGAGGACCACGGGATCAGTCGCCGAAATCGCTTCGAGCAAGGGACGCGTCAACAAGAACTCCTCGCCAAAGATGTCCTCTTCGAGCGCGTTCCAATCTTCGGTGCCCTCACCCTCGGGGCGTCCGGCCTGGATGCGCAGCAACTGCTTACGGTAGTTCCATTCGTAAAGGGCCTTGGAGTCGTCGAGTCCCTCGTAGCACTGGAGTCGGATGAGTCGAGCGCCCACCGCGTCGGCCACGGCCTTGGCGAGTGCGGTCTTACCCGTTCCGGCGGGGCCTTCGACGAGCACCGGCTTGGCCAACCGGTCGGCCAAGAAGCAGACCGACGCAATAGCGTCGTCGCTCAGATAGTCGTGTTCGGCCAGACGACTGAGCACCTCTTTGGCCGAGTCGAAGCGCACCGGGGGCACTTCGTCGAGGCCCAGTCGCAGGGCCAACTCCTCGCGGGGATCTAATGCCGTCATCGAATCTGTCCTTCTCCTCGTACGACCCACTTCAGGCAGGTCAGTTCTTTCAGTCCCATGGGACCGCGGGCGTGCAGCTTTTGCGTCGAGATGCCGACTTCGCCGCCCAGTCCCAGCTCTGCTCCGTCGACGAAGCGCGTCGACGCGTTCACGACCACGGCCGCCGCGTCGACGCGACGCACCCAGGCGTCGGCGTTCGCGTCGTCGTTGGTGAGGATCGCCTCGCTGTGACCCGTCCCGTAGCGCGCGACGTGGGCGAGCGCCTCCTCGAGAGTGTCAACGACCTTGACCGCCATTATCAAATCGAGGAACTCGCGCTCGTAGTCTTCTTCACTCGCCCGGGTGGCCGCCGGGACCAGCGCCACGGTGGCGACGTCGCCGCGCAGTTCCACCTCGGGCATGGCGCCGGCGAGAGCCGGAAGGAACGAGGCCGCGATCCTCTCGTGCACCAGGACCGTTTCCGCCGCGTTGCAGACGCCCGGTCGCGAGGTCTTCGCGTTGCGCACGATGGCCACGGCCGTCGCGAGATCGGCCGTCTCGTCCACGAAGATGTGGCAGTTGCCGTCGCCGTCTAAGACGTAGGGAACGCGCGCGTGTTCACGCATGGCGGCGATGAGGCTCGGTCCGCCTCGCGGAATGAGACAGTCGAGGACCTCGGTGAGCTGCATGAAGGCGGTCGCCGTTTCGTGGGAGGGGTCTTGGACCAGCGCCACGCAGTTCTTGGGCAGGTCGTGGCGCTCGAGTGCTTCGTGCCAGAGTTCCACGATGAACTGGTTGCTCTTCATAGCCGTCGACGAGCCGCGCAGGAAGGCCGCGTTACCGCTGCGTACGCACAGACCAGCGACGTCACTGGTGACGTTCGGACGGTTCTCGTAGACCACGCCAATGACACCGAGCGGGACCCGGATCCGCTCGATGCGCAGTCCGTTGGGTCGCACGCTGCGCTCGACAACTTCGAAGAGGGGGTCGCGATGGCGGGCGATATCGCGCAGCGCCTGGGACATCGAAACCACGCGGTCGGTGGTCAAGGTGAGGCGGTCGCGCCCGGGGCCGGACTCGTGGTACTCGTCCACTTCGCGCGCATTGACGATGAGCAACTCGTCGCAGGTGTCCTCGAGGAGCTCGGCCACGTGGCGAAGTACGGCGCAGCGCTGCTCATCGCTCGCTTGCGAAAGCAGTGACGCGGCCTCTTTGACGGCGCGGCCCTGCACCGCTAAAGCGCTCATAGTCATCGGGCCAGCGTAACGGTTGTCATTAAGACCTTCGAAGGAGCACCATGTCGTCACGGTGGACGACGACGTCGTCGCTGTCGTCGAACGATTCGGCGCTCACGCGCACCAGACCCTTGGCCACGGTCTGCGCGTCCGGTCCCTTGATCTCCACGGCGTCACCGTCCACGAACGCGCCGTCGTGGGCGACCACCCCGACGCGCAACAGACTGCGGCCGTTATTCTCGAGCGCGCGCAACGCCCCTTCGTTGATGTGCAGCGTGCCGTTGCTCGCCACCGCGAAGGCAATCCAGGATTTGCGCGCCGAGAGCCGCTCGGGCCGGGGATGAAACGTCGTGCCGAATCCCGGTGTGGCGTCGAGCGCGTGCACCAAGGCGTGCGGCGCATGGGCGGGCGCGATGACGGTGGTGATCCCCGACCACGACGCCATTCGTGCGGCCGCCAATTTCGACGCCATGCCGCCGCTGCCCACCCCAGAGCGACTGGCCCCCGCGACGTCCACCACTTCGGTGTCGAAGGCCGTCACCTCTTCGATCAAGGTAGCGCTCGGGTCAACGTTGGGGTCCGCGGTCAAGAGCCCATCCGTGTCAGTCAGTAAGACCAGGTGCGAGGCGCGCACGAGGTTCGCGACCAGTGCCGCCAGGCGGTCGTTATCGCCGAAACGGATCTCTTCGTCCGCGACCGCATCGTTCTCGTTGACGATGGCGATTACCCCGAGATTGCGCAAGGCTTCGAGCGTGCCGCGCGCGTGCAAGTACTGACCGCGATGCGAGAAGTCGAGCGGAGCGAGCAATACCTGGCCCACCGTGGCGCCGACCTCACCAAAGGCGTTACGCCACGCGTGCATCAACAGAGGCTGGCCCACGGCCGACACGGCTTGCAAAGTCACGCTGTCGGTCGGTCGACTTCGTCCTTTGCCCACCTCGGCCCAGCCGGCCGTGATGGCCCCGGAGGTGACGACGGTGACCTGCCAACCCTTCGCTCGAAGGTTCACCACGTCGAGGGCGGTGTTGACGAGGACGCCGTAGGCGACGTCGCCGTGGTCGTCGGTCACCGACGAGGTGCCAATCTTCACGACGACGTTACGACTGGTCATCATCCGGTCCGAGGTCCAGACGACCGTGACGGGCCAAGCGTTCACGACGCGTGGCGCGGTGATGATCGCCCCGGTCGAGCCCAGCACTGACGTCGTCGCGCCACCATTCGAACGACAGCGGGCCAATGTTCACCACGTCCCCGTCGCGCACGGCGGCGCGCGTGAGCATTCGATCAACCCCGAGGGCGCGAAGACGGCGCACGATCTCGGCCAGTGCCTCGTCGTCGGTGAGGTCTTGGAATCGCACGGCTCGAATTGCGGGGCGTCCCTCGACCGTCCACTCGTGTTCGGCCGACTTCGTCACGGTGATCTCGTCGGGCAGTGGGCGATGGACGACCACTTCGTGCTCGATTGCTTGGAGCTCATCTTTGCGCACTTGCAAGACCAGACCGGCCAGTTGGGCGACCAGGTGGTCGATGCCTTCGCCGGTGATGGACGAGATCGTGTCGATCTCCTCCATCTCGTAGGCGGCCACGTCACCCTTCGATCCCACGACGATGCGCGGACGATCCAGCAAATCGGCCTGGTAGTCGCCCAGTTCGCCGAGCAAGATGTCGAGCTGTTCTTGAGGTGACAACGGGGCGAACTCCGAGAGATCCAACAAGACGCACAGCACGCGGGCGCGCTCCACGTGACGCAAGAAATCGTGACCCAACCCGCGGCCCTCCGCGGCCCCTTCGATGAGTCCGGGAATGTCGGCCATGACGAATTCGGTGGCGTCGTTCGGTCGTCCAGACCTCGCGCCGACGCGCACGACGCCGAGGTTGGGCACCAAGGTGGTGAAGGGATAGTCAGCAATCTTTGGTCGCGCGGCCGACACGCGCGCGATCAGCGTCGATTTGCCGACGTTCGGGAACCCAATGAGGGCAACGTCCGCCTGCAACTTCAACTCGAGGTTGAGCCAGTTCTCTTGACCAACTTCGCCCTGTTCGGCGAAGGCCGGCGCACGGCGGTTGTTGGAGAGAAAGCGAGCATTGCCCTGTCCGCCCAGTCCGCCTTCGGCCGCCAGCCACTTGTCGCCGGGGCCGCTCAGATCAACCAGTTGCTCGCCGGCTTGGCTGTAGACAATGGTGCCCACGGGGACAATGACAACTTGATCCTTGCCCTTGGCGCCGTGCATCCGCTTCGAGGTGCCGTGCTGTCCGTCGGTCGCGCGACGGAAGGGATGGTCGCGAAACCCGAGCAGCGAGGCCTGATTGTGGTCGGCGATGATCCAGACGTCGCCGCCCTTGCCGCCGTCGCCCCCGTCGGGGCCACCCTTGGCGACGTGGGCCTCTCGGCGAAAACTGACGCAACCGGCTCCGCCGTCGCCAGCTTTGGCGTGCAGCTGGGCGGCATCGACGAAAGAGGACACACCCCTATCTTACGATGCCCCCT
>JANXXO010000019.1 GCA_025350565.1 Acidimicrobiaceae bacterium
TACCGGCCAAACTGCTCGCGCGCGTCACCTGGTCGCTGGTTGAGGACTCGATTTCGTGGGCCGTGAAGACGCGACGGGTGTAGTGATCGCCAAACTGGTCGATGGATTCTTGCACCTCCTCGATGGACTGCACGTCGAGACCAATGCAGAAGATTGCACGTCGTCGAGCCATGGTTTACTCCCTCGGTCTTATGGTCAATAGGATGGTCTCCGCCGCCATGTGGGAAGTCCACCGGTCCGTCGTCTTGCCAGTCGCACGTCAATGTCTAGCAAATCGACGACCGAACGTAAGACTACGATTCCCCAACGAACCTCTTCACGCATCCCGGACACGTAGCAATCAGAGGGGGGCTGACTGGTCATTCCCTTACCCTCGGGCCAATCTTGCGGTCGTTTGACGAACGCTTGGTGTCGACGAAACGACGCCATATTCTCTCCGGTTGGCGCACAGCGAATGCCCTCGGGATTCTCGAAATGTACATCACCCAGAACTTGGCTTTGAAAATCCCGTCGTCGCACGACCACCTTCCAGCGAACAGCGGTGCCCAGCTACATGGTGATCAGTTGCCGGTCATGCTCAACGAGAACAACGCTATCGAGGTTAGGATGAATCCACGTTTAGGCGCACCCTACGCCGTGGGGACGGTGCGAGGAGGAAAACGATGTCCATTACCTCCGTGGTGATCCCCACTTCTCGCGGCGGTGACTATCTTCGCGAGAGTGTCGCCTCGGTGCAGGCGCAGACAATGGACGACTGGGAAATTATCATCGTGGCCGACGGCCTCGACGAGGACCTTTCCGACTTGACTCGTGACAGCCGCGTCCGGGTGTTTCGCCAGCCCAGGCGCGGTGTTTCAATTGCCCGAAACGTCGGTGTCAATTTGGCTACCTCCGATCTGGTGGCTTTCCTCGACGATGATGATCGTTCCTTGCCCAACCGTCTGCGCGCTCAGAGTGACGTCATGAACGATGAATCCGTGGGCCTGTGCCATAGTCAAACGCGAATTATCGACAAGGACGGAATGGTCCTTAAGAGGGGAAGCTCTTCCAGCTCCACCTACGCGGAGTTTCTGCGTCTGGATGGACTCGCGTTGATCGGCGCATCGATGGTTCGTAAGTCCGTTTTCTTGGAACTCGGTGGATTTAGCCCGTTGTTCAGAGTCGGTGAAGACTTTGAACTCATCTTGCGTTTCGCTCGCGAAAGTAAGGTTGTCTTTCTCCCGGAGGTGCTGCTCCAATACCGTCACCACGCGAATAACTCGTGGACGAGGGCCACTCCCTCCACCGGGCGAGAACTGAAAATAATTCTCCAGATGCATGAGTTGGCTGCCCAGGATCACGGGGAGACGGAGAACGTGCGCCAAGCTCGCTTAGGTATGAAGAGCGTGCTGCCCGCTCGGGCTCATCTGGCACTGTCGCGGGCGAACGACGCGGGCCAGGCGCACCGGTACCTTCAGGCGCTGGCGGCCGCGGGCCAAGCTTTTCGATGCGCCCCACGGGCGTCCGTTCGAGTCGCCATCAGGAAACTCCAACTCGGTTTCAAAACCGCGCGCGGCGGCGACTAATCGCCCGCCGACTGACTGGGCGAAACCCCGAGCGAAACAAGGGCCTCTCGGATGGCACTCACCGATTGAAACGTACCCTTTTTCAAGAGTGAGTCAGGAAACTCAACTCCGAAGGCGTTTTCCACCGCGAGCATGACGTTCACGCTGGCGTGCGACGAGAGACCGTTCTGATAGAGGTCGTCATGGTCGGCCAGTGACGCCGACGGCACCATCAATTTCCCGTAAGCGTCCAATACCCCCCGAATTGTCTCCCCCATACCTGTCATGAATTGTGTGCCTTCGGGTCTCGTTCTTCGCACGTGGGCCATCGCTGGCAGGAACGCGCATCCGCCCGCGTTCGCTGGCCTCGGACGGTTTCAAGTATAGATATCGCTCCGGTTTTTGGAACACCGAAAGACGCCAGTGGAACGAAAAATATAAAAGCTGCCACGACGTCGAATTGACAGATATTTGATATTTGCTCCGATCTCCCCCACGTCCATTAACCAAACGGAACGAGAATTATGGCTCAGGTTAACGGGCTGCTCTCGCGGCACATCGTCAGTCGGGCGGCAACATCGCCGAGATAACGTGGACCTATGTTCTTCCTGAATGGCGACGAATCCCCGCGAACATTCGACCACCGGATGCTGGTGTTCGTAGTTGGCAGCGCGCTCGGCTCGTGCTTCCATGAGCGCCGCGCCGAGACGTCCGTGAGGAGTTACGGTGACTGACTATTGGGCCGACGGCCTCGGTGCCCCCGCCGACGCGCAAGGCAAATGGGAGCGGATCGCGTGGGAGATCGGCGAAATGGTGGCTGGCCCCAACTCAAATGATGTCGATCGAAACGCAAGGTTTCCGCACGAAGCGGTCGCGGCGCTGAAGGAAAGTGGCCTCCTCTCAGCCCTGCTGCCCGTCACTCACGGCGGCGACGACGCAACCATGGGTGAGATTTCTGGCGCCATCAGGGCGCTGGCGTTCCACTGCGCGTCAAGTGCGCTGGTCTTAGCCATGCACAGCCTGGAGACCTTCAGTCTCAAACGTCATGGTCTCACGCCGGGCCTGCAAGCGCTGGCGAAAGAAGTCGCGGCCGAGAACCTGCTTATTGCGAACGCCAATAGCGAGGTAGGAATCGGCGGGGATATTTCACGAAGTATCTGCGCTCTCCAAAACGAGACCAATCCGATGACGATTGAGAAACAGGCTCTCGCCGTCTCATACGGCGAATACGCTGACCTCGTTGTAACGATTGCTCGTCGCTCACCAGAAGCCAGTGAGAGCGACCAGATTATGTTTTTTTGTCGACCGCCCCAACTGCAGATGGAACCAACGAGCGTGTGGGATTCGATAGGACTTCGGGGCACCTGCAGTCGAGGCTTTCGGATTACCGCCGAGGTGTCCCCCGATCTCATCTATCCAATGCCCTTGGCCACCATGATCAACGATGGCGGCGGTCAGTCGCGCCAACTGCTCTTGAACTCGGTGTGGGTGGGGCTGGCCGAAGCGGCCGCAGCCAGGGCGCACGCCTTCGTTCGAGAGGCTGGGCGTCGCTCGATCGGCACCACGCCGGCCACGGCGCTTCGACTGGCGGAGTTGGCGGTCGAACTACAAGAGGGACGAAGTCTTCTCGTTTCCACGGCGCAGCGATTTTACGAACTGGACAAAATGGGCGACGTTCAAAACGCTGGCTTTCTCATGGCGATGCGGAGCTTGAAGGTCTCCACCTCGACGCTGGCGGTTCGAACCGCGACGGAGGCCCTGTCAATTTGCGGCATCGCGGGCTATCGACGAGATAGTCCCTTCAGCCTCGACCGGATACTGCGCGATAGTCACGGTGGCGTGATCATGGGCAGCAACGAGCGAAATCTTCAAGACAACGCGCAAATGCTGCTTGCCCGAAAGCAGATTTGATTGACTGACGCGCTGGAGACTCCACCACCCATACCAGCGCCATTACCTCGTCTGGCCTACTTGTATCACCCGCGCTCGTTCCCGACGCTCTCGTTGGCCGAGGCGTCTGCGGGCATCTGCGAGATTCTTTGGATTGTCGACACGTCAGATGAAGAAGCGCAGACGATGTCAACGTTGCTCAAACGTTTTGGCACGGTGATTGACATTGCGGGCCTTACGGTTGACGAATGCGCAACTCTCATTGGCCAATCCAAACCAGATGGAATTCTCGCATTAGCGGATGGTTTGCTCGAAAAGACGGCCTCCATTGCTGAGCGACTGGGTTTGAAGTTTCTTTCCATAGAGGCCGCCCACCTCCTCACCGACAAAATGGCTCAGCGAGACGCGTTGCGAATAGCGGGCCTCGAGGTGCCGACCACCATGCCCATCCAGTTGCCACTCGACGACTCAGCGAGGCAGAAGATTTTCGCGGATGCGACGTTCCCTTCCGTGCTTAAACCTCGAATGGGCGAAGCAAGTCGCAACACCTATCGCGTCGACTCAACGAGCGAACTGCGAGAATGCCTGCTCGATCTGGAAGCGCACGGGACTCCCGATCGTGACTTCGTCCTGGAATCGTTCATTCCCGACGCCGTGCCCCATATCGGTGGAGTCGATTTCGCCGGCTACGTCTCCGTTGAAAGTCTCGTCAGTGACAACACGGTCAGTCACTTGGCGGTCACCGGAAGAACCCCCATGGCGGAACCCTTCCGCGAAACTAGTGCCTTCATACCGGCCGAACTCAGTGAGCACCATCGCGCACTGGTCGTGGCGTTGGCCGAACGCGCCGTCCGCGCCGTCAAAGTCACAACCGGATGCGTGCACACCGAGATCAAGTTCACACCTGAAGGACCGCGAATCATCGAAGTCAATGGTCGCATCGGTGGTCATGTTCCCGACACGTTGGTCACGGTGACCGGTATTGAAATAATGCCCCTCGCCATGCGCATCGCCTTAGGCGAACGAATCACCTTCACGTGCGTTCCGACGTGCACGAAGGTGGGCTTCGTCCTTCACTATTACGCGCCCGTCGGTGTCAGAAGAATCCGTGCGGTTTCGGGGCTCGCCGCCTTGCGCCTGTGCCCGGGCGTCAGTTCCGTCACCCTCAACCGGGGACCCGGCACGGAAGTTGATTGGCGTGAAGGGAGCTTTGGACACGTCTTCGCCGTCTCAGGCTCGTTGGCCCATCACGACGAGCTACGTGAGCTCCTTCAGCTCATCGACTCGACGGTGCACATTGAGGGCGAGTGAAAATTGCTCGGACGCGTCCACGAGGGCCGATTGACCTGCCGGCCCATTCGGCGCCTGCGCGTGCTGGTAAGACGTACCGGACGAGGTGGCGGCCGACTACATTGACATGTCGTGGGTCAACGCGACTTGCGGACACCAACAACGGAACGAGCCCGGGGAGACCTTTGTTACGTCGGAGTGAGGTGCGACGTGCTCCGTCGAGCGATCCCACACGCAAACCCGTTTCCAACCAAAGGTACTTTGCATGAGCGCCAATGATCCCAATGCACGCGGTATGACGAGGCTGGTCCGCGAAGAGTCAATTTGGCTCGATGCTGAAGTGTCGCCCGTGTTCGCGAGATTGACCACCCCGGCGGCGGGATATGCCCTCGGAGGACTCCTGGTGTCGCCACCAATCGGCAGAGAAGCGCGCGCTGCCCGGGTTGCCCTGCGATCGTTGGCCCGAAGCATGGCGAGCGCGGGCTTCGCGGTGCTGCGCATGGATCACTTTGGCACCAGCGATTCGAGCGGCAGTCTTGAGGACGACGGTTTCGTCCATCAATGGATGGAGCAAATTGGACACGGTGTTTCGTATTTGCGTTCGCGAGGCGTCGTGTCCGTCTCCGCAGTTGGAATGCGACTAGGGGCAACGATCCTCGGAAGTGCTGCGCAGCGCCTCGAGTTGGGACTGACGTCGGCGGTACTCTGGGACCCCTGCGAGTCGGGCCGTTCCTATCTTCGCGAGCGAGCAACGCTGGAGGCGCTGCACGGTTCCAATGACCCGCGCAGCGCATCAATGGATGTTGAGAAATCGGAATTCGCGTTTCGCGAGAATGCCAAGGACGAGCTTCGCACGCTCACCCTGTTGGATGTTCAACCGGAGCGAGTAGCCGAGCGCGTGTTGATTATTACCCGCGCCGATCGAGTGACCTCGGAAAAGTTCTCCCACCGCTTTGACGCCACTTCCGTCGAGTGGACGTCGACGAATGAACAAGGCGAACTGATGGAGGTTGAACTCCCATCGGCCAAAATGCCCGCACTCGCCTTGTCCCGCATGGTGGATTGGCTGGGGGAAGCGCCGGACGACGGAGCCCCCGGCTCGTTCCCGGCCGATGGCCCCGTCGCCACGGTCAAAGGCGGCGCGGGTCGCCGGTTGGTTCGCGAGCAGTCTCTCTCATGCGGCCCCAAGAACCTATTTGGCCTGAAAAGCGAACCGGAAGGTGAACCGAGAGGACCTTGGGTCATTTTCGTCAATGGAATGAACGAAGATCATGTAGGTCCCTCTCGCCTTTGGGTGGACCTCTCGAGGCGGTGGTCGAGTTACGGACTGCGATGTGTGCGATTCGATTTCCAAGGATTGGCAGAAAGTCCTCCAATCGATAGCGAAGCGCTCGCTCAAGAGATCGACGCATCGCACACGCAGGACATCTGCGACGTAGCCCGAGCAATCAGTCCCCTTGAGCCTTCCAACGTCATTCTGATTGGACTTTGTTCCGGCGCTCATCAAGCACTGGAGGCCGCGCTGCAACTTCGTGCCCGAGGTGTGTGCACCATTAACCCACAGGTCGGAAGGAGTATTTCTCGGAGCGCCGAAAAGCTGGTGCACTCAAATCGACGGGTAGTACAGAAGGTGGCATCACGGACGAGGAAGGAAATTGAACGGCGCCGATGGATTGGACAGTTGGTCTGGCAGTTTTCTCGATTCATTCTTCCTTCGGCCTACGCGCCAAGGGTTCGGAGGCAGCTAGAACGCAACGGGACTGAGATGCTGCTTATTGCGAGCCCCGACGGGTTATCGTCATTTCCCCGCGTACCAATACTTCGTTCACTTGACCAGCGCAGGCTGATCTCCTCCGAACACTGCACAATCGAAGTCGTTCCCGGACTCGACCACGACTTTTTGAATGTTGTCGGTAGGGCCACGGCCGTGGCGATTCTCGACGATTACGTCCTCAAGACCTTCGTCTCATAGTCCGAGTTGATTCATTGGTGAGCACGCGAGTCGAATCATCGTCCAGCCAGTCGCACTCGCCCGTCGTTGCACTCTCATATTATTGGCTCCGTTGAGAGGGCGGCGGTTTGGCGATACCTCTTTATCGATGCCGGCAGGAAGAGAATTACCGTAAAGGCCGAGTTAACGAGGGCGGCGATGCCAATGGCGTAG
>JANXXO010000028.1 GCA_025350565.1 Acidimicrobiaceae bacterium
CCTGAATGTTCTCTACGGCGAAGTAGGACTCAAGGTACCGGAGATTGTTGGTGTCGGAGGCGGGACTTGAACCCGCACGCCCCTAAGGGCACCAGCCCCTCAAGCTGGCGCGTCTGCCTATTCCGCCACTCCGACGCGAAGTTCTACTTTAGCCTCTGCGCCGAACTCACTTCGGCGATTCAACCCTTCCCCGGGAGTGATTCGGTCGTCCACCCAGGCACTTGATCAACCAGTCCGGGCACGGAGAAACTTCCGAGCAGTCCCACGAGGCTGTTCGACCACTCAACTAATGATGGTGAGGTGAACAGTGGTCGCACCCAGAAACCGTTCTGCACGAGTTGGTCCATTGAGAGCCACGTTGACGACGCAGTGACCGGATTGAAATTGGAAGAACCTTGCGAAAAGTACGCCGTCGCCGCGACGGAACGCCAGCTACTCGGAAACGTGTCCGCAAAACCCTGTCCGCTCCACGACCGTGCGGCGTACGAAGCGGCCGTGTCGGTGGGGCGAGAAAAGACCGCCATGTCCTCGCCGTTGGTGGCCGTGGCGACGGCGGCGGCGATCTCTGAGCGCACGTTGACTCGGGCCACTTTCACGCCAATGGAGGCCCACTGACCCACCAAACTTGCGGCGATCGTCTCATCTAGGTTGCTCGGACCGACCGCCAAGGTCAACACGAGCGGCGCACCTCCAATGGTGTGCCACCCGTGGGCCGTGCGAAGGAAACCATTCGCGGCGAGCTCGGCTAAGGCACACGCACGACAGTCCGCCAGTCCGTTGGTGGCCGTGCTCGGGACGGTCGTAGTCGTGGCGCCTTGACTAATGGGGCCGGTGCCCGTTTGGCCGGGGTAGTTGGACTGACCCTGCGAATAGATGGCCGAGGCCGCGACCGACGGCGAAAAAGTCACCTGGCCCCAGAGTTGGTTGATGAGACTCTGACGATTGATGGCCCAACTGAGGGCGCGGCGCACGGCGATCCGTTTCGTGAAGGGCCGCGCGGCGGCGAAGGAGATCACCTCGATGTTGCTGGAGGCGCCAATGTGGCTGAGTACCGTCGGATGCGAACTCACGGATTGGACGATCGAACGAGTGACGATCAAGGAAAAGTTGACGAAGTGGGCACCCGACGCGGACGGGAAGGCGCCCGTGTCGGTGATGACGATGCGACCGAAGCGATTGGTGTTGACCGGCCACTGGGGCGTGCGATGCAACACGATACGTCCGGGCGTCGCGCTCACCAACGTGTACGGTCCGAGCGTAGGTCGAGCCAACAGGTCGGCCATGGTGCACCCACTCTGGGTACCCAACTCTTCGACGTCGCGAAATAAGAGGTTCCAGTCGGCGTAGGGGGTCGAAAAGACCGCGGTCACGGTGAGACCGCCGTTGGAAATCGTGAGGGTCTTGATGTCGCGATAGCCGTCGCTTTGCACGCTGCGCAGTGCCCGGGCGCGCAACCACCAACCGATCAGGTCGTTGCCGTTGAAGGGATTGCCATTACTCCAGTGCTGCTTCGGTGCCACGGTGTAGCGGATTGTCTCGGGCGTGAGGGACGTCAACTCGGCCGAGGCAATGGGACCACCCTCGCCAACCAGGTTGCCGGCGCCGTTGGTCTGGAAGGCCGACGGCAGTAAGAGGTCGGCCACGGCATTGTTTGACGGGGTGGCGCCAGGGTCGAGGAAGGTGCACCCGTTGAACGGTCCGGGCAGCGAAAGATCGAGCGTTTTGGCGGCGTTGGAGACGGTCTTGGCCGCCTGCGCCCCGCTACCGAGCGGCACGAGCGCAACGAGCACGACGAGCGCACCGAGGAGCCCACGGCGAAGCGATCCCCATCGGACCACGTCCGTTACTGCAGACGTAGGTCGAGGGTCAGCGTGGCGAAGGTGAAAATCAGGGCCACGGCAATCGTGATGCGGTCCAGGTTGCGCTCTACGACGGTCGAACCTGACGCCGCGGCACCCATGCTGCCACCCAGAAGGTCCGAGATCCCGCCGCCTCGTCCCGAGTGCAAGAGCACGAGGAACACCAGTCCGACGGCCGCGAAGGCCTCAATAATGATAAATGTCCAGGTGAACAACGCAACCTCCGATTAGCGCTTTAAAGCGTAGCAGTCGTCACAGGACTGAATTATGGCAAGAAACGACTCGGCCTTCAGACTGGCGCCACCCACGAGGAAGCCGTCGACGTCTCCTTTGGCGATGATCGACGTCGCGTTCTCGCCGTTCACCGATCCCCCGTAGAGCACTCGCACACCGGCGAGGCCCAGGGCCGCAGCGACCGTACGAATGTGCAAGGTCATATCGTGGATCTGCTCGCCGGTCGCCGTCAGTCCCGTGCCAATGGCCCAGATCGGTTCGTAGGCAATCGTGATCAGTTCGCGAAACCGTTCGTCCAGACCGTCGAGGGCACTGCGCAGTTGTCGCGCCACCCACTCGTCCTCGCCCGACTCCTCACGAATTTCCGGTGCTTCGCCCACGCACAGCACGGCGTTAAGACCACTTCGCACGACGGCGCGAAGGGTCTGAGTGACCGCGGCGTCGTCCATGGCGTAGAGGGCGCGACGCTCGGAATGTCCCACCAGTACCCACTCGACCCCGAGCCGCTTCAGCATGGCGGTACTCACCTCTCCGGTGTGGGCGCCGTTGTCGTGGGGGTTGACGTGTTGGGCCGCCACGCCCAGGGGAATGCGCTCGGAGGCCACGATGGAGACGACGCTGCGGATGTCGACGAAGGGCGGCGCGACCACGATCTGGGTGTGCTCGGCCGGATGGTTCTTCAACAACACGCCCAGTTGTTGTCCGAGGTGCACCGCCTCGACTAAGTCGAGGTTCATCTTCCAGTTGCCAATGACTAAAGGCTTTGCGGTACTCATCTAGGTCCACGGACTTTCTCGTAAGGCGCGCAGTCCGGGCAGATCACCCAGTTCCACGAGCTCGAGGGAGGCTCCCCCGCCGGTTGACACGAAACTGACCTCGTCGTCGAGGCCAAAACTTTGCAGCGCCGCGACCGAGTCGCCCCCGCCCACCACCGTGACCGCGTGAGAACGGGCAACGGCGCGGGCCACCGCCTCGGTCCCGGCGGCGAAGCGCGGGTCTTCGAAGACCCCCATGGGTCCGTTCCAGAGAATCGTCGCCGCGCCTTCGATGACGCCGACGAACTGTTCGATCGAGGCCGGTCCAATGTCGAGGCCGACGAAGCCGTCGGGAATGTTCGCGCCAAAGGCCAGGGCCTCAACGCCGCCGTCGCCGAAGGGAGCCCCCGACGCGAGGCCGAGGGCGTCCGCTGGCAGGGCCACGCGCCCGGTGGCCATTAGGGTCGCGCAAGCGTCGAGGTAGGAGCCGTCGAAGAGCGACGAGCCTACGGTTCGACCCTGCGTGACCTCGAAGGTGAAGGCCATGGCACCGCCCACGATGACCGTGTCGGCCTTGTCGACGAGGACCGCGGCAATGGCCAGTTTGTCGGCCACTTTGGCGCCCCCGAGAATCGCAACGAACGGGCGGGCCGGGGCGTCGAGTAGGGAGAGGATGGTCGACACTTCGCGCCGTAGGTTGGGACCCGCGGCGCTCGGCACCAGGGTCGGGGGAATCATGATCGAGGCGTGGGCGCGGTGCGAGGCCCCGAAGGCCTCGTTGACGTAATAGTCGAAGCCGGCCACGAGCGCGGCCCCAAAGGCCGGGTCATTCGCTTCTTCGCCGGGATGAAACCGAAGGTTCTCCAGTAGCTCCACCTCGCCGCAGAGTTCGTTCAGCCGTCGTCGCACCGGTTCCACGCGGTACTCGTCGACCACGCGGCCCCGCGGGCGTCCGAAGTGGGTGCAGGCGACGACGGTGGCCCCGCGCGAGCGCAACGTTTCAAAGAGCGGCAGGGCGGCGCGAATACGGAAATCGTCGGTCACCTCGAGTCGTCCTCCCACCTCGGCGACGGGGGTGTTGAAGTCCACGCGCACCAGTACCCGCTTGCCCGCGAGGCTCCCCCAACGATCAATCGACGGGAGTGAGTCGCCCACGACTACTTGCCGATGTGCACGGTCAGGTCCACCAGGCGGTTGGAGTAACCCCATTCGTTGTCGTACCAACCAAAGATCTTCACCAAGCTTTGCGCGTCGTCGATGCGTTGCGCGATGGTCATCAAGGAGTCGAAGGTGCACGACGCTGGCGTACCGACGATGTCCGAGGACACAATGTGTTCGTTGGTGTAGACGAGGATGCCCTTCAACGGACCGTCGGCGGCGGCCTTGAAGGCCGCGTTGATCTCGTCGACCGTGGTCGAGCGCACGATGGCGGTGAAGTCGGTGATACTGCCCACCGGCACCGGGACGCGCAGCGACGTGCCGTCGAGGCGTCCCTTCATGGACTCCAGCACCAAGCTGGTGGCCCGAGCGGCGCCCGTCGAGGCCGGCACGATGTTGATGGCCGCGGCGCGCGACCGGCGCAGATCCTTGTGTTCGAGGTCCAAGAGGTTCTGGTCGTTGGTGTAGGCGTGGATCGTCGTCATCAGACCGGTCGTCACGCCGAAGGCGTCGTCCAGGACTTTGACCATCGGCACGAAACAGTTGGTCGTGCACGAGGCGTTACTCACCACGTGTTGGGTGGCGGCGTCGTAAGTCTGCTCATTGACCCCCATGACGAAAGTCCCGTCCACGTCGGTGCCGGGGGCCGAGATGATGACTTTGCGTGCGCCCGCGCTGAGGTGTTGGGCCGCTGCGTCGCGCGTCGTAAAATGACCGGTCGATTCAATGACCACGTCGATGCCCAGTTCCTTCCAGGGCAAGTTGGCGGGGTTGCGTTCGGCGAAGACCCTGATCGTCTCGTCTCCCACGACGATGCCCTCGTCGGTGACCGTGACGGTCCGGTCGAGGCGGCCCTGGGTCGAGTCGTAGCGCAAGAGGTGGGCGTTGACCTCCGTCGAGGTGAGGTCGTTGGCCGCGACGACGTCGATGTCGGGGTGCTGCAAAGAGGCCCGAAGGTAACCGCGTCCAATACGTCCGAATCCATTGATTGCCACACGTAGTGCCACTCCAGCTCCTCTGGTCGTTGGTCGCTCGTCGCCAGGGCGATGAGCGCGTCGGTCAATTTTTGCACATCGTGGACACGACCACTTTCGAGAGGTCAGTCAGGCGGTCGTGCGGCGAGTGCGTCGTGGCGACTCATCAACGTGGGGCCAGCGCGCGGGCGACCTTCAGCGAGCAATATCGCGGTGAAAGACGGCGTGGTCAATACCCAGTCGACGACGCAGCTCTTCGGCGACTGCCACCGAGCGGTGACGACCACCCGTGCAGCCAATGGCGATCGAGAGATAGGACTTGCCCTCTTTGGCGAACTCGGGAATCTGCCACTCGAGCATGGCGACCACATCAGTGAGGAAGTGCTGTGCGGCCTGTTCGGCCAGCACGTACGCGGCGACCGGCTGATCGAGCCCGGACTGAGGTCGAAGCTCTTCAATCCAGTAGGGATTGGGCAGGAAACGACAGTCGAAGACCAGATCGACGTCCCGGGGAATGCCGTTCGAATAGCCAAACGAGACCAGCGAGACGCGCAGGGAACTTCCGCTCACGTCGGTGAAGGTTTCGACGATGCGCGAGCGAAGCTGGTTAGCGTTGATGGAGCCCGTATCGATCACGAGGTCCGAGCCGAGACGGATCGGACGAAGTAGTTCGCGTTCGCCGGCGATGGACTCGGCCAGGGTCGCCGCCTCGAAAGGGTGACGGCGGCGATTGCCCTCGAAACGGTGAATCAAGACGTCGTCGGGGGCGTCGAGAAAGAGAATCTTGGCGTTCTCGTGGAGTTCGCGTAGTTCACGTTCCACGGCGAGCCACGCGTCCGGGCGAACGCCGCCCGACCGACCGACGATAAAGGCCACGCCGGCGTACTCGCGCGATCCGGCCGTGACCAGGTCACCCACGCGCGCGATGAGTTCGATGGGCATGTTGTCGATCACGAACCAGCCGAGGTCTTCGAGAGCGGCCGAGACCGTGGAACGTCCGGCGCCCGACATGCCCGTGACCAAAAGGACTTCACTCATCGTCGCCTCCCTTCGTGGGTCGTGGTGGGGCCGGCGCCTGTAGATGATCGTAGAGCCTCGCCGCCACGTCGCTCGGGAGCCACGCGAGGGCGTCGAGTTCGTCGAGGGTGGCCGCACGAATGGTGTCGAGCGACCCGAACTGCAGCATCAAACGATCGCGGCGCGCCGGACCGAGGCCCTCGATGCCCTGCAGGGTGGAAGCGACCATGGACTTGCCCCGTTTGGATCGGTGAAAGGTGATGGCGAAACGGTGGGCCTCATCGCGCAGGCGTTGCACCAGGTAGAGACTCTCGGACCCGCGCTCGAGTGCGATGGGCGTGCTCGACCCCGGACGATACAGCAGTTCCTCTCGCTTGGCCAGCGCGGTGAACTCGACGCGTTCGTCCAGCAAGAGTGTTCGCGCGGCCTTTTGCGCGGCGTGGAGTTGGGGCAGACCGCCGTCGATGATGATGAGGTCGGGACGACGGAACTTGGTCGTACTCTGCTCGTCGTTCCAGTACGCCAGGCGACGACGGACCACCTCTTCCATCGCGCCGACGTCGTCGTTGCCGAGCACCTCTTTGACGTTGAAGTGGCGGTACTCGCTCTTGAGGGCCAGTCCGTCTTCGAAGACGACCATGGATCCGACGTAGTTGGTCCCCTGCAGGTGGCTCATGTCAAAACACTCAATGCGGTAGGGCGGCAAGTCGAGGCGCAGGGCCGCGCCCAGCTCCTGCAAGGCGCGCGAGCGCACGTTGTGGTCGCTCTGTCGGCGAAGCGAGTCGCGATCGATCACCGACTGCGCGTCGGCGATGGCCATCTCCACGGCCCGGCGGCGCTTGCCCCGTTGAGGGACGACCACCTCGACTGGGCGACCCCGGAGTTCACTCAAGAACTCGGCCATCAGTGGCGTCATGGACTGTTCGCTACCCACCAGCACGACCGGTGGCACGGCGTCGGCGTCGTCGAACAGGTCGGGCAGGACGCTCTCGAGAATCTCGGCCTCGTTCTCGTCCATGGAGCGGTCGATCAGGTTCACGCTTCGGCCAATGATCCGGCCGTAGCGCACACGAAATCGCACCACCGCCGCGCGTCCACCGTCGGTCGCCACGCACAGCACGTCGAGGTTGGAATGGTCGTCCAACACCACATTCTGGGCACTGGCCGCGCGCTCGAGCGCGTCCAGTCCGTCGCGCGCCTTAGCCGCCGCTTCGTAGTGCTTCTTTTGGGACGCCTCTTCCATCTGGCGTCGCAAGAGGTCGCGCAGTTGACGTACGTCGCCGTCGAAGAATTTCGACCACGACTGGACCAGCTTGGCGTACCCCTCCTTGTCGATCGCGTCCACGCAAGGACCCGAACACTTGCCTATGTCGAAGAGCAGACAGGGGCGCGCGATCCGTTCGTGATAGTTGAACTTGTGCTTCGTACAAGAACGAAGGGGAAAGGCCTGGATGAGTTCGTCCATGGTCGTGCGCAGTGCGCGCACGTCCACGAAGGGTCCGAAGTAGCGCACGCCCCGCTGGTGTTTGGCGCGCGTCGTGTAGGGCGCCGGAAAGTCGACCCGGGTATCGATGGCCACGAAGGGGAAACTCTTGTCGTCCTTCAGGCGCATGTTGTAACGGGGTTGGTTCTCCTTGATCAACTCGTTCTCGAGGACCAGCGCGTCGACCTCGGTGGGGGTGATGATCCACTCGACCGAGGTCGCTTCGGACATCAACGCTTGGGTCTTGTGGTCTAAGACGCCGGTGCGCTGGAAATAGTTGCCCAGTCGCGAGGCCAAGGAGAGGGCCTTGCCGACGTAGATGACCGTGTTGTGCTGATTACGAAAGAGGTAGCACCCGCTCTGGCGAGGGATGCCCGATGGTTTGGGGAACACTAGAGCCGTCCGTGGGCAGCCAGCGACTCCTTGAGGACCAGTCCGGTCGCCGTGGGCAACGTCGCGATCGTCTCGGGCGTGCCTTCGCCGACCACCAGTCCCCCGCGTCGTCCGCCTTCGGGTCCGAGGTCGATCACCCAGTCGGCGGTCTTGACGACGTCGAGGTTGTGTTCGATCACGAGCACCGTATTGCCCTGGTCCACCAGGCGGTGCAGGACCTGTAGTAGTCGATTGACGTCTTCGAAGTGCAGTCCCGTGGTGGGTTCGTCGAGTACGTAGAGGGTATGGCCGGTCGGTCGTCGGGCCAGCTCGGTCGCCAACTTCACGCGCTGGGCCTCCCCGCCCGACAAGGTGGGAGCCGGCTGGCCGAGTCGCACGTAGCCGAGCCCGACGTCGTGAAGGCTCTGAATGTGACGCAGGATCGAGGGCTGACGCTCAAAGAAGGTGAGGGCCTCGGCGACGGGCATGTTGAGTACGTCACTAATGGACTTGCCGCGGTAGCTGATCTCGAGCGTTTCGCGGTTGTAACGCGCCCCGTTACAGACTTCACAGTTCACGTAGACGTCGGGTAGGAAATGCATCTCGATCTTGATGGTGCCGTCACCGGCGCAGGTCTCGCACCGTCCGCCCTTCACGTTGAAGGAGAAGCGACCCTGTTGGTACCCGCGAACCTTGGCCTCTTGGGTCTCGGCGAAGAGCTTGCGTATCTTGTCGAAGACCCCGGAGTAGGTCGCGGGATTGGACCGCGGGGTGCGACCAATGGGCTGCTGGTCGACGGCCACTACCTTGTCGAGGTGCTTCACCCCGAGGATGGTGTCGTGTTCGTACGGCGTGGTCTTGGCGCGATTGATCTGATGTTCCAGTGAGGAGAGCAAGATCCCGTTGATCAAGGTGGACTTGCCGGATCCCGAGACGCCGGTGACGGCCACGAAATCGCCGAGGGGGATGTCGACGGTGACGTTTTGCAGGTTGTTGGCCCGAGCACCCTTAATGGTCAGTTTCTTGCCGTCGCCGCGTCGACGGGTGGTCGGGATGGCGATGGAACGCTCACCCGAGAGATACTGACCGGTCAGCGAGTCCGGGTTCTCCAGCAGCTCCTTGTACGTGCCGGCGTGCACGATGCGCCCCCCGAACTCGCCGGCGCCCGGGCCAATGTCGATGATGTAATCGGCCAATCGAATGGTCTCTTCGTCGTGTTCCACCACGATGACCGAATTGCCGAGGTCGCGCAGTCGCTCGAGGGTGGCGATGAGACGGCGATTATCGCGTTGGTGCAGTCCAATGGACGGTTCGTCCAAGACGTAGAGCACGCCCACCAGGTAACTGCCGATCTGACTCGCCAAGCGGATTCGTTGGGCTTCGCCACCCGACAACGTCGCCGACGCGCGACTGAGGGTGAGATAGTCCAGTCCCACGTCCATAAGGAAGGTCAATCGTTCGTTGATCTCTTTGATGACGCGCAGGGCAATGGTCTGTTCGCGTTTGGTCAACTTCACTTTGTCGAAGAAGTCAATGGCTTCGTCGATGGTCATGGAGTTGATGTCGGCGATGTTGTGGCGGTGGATGAGTACCGCAAGCACCTCGGGTTTCAGTCGTTGGCCGTTGCAGGTATGACACTCGACTTCGCGCATGTACTGTTCGGCCTGCTCGCGCGACCAGTCCCCGTCGGCCTCGTTGCGCTTGCGTTCCAGCCAGTCGACGATGCCGGCGTACGTGGTGTCGTAGGTGCGCACTTTGCCGTAACGGTTGCGATACTTGACGGGCACCGATTTCTTCTCGACGCCGTAGAGCACCAGTTTTCGGTCCTTGGGCTTCAATTTCTTCCACGGCGTGTCCGTGTCGAACTCGCCGAGTGCGGCGATACCTTCGATGAGTCGCGCGAAATACTTGAAGCGCACGCCGGCCCAGGGGGCCAGTGCCCCGTCGGCTAGGGACAAGGTGTCGTCGGGCACGACCATAAGAGGGTCAACCTCGTAACGGGTACCCAGTCCCGTGCACACCGGACAGGCGCCGTAGGGCGAGTTGAAGGAGAAGTCGCGCGGAGCGAGTTCGGTAAAGCTGATGCCGCAGTCGTTACAGGCCATCTTTTCGGAAAACTGAACCAGTTCGTTGTCCTCGAGGAAGAGGAACGACACCAAGCCTCGGGTGAGCTTGAGGGCCGACTCCACCGACTCAGTCAGTCGTTGACGGTTGGAGGCCTTCACGCTCAGTCGGTCGAGGACGACGTCGATGGTGTGTTTTTCGTAGCGCGCCAAGGTCAGCGTGTCGCGGTCGGCAAGTTCGATGACCTCGCCGTCCACGCGCGCGCGCGAGAATCCCTGCGCCGCCAACTCCCCGAGCAGCGTGCTGTACTCACCCTTTCGACCTTCGACCACTGTCGCCAGCACCAGGAACCGTTCGTCGCGCGCACGCGCCAACACCTGGTCGACGATCTGCTGGGGCGTCTGGCGGGTCACGGCCTTGCCGCAGTTGGGACAGTGCTGGACGCCAATGCGCGCGAAGAGCAGCCGAAGGTAGTCGTGAATTTCGGTTATCGTGCCCACCGTGGAGCGGGGGTTGCGCGACGCCGTCTTTTGGTCAATGGAAATGGCCGGCGACAGTCCTTCAATGAAGTCGACGTCCGGTTTGTCCATTTGACCGAGGAACTGGCGCGCGTAAGCCGAAAGGCTCTCCACGTATCGTCGCTGACCTTCGGCGTAGATCGTGTCAAAGGCCAGGGACGACTTGCCCGATCCCGAGAGCCCGGTGAAGACGACCAACTGGTCGCGCGGTATCTCGACCGAGAGATTCTTTAGATTGTGGACTCGGGCGCCCTGCACCCGGATTGACGACGACATGTAGGGACTTTACCGGTCAGGCATCGAGTGCCAGGTCGTCGAGGGTGAGTTCGTCCAATTGCGTGGCGAAGGTCTGGCGTTGCAGGGTGTGCAACACGTCGCGCAATGCCGCCGCCTCCTCGAAGCGAAGTTCCGAGGCCGCTTGGAGCATGGCTTTTTCCACCCTGGCCACTTCGAGCGAGAGATCGTCGGGGAGCATGTTCTCGAGGGATGTGACGCCGTGGACCCGGTTGAGTGGCTCGGGCATTGATTCGCTGCGCAATCGCCCGAGAATATCGGCCACGTTCTTCATCACGGTCTTTGGCTCGATACCGTGCTCCGCGTTGTACTCGATCTGGAGCATTCGGCGCCGCTCGGTGAGTGAGATGGCGGCGCGCATCGAGTCGGTCATCCGGTCGGCGTAGAGGATGGCCTGGCCGTTGGAGTTTCGGGCCGCTCGACCGATTGTTTGGGTGAGCGCCGAACGAGAGCGCAGGAAACCTTCCTTGTCGGCGTCGAGAATGGCGACCAACGAGACCTCGGGAAGATCGAGACCCTCGCGCAGAAGATTGATGCCGACCAGGACGTCGAACTCACCCAAACGAAGGGAACGAAGGATTTCAATGCGTTGGATGGTGTCGATGTCGCTGTGCAGATACTGCACCCGGTAGCCACCCTTGGTCAAGAAGTTCGTCAAGTCCTCGGCCATCCGTTTGGTGAGAGTGGTGATGAGGGCCCGCTCGTTTCGAGCGATCACTTCGTCGAGGCGACCACGAAGATCGTCGATCTGGTTCTTGGTGGGCAACACCGTCACGACGGGGTCGAGCAGACCGGTGGGACGAATCACCTGTTCGACGATCTGGTCACTGTGCTCGAGCTCATAGGGCCCCGGGGTGGCCGAAACGAAAACCATTTGGGGCACGAGCTCCATGAACTCGTCGAAGTTGAGCGGGCGGTTGTCGAGGGCGCAGGGCAGACGAAAACCGTGTTCGACCAAGGTCTCTTTGCGCGACCGGTCGCCGGCGTACTGGCCGCGCACCTGGGGCACGGCCACGTGTGACTCGTCGATGACCACCAGAAAGTCGTCGGGGAAGTAGTCGAGCAGGGTGTAGGGACGTTCACCGGGTTTGCGACCGTCGAGGTGGGCCGAGTAGTTCTCGATGCCGGCGCAGACGCCGGTCTGTTCGAGCATCTCGAGGTCGTGCTCGGTGCGCGACCGCAGTCGTTGGGCCTCGAGAAGCTTCCCTTCGGCCTGGAACGTCGCTAACTGGATCTGCAACTCGTCTTCGATCTCTCGACAGGCGCGCTGGAGGGTCGCGGCGCCCGTCGCGTAGTGGGAGGCGGCGAAGAGGGTGAACTCGTTCACCTTGCCCCGACTCTCCTGCGTGAGGGGGTTGAAGAAGGAGACCGATTCAATCTCGTTGCCGAAGAAGGAGACGCGGATAGCTTCGTTGCTGTAGGCCGGCTGAATCTCGAGCGTGTCGCCCTTCATTCGAAACGTCCCGCGGTCGAGCACGAGTTCATTGCGGTTGTACTGCATCTCGACCAATCGTCGCAGCAACACCCGTTGGTCGATGGTGTCGCCGACTTCGAGTTGCAGCATTCGCTCTCGGTACTCGATCGGGGAACCCAGACCGTAGATACACGACACCGAGGCCACCACAATGGTGTCGCGGTGGGTCAGCAGTGAGGAGGTCGCGGCGTGACGGAGCCGATCGATCTCTTCGTTGATGGAACTGTCCTTCTCGATGAAGGTGTCGGTACGCGGGATGTACGCCTCTGGTTGGTAGTAGTCGTAGTACGAGACGAAGAACTCGACGCGATTCTGCGGGAGCATCTCTTTCAACTCGGAGGCCAATTGGGCGGCCAACGACTTATTGGGCTCCAAGATCAACGTGGGACGTTGTACGTGCTCGACCAGCCACGCAATGGTCGCGGTCTTGCCACTGCCCGTAATGCCCTCGAGGGTTTGGAAGCGCAGCCCGTCATCGACGCCTTGCGCCAACTTGGCAATGGCGGCTGGTTGATCACCGGCTGGCTGGAAGGGTGATTCAACGAGGAACTTATCCACGGACCAACTCCAGCGCTCGCAGGGCTTCGTCGAGGGACACGTGCAACTCATCGAGCGATCCTTCGTTCCAGATCACGCGGTCAACGATTGCCGCGCGCTCGTCGTTGCTCATTTGCGTCGCCAGGCGGGCGCGAGCGTCGGCCTCATTGAATCCTCGATGGGCCACCAGTCGCCGTACGGCCGTATCCGGATCAACCAACACGGCCCACGCTTGGTCGAGTTGGAAGACGTCGCGGTGTTCAGGTCGAAAGAGAGGGATGGCCACGAAGGCAACGGTCCCGGTCGCGCTGCTCAGTTGTTTCATCACCTCGGCGCCGATGTACCCGTGGGTGATGAGATTCAGTCGTCGCAGCGACGAAGGGTCGTGAAAGACCACGTCGGCCACGAAGACGCGGTCGAGCGTGCCGTCGGCGCGCAAAACGGCGTCACCAAAGGCGTCGCGCAGTGCACGCCAGGCGGGTTGGCCGACACTGGTGACGTCGTGTGCCACCGCGTCGGTGTCGATGACGGCGAAGCCCAGTTGCCCCAGCCGCTGTCCGACCGCACTCTTGCCCGCGCCTATGCCGCCAGCTATGGCGATTCTTTTCACTTGACCACGGTAGCGAGGGCCTGTAACACGCCGGCGAGTTGGGGCAATCGTGTGCGTAGAACGGCCCCGACGGCTGCGCGCGCCCGGCGAAGGGCGCCAGTGACGCGTCGGCACGGGCGGGGTTGAGTAATGTCGGAACAGTCTTAGAAGAGGGGGAAAGTGCTCAGATACGTGGCGAAACGATTGGTGCTGCTCTTCGGCATCGTGTTCGTCATTTCGGTGGGCAGTTTCTATTTGATTCACCTACTGCCCGGTAATCCGGCCACGGTGATCCTCGGTTTCGGCGCCAGCCCCGAAGCTAAGGCCGCTCTCTATCGCCAGTTGGGTCTGGCCCACCCTATTTATCTTCAGTACTTCACCTGGATTAGCAACGTCGTGCGAGGAAACCTTGGCACCTCCTTTATCTCGCAAACGTCGGTCGCGGGCACGATTCGCGCCGCCCTACCGATTGACCTCGAAATCATCGTGTTGAGCCAGATTCTGGCCTTCGCCACAGCAATTCCGGCCGCTATGCGCTCCGCCAAACGACCCGATGGTCCCGTGGACCGTTTGCTCGGCGCCAGCAGTTTCACGCTGCTCTCGATTCCGCCGTTCATCATCATCGTGTTGATGGTGCTGTTCATCTCTATCAAGTTGGGGGTTCCCCACACGGGGCCATCCTCGTACGTGTCCTTCGCCAGTGACCCGCTCGGCAACCTCGCGAGTCTCTCGCTGCCTTCCATCACCTTGGCGATTGGCAGCTTCGTGGTCTATTACCGAATCTTGCGTAGTGACCTCATATCCACCTTGCAAGAGGAGTTCATCACGATGGCCCGTTCCAAGGGTCTCAGTCAACGTCGCATCATGTGGTCCCACGCCTTTCGCCCGTCCTCGGTGGCCCTGCTCGGGGCCGCCGGCGTGAACATTGGGGGCCTCTTGGCGGCCGGCTTCGTCGTCCAGTACCTGTTAGCCATCCCGGGGCTCGGCTACACGTTGATCACGGCCATCAACATGAGCGACTTTTTGCTCGTCCAGGGTATTGTCCTAACCGTTTCGGTGGGAGTGGTGGTCATCAACTTCCTCTTCGACTTCATTATCAATATGGTGGATCCGAGGATCAGTCGTGAGTAGTTTTGGTAGCCCCAGCGACAGTCTCGAGCAGGCGCTGATCGAGGAGTACTCGATCGTCGAGCGGCCTGAGAAAAAGAAGAAGTTGGGCCTTCTCTTCTGGATCTGCGTCGGCTGGATTGGATTGAACGTCATCGGCGCCGTCTTCGCCAGCGTGCTGCCTCTCCAAAATCCCCTCTACGAGAACTTCAGCGCCATCAATCTCGGTCCGAGCCTGCATCACCTCTTCGGCACCGACGATCTCGGCCGGGACATCTTCGCTCGGGTCACCTACGGCGCGCGCGTCTCGATCGCCGTGGGCACCGGGGCCATGGTCATCGGATTTGGCATCGGAGCGCCACTCGGCATGTTGGCCGCCCACCGTCGTGGTCGATTCGACGCCATCTTGACGACCGTGATGTACGTTTTGCTGGCCTTCCCCGCCATCATCGCCACCATCGCGGTGCTTTCGTTTTGGACGCCTCGCTCGCTCTTGAAGATCATCCTGGTCATCGGGATTGCCTCGGTGCCCTTGGTCTACCGCGTCATCCGTACCGCGACGCTCAACGTGGCGACCAAGGACTACATCATCGCGGCCAAGGTGCAGGGTGCCACGGACCGACGAATCCTCATGAAAGAACTCCTCCCGAACATTGCGCCCGTCGGTATCTCTTTCTTGCTCATTGGGGTAGCGACGGTGGTGACCCTCGAGGGCGCCCTGGCCTTCCTCGGACTTTCGGTCAATCCCCCGACCCCGTCGTGGGGCAACATGATCAACGAGGCGCGCACGGTGCTCGCCATGAATCCCTGGCTCGTGCTCTTTCCTTCGGCGGCCCTCTGTTTTTTCTTGCTCTGTCTTAACTTCATTGGCGACCGACTGCGCAGCCACTTTGACGTCACCGAGGTGAAGCTATGAGCGAGAAACTCCTCGTCGTCAAGGATCTCTCGACGACCTTCGCGACCGCCGGCGGCCCGCTGCCCGCGGTCGGTGGCGTCTCGTTTGACCTCGGTGAAAATGAAACTATCGGCATCGTGGGCGAATCGGGCTCGGGCAAGACCGTGCTCTCACGCACCATCATGGGACTGCAGCCCCGCACCAACGTCACCGTCACGGGTTCGGCGCAGATCGACGGCTTCGAAGTGGTGGGCGCCAGCGAAAACGAGAAGCGCAAGATTTGGGGCACCGAAGTCGCCATGATCTTTCAAGATCCCATGACGTCGCTCAATCCCGTGATGCGTATTGGCAAGCAGATCGACGAGTCGTTACGCGTACGTTTGGGCATGAGTAAGGCGGACGCCAAAGCGCGCGCGATCGAGCTCTTGGAGTTGGTGGGTATACCCTCGCCGACCGAGCGTTACAGCGCGTACCCCGGACAACTCTCGGGCGGCATGCGTCAACGCGTGGTCATCGCCATTGCCTTGGCCTGCTCTCCCAAGCTCCTCATGGCCGATGAACCGACCACGGGCCTCGACGTCACCATCCAGGCCCAGATTCTTAACCTCCTGGACGAATTACGTGGCCGCCTCAAGATGTCGGTCATCTTGGTCACGCACGACCTTGGCGTCGTCGCCACGCGCACCTCGCGCATCATCGTCATGTACGCCGGACGCATCGTCGAGACCGGTACCACCCGTGACGTCTTCTACCACCACCGCATGCCCTACACCCGGGCCCTGCTGGAGAGTTCGCCCAAGGTCTCCAATCACAGCCACACCCGCCTCATCACGATTCCCGGACGCCCCCCGAACCTGCTCAAACTCTCCGACGGCTGCAGTTTCGCGCCGCGGTGCAAGTTCGCCACCGACCAGTGTCACCTCGTTCGACCGGAGTTACAGCCCTCCGTCGAACCTGGTCATTCCTTCGCCTGTTGGAATCCCCTTCCCGTCAACCAAAATGAGGCGACGACATGACCAACAACGTCATCCACGATGAAGCTTCCGCCTCGACCGATCAGCGCACGCCGCTCTTGAAGGTCCGCGACCTGGAGGTCACCTTCCGCCAGCACCGCCACGTGGTGAGCGCCGTCGCCGGGGTCAGTTTCGACATCTTCGAAGGAGAGACCCTTGGTCTGGTCGGCGAATCGGGCTGTGGCAAGTCCACCACCGGCAAGGCGCTGATGCGTATCGTCGAGCCCTCGGGTGGATCCATCGAACTCGACGGCGTCGACGTCAACCAACTGTCGGGCAAGGCACTGCGCAACGCTCGCACGCGCATGCAGATGATCTTTCAGGACCCCATCAGTTCCCTTAACCCCCGTCGTCGGGTGAAGGATATCGTCGCCGAACCCCTCGATTGCTGGAAGACGGTGACCGGCGACGAGCGCGATCGGCTGATCAGCGACCTACTGAGCAAAGTCGGGATTGATCCGGCCGTCTACGGCAACCGGTACGCCCGACAGTTCTCCGGCGGGCAGTGTCAACGCATTTCGATCGCTCGCTCGCTCGCCATGCGTCCGAAGTTGCTCATCTGTGACGAGATGGTCTCCGCGCTCGACGTCTCGGTGCAGGCGCAGATTCTGAACCTCTTAGAAGACCTCAAGCAGGAGTACGGACTCACGCTGCTGTTTATTGCCCACGACCTCGCGGTGGTGAAGAACGTGAGCGACCGCGTGGCCGTCATGTACCTCGGCAAGATCTGCGAGATCGGTCCGGCCGACACGCTCTACGAATCGCCGGCCCATCCGTACACCGAGTTCCTGCTCGGCGCGGCGTTAGAGGCCGACCCCGATTCGCCCATCAACGACCAGGTCCTCGAAGGCGAGCCCCCTAGTCCGATTGACCCACCGAGTGGCTGTCGCTTTCGCACCAGGTGCCCGAACGCCACCCAACTACGTCCGCAATCTCGACGAACTCCACGCCACCAACACGCTGCGCCTCGGCTTCGATAACATCCTTCAGACCCGTGACGCGCAGCACGGCAGTCGCGATCTCCTGTTGCTCAATGTGGCGGGCGATTTTCGGTT
>JANXXO010000079.1 GCA_025350565.1 Acidimicrobiaceae bacterium
CCCCCACGTCCACCTGGCGACAACGCGGGTGCCATCGCAACTTGGACGTCAATGATTCAAGGAGCGAAGTACTACTCCGCACCACAACCGATATGCGGCACCAATACCCACGCGACGTACACGGGAATTTGGGCTGGGCACGTGGTTCCCAACAGTAAATACAGCGGCGACCACTTCACTTGGTCTGAGGGAACATGGATCCAACCGAGCGTGCCCGGAAACGCGAATTACGCCGACGTAAATTGGCAAAGTTCGCCTGATGCTTCATTTTGGACCGGTATCGGTGTAAGCAGTCTGGTTCAGGCAGGAGTGGATTCAATCGCCACAACCGACCCCCAGTACAGATTCTGGACCGAAGATTATCCTAACTCGACCGTGTGGGAGGGCCCGGCGATTTCGCCTGGCGATTCGGCATACGTTTATGCCGAATACATCAGTAGTAACGATTGTTACTACTTCTTGGAGGACAATACCACGGGTCAGTATCAGTCATTCAACAACTCCTGTCCGTACGATGGCTATGCGGCAGCGAACTTTATTAACGAGCGTGTGAATGGGCTGTACCTACCTGACTTTGGAACACACGCTACTTCTGGAAACTATTTCGGGGATAGTTCCAATACGTACGGTCTGTCGTCCAGTAACAACACCATAAACATCATGACGAGCAACTGTCTTTCAAGCGGAACTGTGCTTTCACAACCCAGCGGAGTCGCCACAGATACTTCGTACAATAACGAGTGGTATGCGTCGTCGACCTACACGAACGGGTGCTAGTCGGTTGAATAATGATGCGATTTTCTAAGAATACTGCGAAGTTAAGTACGAGGTTATGGGCTGCGGCGTCAGCACTAGTCGTGATCGTTGTCCTAATTATTGTGTTGGTCACACAGAGCAGCATCAGTAAGGTTGCCGTGCCGTTGGTCGTCGGCCAAAGTCAGTCACATGCACTGGCACAACTTAAGAAGGATGGTTTCACCTATCTCGTCGAAGAGGTCCATCGCTCGACAGCCACGCCACCGCGTTCAGGAACGGTCATCTCTCAAGATCCACGAGGGGGTTCCCAAATCGACAAAGGACATTCAGTAACGATCGTTGTCTACACTCCATAGCGAAGGGGCAGGTTCCACTGGAATACGTAAAGAAGGTTCTGGACACGGTGTGTGGTACCAGTGTGTAAAAGAGCTCACTGGGCGTCGAAGTCGCTCAGTGAGCTCTTCTCTTCAAAGACCATTCAACGGTCGATGCTGTTCGCGCACCTTCCCGTTCGGTGGAGGTGATGGGACTTCACTTTCACGCGAGATGTGCTTATTTCGTACGGTTCGGGTGGTCGATTACGCCTATCGATTACGCCTCATCGGGCGCCACCCGAATCGAACGCATCGCCGCTGCATTAGTCATAGGCCAACCTTTGACCGAGACTGGGTCTACGAATCGATTGCACGGACGTCTCACTTGTTTGACAGTTAGCGCCGCCAGAAAAAAAGATGCGTCACTCCACTCGGGCTCGGCACCTCTTCTAAGAAGAAGCGGTCGACGAGTTCGTCGGGACTGTCCCACAGTCTTTCGCCGCGGCCAAGTTCGATGGGCGCCACCGCGAAATGCATTTGGTCGATGAGATCAGCGTCGAGAAACTCGCGCACCGTGGCGACGCCACCACCGAGACGCACGTCTTTGCCCTCGGCCGCCTCGAACGCCTGCGCGAGGGCGTCCTGGGGCGACGCATCAAGAAAATGGAACGTCGTGTCTCCCAATGTTATTGAAGGGCGCAGATGATGCGTGAGGACGAACACCGGCGTATGGAACGGCGTGTCATCGCCCCACCACCCTTCCCAATCAAAGTTTTCCCACGGTCCGCGCTGCGGGCCAAACTTATTGCGCCCCATGATTTCGGCACCGATGTTCCGGGTGAAGTCGCGAGTGCAGTAGTCGTCAAAACCAAACGTTCCGCCCGGATCGGTTCGATTGACCCAGTGCGCAGTTGCTCCCGCCCAGGAAAAGAGATCAGCAGGATTAGCGTGACCGAATGGGTGCTCGAGACTTTGCCCCAAACCGGAGCCGTAGCCGTCGCTCGACACCATGAAATTGTGCACACGGAGCGCCTGCCTCATTAGGTGCCTTCCTGACTACGCAATATGTCGTGCAATCCCACCACTCTCTCATAAGAGCAGTTCACTCAATGGGGTCAAGCGCACTCGGTGGAGGTGATGGGATTCGAACCCACTGCCTCTACATTGCGAACGTAGCGCTCTACCAATTGAGCTACACCCCCGAAGAGGCTTTAACTTTAGCCGAAGGCCCTGCGGGGCTGCGAGCCGTGCTCCCACTGAGCGTCATTCTCGTCGTCGTCGTAGTAATCGTCGACGTAGTGGTCGTCGCGCACGTCCTCGCGGTAAAGGGTTTGGACAGTGGCGAGGGGCCGCGGTTGGAGGAATCGCAACGGCAGTGACGCTTCGTCGAGGAACCCTTGACTCACCGCGAAGAGGGCCGTCGCCACGAACGAGAGCACGCAGACCCACGACACGACGGCCAGATCCATGAGCAGCGAGAAATTCGCCACGAAGGAAAGAATGGACATCACCAGCGCGAACGCCACCAATCGCGAGAACATCATTTTTCGCCGTGACCGCATGGAGCGTCGCGGGTGCGGCGCCTCGTAGACGTTCGGTGCACTGACGTCGTTGGGGACCAACGCGTAGGCCTGCGCGTAGCGGTTGGCCTGCCGATCGCTTGACGGCTCTTCGTCGTAGTCGTAGTCATTTGCCCACTGGTCCCACGAACTTCGCGATTCGAGTGAACGGTAGGTGTCGTCGGCGTGCACCACGGTGAGACGAGGGCGCCGATTGGACTCGCTGGCGGACACTTCGGCCTCGTCGGGCTGGTCCAAACGGTGCGCCGGCGGGACCGAGTACTCCTGGCGACTGAGGACCTCGTGTTCGGCGTGGAACGACTGAATCGAGCGTTCGGCACCGCCGTCACGAAGACGTCGGATAGCGACGGGCGCCAAGAGCGCCAGCCAGAAGATGGCGAGGATTATTAGTAGCATCCGACCATCCCCGCGACAAGCCACCTTGACATTGCAGTCAAAGTTACAGGTGATTACAGGGTTTTTGGTGGATGTTAGGCCTCGTGGAGACCGCACTCCTCTTTGTCCGCGCCGACCCAACGACCCGATCGACGGTCGCCCGCGACGAGTGGCTTCGCGGTCATCGCCGCGCACCCAATCGAGGCGTAGCCCTGCGCCCAGAGTGGGTGTACGGGCAGCGCGTGTGCGCTGAGATAGAACGCAACGTCGTCGTCCGTCCAAGTGGCCAACGGATTCACTTTGACCAAATTAAATTTCTCATCCCACATCAGGGTTTTCATGTTGGTGCGCGAGGGTGCATCAACGCGCTTGACCGAAGTGATCCACGCTGAGCGTCCCTGGAGCGCGCGACCGAGTGGCTCGACCTTGCGCAATTGGCAGCACTTTTCGGTACCGCACGGCCACGCCACTGCGTCGGGACCGGGTGTCGTCCGCGTCATGTTGAGCGACCATTCACGCTCGATGCGCGACGCAAATTCGAGCGTCTCGGGAAAATGACCTTCGGTGTCGAGAAAGATGATTTCAGAATTGGGGTGGAGTTGATGAACCATGTGCAACAAGGCGACGTCCTCGAAGGAGCAGGCCATCGCGAGGTCATCGTCGAATCGTTCAAACGTCCAGCGCAGAATCTCCATCGGCGTCGATCGTTCGAAACGCTCGTTCACCGCTTCGAGCTCATTGAGCAGGTCCGAGGTGGGATTAACCACTGACATGTCGTCGTCCACCTCACATTCTCGACTGTTTTACTAGGCTATAGGCAGACCCCACGGACTATGACGACGACACCTTTGCGCACTTCCCATGCCACCGACCACTTAGACCTGCTCGAGTCGCACGCCATCTTTATTCTTCGAGAGGTCGTCGCCGAGTGCGAGCGACCGGTCTTGCTTTTCTCTGGCGGTAAGGACTCCGCGGTGCTGCTTCACCTTGCGGTGAAGGCCTTCGCCCCCCAGCAACTCCCCTTTCCCGTCATGCACATTGACACCGGACAGAACTTCCCCGAGGTCATCACCTTTCGCGACCTCGCGGTCGACGTGGTCGGCGCCCGTTTGGTCGTGGCCAAGGTGCAGGACTCGATCGACCAAGGCAAGGTCATCGACCCGGGCGCGATGGGCTCGCGCAACCGCCTCCAAACAGTCACCCTGCTCGACGCCATCAACGACAACGAATTCGACGCCGCCTTCGGTGGTGCCCGACGAGATGAGGACAAGGCTCGCGCCAAGGAACGAATTCTTTCCTTCCGCGACACTTTTGGTCAATGGGACCCTCGAAAACAGCGACCCGAACTATGGCAGCTCTATCAGGGCAAGGTGAACCCCGGTGAGCACGTGCGCGCCTTTCCCCTCTCGGACTGGACCGAACTCGACGTCTGGCAGTACATTGCGCGCGAGAAGATGTCGCTGCCGGAGATCTACTTCGCGCACGAACGCGACGTCATCCTTCGCGACGGCATGTACCTCGCGGTGGGACCATTCGTCGAACCACGCGAGAACGAGACCGTGGAGCGATTGACGGTTCGTTTCCGCACGGTAGGCGACGCCAACTGCACCGGAGCCGTCCTCTCGCACGCCGCCACCCTGGAAGCAATCATCGATGAGGTTGCCGTGGCGAACGTCTCGGAGCGCGGCGCGACGCGCGCCGATGACAAGTTCTCCGAGACCGCCATGGAAGACCGCAAACGTGAAGGGTACTTCTAGACATGGAGATTGCGACGAAGGACCTTTTGCGTTTGGCCACAATTGGATCAGTGGACGACGGTAAATCGACGCTGATTGGTCGACTGCTCGTTGACACCCGCCAACTGTTCGACGACCAATTGGACGCCGTGACGGCCGCCTCCGAGAAACGCGGTGTCGGTGACCTCGACCTCAGTTTCGTGACCGACGGACTACGCGCCGAACGCGAACAGGGCATCACCATTGACGTGGCCTATCGCTACGCCACCACGCCGACGCGAAAGTTCATCATCGCCGACTGCCCGGGTCACGTGCAGTACACCGCCAATATGGCGACGGGCGCCTCGACCGCCGATCTCGCCCTCGCGGTGCTCGACGTCGCATCGGGCCTGAAAGAACAGACCCGCCGTCATCTCTGCATCGCCGCCCTGCTGGGCGTGCGCTCCATTGTGGTGGCCGTCAACAAGATGGACGCCGTGGAGTGGTCACAACTTGCCTTCGAGCGCGTCGTCGACGAGATCGAAACGCTGTCACGAGAACTGGACTTTACGTCGGTGTCGATTATTCCCGTCTCGGCCTTGCTCGGCGACAACGTGGTCGAGGCCTCCACCCACTTCCCTTGGTACGACGGGCCAACCGTGCTCGACGCCCTCGAGGCGAGTGAAGCGGGCGCGTGGGAACACGCCGCCACGCAGGGTGCTCGTTTACCGATTCAGTGGGTGCTTCGTCAACCGGGCGGCGGACGAACCTACGCCGGCATGGTGAACGGCGACACCCTTCACCTCGGAGACCGGGTCACCTTGTTGCCCTCGAACGTCGAGACGACTATCACCTCGCTCAGTTTCGGGGGCGACGAGATCGAGAGCGCGACCGTCGGTTTGGCGGCCGACGTCGGCCTCGGCGCCGAAACGAACGCCGGTCGCGGCGACCTCATCGCGACGGCTCCTCTGCCGCGCGTCACCAACGAACTGAAGACCACTATCTGTTGGTTCGGCGAGAAGCCCCTGGTCATCGGTCAGCGACTTCGCTTGAAGCACACCTCGAAGGTCACCCCGGTGCGCGTGAAGATCATCAATGGCGTCATCGATATCGAAAAACTGGACATCGACGAATCAACCTCGCTCAACACCAACGACATTGGCCTCGCGACGTTGCAAACGGCCGATCTCTTGGTGGTGGATGACTACCGAGCCAACCGGGTCACCGGCAGCTTCGTGCTGATTGACGAAGTGACCAACGCCACGGTGGCGGCCGGCATGGTCGGCCACGCCTCGTTCCTCTAGAACTGCACCAACATGGCTAGGAGGGCAATGGCCACCAGCGCCAACATGGTGTCAATGGAACGAAGTAACTGACGGCCGCGCTCGGGCGACGCCACGCCGTCGTGGGCAATTACCTCACTGATGACCTGTTCTTGGGGTAACGTCCTCGCTTCGAGATGTCCGGCCGCCGCCGCGTAGGCCACCAGTCCCACGATGATCCACGGCTTGGTCAACGAGACGGCACTGGTGCCGCTGAGCGACATGAAGAGACCCGTGACGGGCAGGACGTGCAGCACCCGCGCCGCCCAATTGCGTCGCACCGGGAACTTCTTGCGCTGCGTCGCTTGGTCAATGCCCCGCACTAACGCGTTGGCCGACGTACGCATCACGACGAAGACAATGATCGTGTCGACGGCCGCCAGGACGTGAACGAGAAAGACCACGTCGTACGCGGCCGTCGTGGCGGTCATTGATCACCCAAGAGCAGCGCGGCCGCGGCGTATGGATCGGTCTCGTTGGCGAGCAAGGCGTCCACCTGCGCCTCGTAGGCGTCACCGTGGGCCAGGGCCCCAATGCGCGACCGCACCATGGCGGTCAAGACCTTGTCGAGTTCGCTGCGCATCCGTGCGCGACGCTGTTGGGGCACGCGTCCGTCCTGTAGGAACGTGCGGTGCGAAATCACGGCCTCCCAGAGTTCGCGAATGCCGGTGGCCGTCGTGGCGACGGTGTCCAAGATGACGGGGCGCCACTCGTGGTCCGCTCCCAGGTCGAGCATCTGTTCTAGGTCGCGCCGGGTCTCTCGCACACCCGGTCGGTCGGCTTTGTTGATGACGAAGATGTCGGCCACTTCCAAGAGTCCGGCCTTGTTGGCCTGCATGGCGTCACCCCAGCCCGGATTCACCACGACAATCGTGGTATCGGCAGCGGAGGTGATTTCCACTTCCATCTGCCCGACGCCCACGGTTTCGACAAGGGTGAGACGGAAGTTGGCCGCGCCGAGCACGCGCACGGCGTCGGGTACGGCCAACGAAAGACCGCCCAGGTGACCGCGCGTCGCCATGGATCGAATGAAGACGTGTTCGTTGGTGGCGTGTCCTTGCATGCGTATCCGGTCACCGAGGATGGCCCCTCCGGTGAAGGGTGAACTCGGATCGACACACAACACGCTGACGTCGTGCACGGCGTCCACTTCGTCGAACGATCCCTGATTGAGCACGGTGGTGATCAGTTGGTCGGTGAGCGTTGATTTCCCGGCCCCGGGAGGACCCGTGATGCCCACCACGTACGGCGACGGCGCCCGGTAGGCCAGCGCGGCCGTAGCCAAGTGGCTCGGGCCGCCCGATTCGACCAAGGTGATAAGTCGTGCCAGTGCGGTGCGCGACCCGGTCGCCGCTTGGGCCATGAGCTCGGCGGGGTCGCGAGAGATCACGAGGTCCGTTCAATGTTGGCGCCGAGGGACCCGAGCCGTCCCACAAAGTTGTCGTAGCCGCGATCCATGTGCTCGAGACCGGTCACCGTGGTCTCTCCCTCGGCGACCAAGCCCGCGAGGATGAGGGCCGCCGCCGCCCGAATGTCGGTCGCCTGGACGGAACTCCCGGTTAAGTGCTGGACGCCGCGAATCATCGCGTGGTGCCCCTCGGTCGTAATGCTGGCCCCGAGTCGGACCAGTTCGTCGACGTAGCGAAAGCGCCCCACGAAGAGGTTCTCCGTCACCACCGACACCCCGTTCGCCACGCTCAACATCGTGGTAATCAACGGCTTGTAGTCCGTCGCGACGCCGGGGTACGGCAGGGTCGCCACGTCGCAGGCTTTCAGCATGTCGGGACCGCGCGCCGCCACGCCCACCCCGCTCGCGTCGACCTCGCCACCCATTGCTTCGATTTTACGAAGCAGCATCTCCATGTGCTGCGGGTGGGCGTCCGTGACGCGGACCTCACCGCCCGTGATGAGACCAGAGGCCAAATAGGTGGCCGACACTACTCGGTCAGTCACGACGCGGTGGGAGGCGGGACTGAGTGCGGGCACCCCATCAATGGTCAGGCGCGACGTCCCGAGTCCCTCGATGCGCGCGCCCATGGCGAGGAGTTGACGAGCGAGGTCTTCGACTTCGGGTTCGCGAGCCGCGTTGTCGATCACCGAGCGACCTTCGGCGAGCACACAGGCCATCAAGAGATTGTCGGTCGCCGTGTGACTCGGATACTCCAAGGTGATGCGAGTGGCTCGAAGACGGCGGCGTTCGGTGAGCGCCCGGATAACGTGGCGATCGTTGTGGAAGGTGGCGCCCATGGCGGTGAGGCCGTCGGTATGGAAGTTGATCGGTCGCTGACCGAAGTCGTCGCCCCCCGGTAGCGCCATCTCGGCTCGCCCGCATCGTGCCAAGAGCGGTCCGAGGATGACGATCGAGGCGCGCATCGCCTCGAAGAGGTGGGCCGGAGCGACGGGATTGATACCGTCACATTCGGGCACGGCGATCAAGAGCTCGTGTTCGCGCGGCGCCGAAACCTCGCACCCGAGTGCTCCCAACAGTTCGCCCATGACGCCCACGTCGGTGATGTCGGGGACATTGGAGAGGTGGTGTTCGCCCGTCGCCAAGAGACAGGCCGCCATCTCCTTCAGCACCGCGTTCTTCGCGCCCAACGCCTGCACCTCACCATTCAGGGCTCCGGCGGGCTTGACGACGAGTGATGTCACCCTTCAAGTATTGCCGTTCCCACGAAATGGCTTCGGACTAGGGGCAAGAGGTGGCGCGACCGGTACGCTGTCCTCGTGCTCCAACCGTCCAAGCCCGATCGCAATATCGCGCTCGAGATGATTCGCGTCACCGAAGCCGCGGCCATCGCGGCCGCGCGATGGGCCGGACGCGGCGACAAGAACGCGGCCGACGGCGCGGCCGTCGACGCGATGCGATTCGTGCTGGGTGGCGTCGCCATGGACGGCATCGTGGTCATCGGCGAAGGCGAAAAGGACAAGGCGCCAATGCTCTATAACGGCGAGCACATCGGCAACGGTCGACCCCCGAGGGTCGACATCGCGGTCGACCCCGTCGACGGCACGACGCTCACCGCCATGGGCCGTAACGGCGCCCTCGCCGTCATCGCGCTCTCCGAACGCGGCACGATGTTCAATCCCGGGCCTTGCGTGTACATGAACAAAGTGGCCGTCGGGCCCCGAGGGCGTGGTTCGGTGGACATCAATGCCTCGGCGACCGACAATCTCGTGGAACTCTCGAAGCGATTGAAAAAGCCCGTCCAGGAACTCGGGGTCGTCATCCTCGATCGCCCCCGACACGAACTGTTGCTCGCGGAGGTGCGAGAGGCCGGCGCGCGCGTCCTCTCCATTTCCGACGGCGACGTGGCGGGCGCGATTGCGACCGGCTGGCCGAACTCGGGCGCCGACGTTCTCTTCGGCATTGGCGGGACCCCCGAAGGCGTCATCGCCGCCGCGGCCCTCTTGGGACTGGGGGGCGAGATCCAAGGCCTGCTGCATCCCCGCGACGAAGACGAGAAGAAACTGGCCGAGTCACTCGGCTACGACTTCTCCCGAGTGCTGATGACCGATGACCTGGTCGCCAGCGACAACTGTTACTTCTCGGCCACCGCGATCACCGACGGCGACTTCTTACGTGGGGTGCGCTTTCACGACTTCGGGGCGACGACGCAGTCAATGGTGGTGCGCTCGCGTTCGGGCACCGTGCGAACGGTGGAGACGTTCCACCGGCACAACAAACTCGAAGAGTTCACCTCGGCCGGTTTCTAGACCTTGATTGATTTTTCACAAAGATTCTTTCATCAGGGTTTTCTCTCAGTATTTTTCTTGCGTCCCTGACGCTCTCGTCGTAACGTCCGAGTGGGAGTCCAATGGACGCTGGCGCGAAAGCGTCTCGACGAGGAGGTCGTCATGCTGGTATCAAATCTTTTGGCCATCAAGAGCCACGACGTGGCCACCATCTCGCAAGAGCGCACCGTCAGCGACGCCTTGCTCGTCTTGAAGGAACGAGGCATCGGAGCGCTCATCGTCACCGGCCCCACGCCACCGCTGGTCGGCATCTTTTCTGAGCGTGACGCGGTACGAGCCTTGGCTACCAGCGGCGCCCAGGCCCTCGACATGAAGGTCTCGCAACTCATGACCAGTGACGTGCAAACGTGTGACGAGTCGACCACCATCACCCATCTCATGGGCATGATGACCGAGCGTCGAATTCGCCACGTGCCGGTCGTGCACGATCGTCAACTTGTGGGAATGATCTCCATTGGCGACGTGGTGAAGGCTCGCTTCGATGAACTCGAACACGAAAAGAAGGACCTGCTGGACTACGTCTCGTCCTGGTAGGGGTAGTTACCGGTTCGAGGCGTTGAGTCGAAGTTCGGCCCGTTCGAGGTCGGCGCGCGCCAGCAACTGTGCGGCACCGTCCACCTGTTCATTGCGGGTATCGGCGGTGATGTGCGCCTCGGCCATCTCTTTGGCAATCTGCGCACGCGCCACGTCGATGTCATTCACGTTCTCGGCAATACCGGCGAGCACGGTCGCCTGGGTGACGCCCTCGTCGACGCCCGGACCAACTTGAAAGAATCCTCCGTGCACCGCGAAGGAGAGGGAACCTTCATTCGTGTCGACGCGCACGATACTGGGCACGACGTCGCCCACCATGTCGGTGTGCTGAGGCAATACCGTAAACCAACCGTCCGTCGACCGAGCAACCAGCGCCTTGGCCTCGCCAACCCACAGCGGCGCCTCGGGCGTCACGATCTCAACGCGCAGGGTGGCCACGACTACTCCTTCGCGAGTTCGGCAGCTTTGCGTTCGACGTCCGACGCGCCGCCTACGTTGAGGAAAGCCTGTTCCGGGAAGCCGTCGAGATCACCCTTCACCAAGTGCTCGAACGACTCGATGGTCTCTTGGACCGGCACGTTGATGCCGTCGATGCCGGTGAAGATCTTGGACACGAACATGGGCTGGGACAAGAAACGCTGAATCTTTCGCGCGCGCGTGACCGTAATGCGGTCCTCTTCGGACAGCTCGTCCAGACCAAGGATGGCGATGATGTCTTGGAGCTCCTTGTTGCGCTGCAGGATCTGCTGGGTTTGACGCGCCACTGCGTAGTGGCGCTCCCCCACGATCTCGGGCGCCAAGATGTTGGAGGTCGAGGTCAACGGGTCGACCGCGGGGTAGATACCGAGAGCGGCGATTTGACGACTGAGTTCCGTCGTCGCGTCGAGATGGGTGAAGGTGGTGAAGGGCGCAGGGTCGGTGTAGTCGTCCGCCGGGACGTAGACGGCCTGGAGCGAGGTGATGGACCGTCCCCGCGTGGAGGTGATGCGCTCTTGGAGTTCGCCCATCTCGTCGGCCAAGGTGGGCTGGTAACCCACCGCGCTCGGCATGCGGCCGAGCAAGGTCGAGACCTCGGAGCCGGCCTGCACGAAGCGGAAGATGTTGTCCACGAACAACAACACGTCCTGGTTCTTTACGTCGCGGAAGTACTCGGCCATGGTGAGCGCGGCCAGCGCGACGCGAAGACGTACGCCCGGTGGTTCGTCCATCTGGCCGTAGACGAGGGCCGTCTTTTCGATAACGCCCGACTCACGCATTTCGAGCAAGAGGTCGGTTCCTTCGCGCGTGCGTTCGCCCACGCCCGCGAAGACCGAGACGCCTTCGTGGAGTTCGGCCACGCGCCGGATCATCTCCATGATGAGCACGGTCTTTCCGACGCCCGCGCCGCCGAAGAGTCCGATCTTTCCACCTTGCACGTACGGGGCGAGCAGGTCGACCACTTTGATGCCGGTCTCGAACATCGTGGCGTGCGGCTCCAACTGGTCGAAGGCCGGGGCACTGCGGTGAATCTCCCAGTAGTCCTCGACGGGCCCGATGTCGCTCGTGTCGAGCGATTCGCCGATGACGTTGAAGACGTGCCCGAGCACCGCATCGCCCACGGGCACCGTGATGCCTCGTCCGGTCTGGCGCACGACAGCGCCGCGCACGAGTCCGTCGGTGGGCTTCATGCACACACAGCGCACGCGCCCCTCACCAATCTGTTGGGCCACTTCACCGGTCACCGTCACCGTCTCGCCATCGATGACGATGTCGACCTCGATGGCGTGGTTAATTTCGGGCAACGAGTGCGGCGGGAACTCCACGTCGACGACGGGGCCCGCGATGGCGACGACCCGTCCGGTTTCGAGAGTGGTCTTGTCAGGAGCCATGGTCATATGATTCTCACTTTCCCGAGCGGAGCGCTTCGGCGCCGCCCACGATTTCCATAATTTCGGTGGTGATCGAGTCCTGTCGGGCCCGGTTCATGATGCGACTGAGGGACTGGCCGAGTTCGTCGGCGTTGTCGGTGGCGGCGGCCATGGCGCGCTGCTGACTGACGTGGAAGGAGGCCGCTCCTTCGAGCAGCGCGGAGAAGATCTCACTTTCGAGGGCCTTGGGCGCGAGCGTCTCCAACAGCTGTTTCACTTCCGGCTCGAACTCGGTGTAGCCCTTCGTGGTCGTGGGTACTTCGACTTCGCTGAGGGCCGGCATGGCGAGGGGCAACAACTGTTCGACTTCGACCGCTTGGGTCGCCGCGGAAAGAAAACGGGTCGAGACGAGCATGACCTGTTGCACTTCACCCAGCAAGAAGGGGCCGGCCAACGAACTGGCGATGCGCCGAGCGTCGGCCCACGTGGGGCGGTCGGACATATTGGCGAAGCCCGCCTCGACGTCCAGGCCCCGAAAACGGTAGAACGCACCGGCTTTTTTTCCCACCGTGACGAGCCGCACCGAGGCACCCTCGCCTTCGAGCTTGCGCGCGAGGCGTTCGCCGGCGCGTAGGGCCGACGAGTTGTACGCGCCGGACAGTCCGCGGTCACCGGTAATGACGAGCACGATCGCACTGTCGACGTGGTCCGGCGGCATCAAGAGTTGGGCCGCCGCGTAGGGATCCCCGAGCGCGGCTTCCAGGATGATCCGTCGCATGCCGTTGCGGTACGGCCGGTTGGCAATGATGCGCGCTTGACTGCGCGAGATCTGGGAGGCGGCAATGAGTTCCATCGCCTTCGTGATCTTCCTGGTGGACTGTACCGACTTGATGCGTCGACGCAGGATTCGTTCCTGTCCTCCGGCCATTGCTCCTCCTTTCCCTAGTTCATTTCTCGGCTACTTCGTGGAGACGGCGAAGCCGTTGACGAACGTCTGCATCGCGGCGTCGAGGGCCGCGCCGTCGGGCAGAAGACCGGTGGTCCGGATGGTGTCGAGCAGGTCTTGGTGTTGGGCGCGAAAGTTAGTGAGCAGTTCGGACTCGAATCGACGGACGTCCTCGACGGGAATCTCGTCCAGCCAACCCTTGGTACCGGCGTAGATGGCGATGACCTGCTCCTCTACCGGGACCGGGGCGTTGAGACCCTGCTTCAACAGTTCGGTGAGGCGGTAGCCCCGGTCGAGCTGACGCTGTGACGACTTGTCCAGTTCCGATCCGAAGGTCGCGAACGACTCGAGGTCGCGGAATTGGGCGAGGTCGATCTTGAGGGTACCGGCGACCGACCGCATGGCCTTGATCTGGGCGGCTCCGCCGACGCGCGACACGGAGTTACCCACGTCAATGGCCGGGCGGACACCGGAGTAGAAGAGGTCCGACTGGAGGAAGATCTGGCCGTCGGTAATCGAGATCACGTTGGTCGGGATGTAGGCCGAAATATCACCGGCTTTCGTTTCGATGATCGGCAACGCGGTCAACGAACCGCCACCGCGGTCGTCGCTCAACTTGGCGGCGCGCTCCAAGAGACGGCTGTGCAAGTAGAAGACGTCGCCGGGGTAGGCCTCGCGACCCGGTGGGCGTCGAAGCAGCAAGGAGATTTGGCGGTACGCCTCGGCCTGCTTCGAGAGGTCGTCGTACACGACGAGGGCGTGCTCACCTTTGTCCATCCACTCTTGGCCAATGGCGCAGCCCGCGTACGGGGCGAGAAACTTAAAGGGCGCGGGGTCACCGGCGGAGGCGACGACCACGACCGTGTACTCGAGTGCCCCGAAGTCTTCCAAGACCTTCACCGTCTGGGCGACCGACGAGTTCTTCTGACCAATGGCCACGTAGATGCACTTCACACCCTGACCCTTTTGGTTGAGGATCGTGTCGATGGCGACGGTGGTCTTGCCGGTCTTGCGGTCGCCGATGATGAGTTCACGTTGGCCACGGCCAACGGGCGTCATGGCGTCAATGGCTTTGATGCCGGTCTGGAGCGGTTCGGCGACGGGCTGGCGTCCGGTGATACCCGGGGCCTGAATCTCCATGCGTCGCGAACCGGGATTGTTGAGGGGACCCTTGCCGTCAATGGGGTCACCGAGCGCGTTGACGACCCGGCCCAAAAGGGCGTCGCCCACGGGCATGTTCAAGATTCGCCCGGTCGCTCGAACGACCTGCTCTTCTTCGATCGTGTCGACCGAACCGAGCACGACGGCCCCGATGGTGTCTTCGTCGAGGTTCATGGCGAGGCCCAAGGTGCCGTCTTCGAACTCGAGCAGTTCGTTCACCTTGGCGGAGGGAAGTCCCGAGACGCGCGCGATGCCGTCACCGACCTCCACCACGCGTCCGACCTGCTCGGCGCCGACGGCGGGATTGAATTCGGTGACGTGCTTACGCAAGGCATCGGTAATCTCGTTGGCGCTAATGGTGAGCTCTGTCATCACAGATTCCTTTTCTTAGTCACTTCGATTGATGGCGGATTCATACAGACGACCGGCGGCGACCGCGTCGCGCAGGACACTGAGTCGGCCCCGCGTGCTGGCGTCGAGGCGCAGGTCGCCGATCTCTACGAGGACGCCGCCCAACAGCGACTCGTCCACGGCGATCTGGAGTTCCACGTTCTTGCCGGTGAGTGCCGTCAGCGACGCGACGAGCTCGCCTCGGCTCTCGTCGTCGAGGGGCCGAGCCGTGCGCACGCGCGCGATCCGCCAATCGCGAGCCTTGGCGACGTAGTCGACGAGATAGTCGAGTGTGCCCACCACGTCGCGGGGACGCCCGCCCACGATGACGAACTGGGCGAGCTCGAGAGTGACGTCGCTCACCTTGCCGGCCAGCAGGGTGTTCACGGTGCCGAGACGTGACGCCAAGGGTGCGTCACGGTCGAGCAGGAGTCGACGCAATGGGAGATTCCCTTCGACCGTACGGGCCCAACGAAAGAGTTCATCTTCAATCTCGTCAAAGTCCGAGGCGCCGATCTGGTCGAGCTTCGCGTCGGCGTAGCCGCCCACACGTTTGCGCGCGGCCAGCAGTCCCAAGTTGCCCAAGGCAAAAGCCCCGGTCTCGCTCATCTCGCGAGCGGAGAAGGCCAACTCTGCGAGTTCGTGAGGCACGTCCTGGGCCGGCGCGGCCGTCGCGGCGTACACGGCGATCTTCGAGGTGACGTCGTCCACTTTTGCGCTGAGCAAGTCGCTGAGGATCAAACCGCGCGCGGCGCCCGATATCGAGGTGTCGGTCAATACCGCGCGAAGGTCGGCGCGGCCAAGGACCGTCTGCTCAATCGACGAGAGTTCACTCGTCACCGTGGCCAATGAGGCACCGTGCAGCGAGCCCAATCGGGCACTGGCGTATCCTTCGAGCTGGGCCAGCATGGTTAGTTCGCGGACCCCTTGGCCGCCGCGGCGTTGAGGGCCGCGACCGCTTCACGAATGAGGTCCTGGTGCGCACTCTGGTCGACCTCTCGACCGACGATCTTGTTGACCAAGTCGAAGACGATCTCGCCCATGCGCGACGACGCTTCGTCGATGGCGCGCTGGCGGGCCGTTTCCACTTCCCCGGCCGCGGTCGCCACGATCCGGTCGTACTCCGCTTGTCCGCGACCGGCCGATTCGGCCTTCACCTGGTCGGAGGTGGTCTGAGCGGCGGCCACGATGGCCCGAGCTTGGTCCCTCGCTTCGCTCAACAGAGCCTGACGCTCGTCGCCCGCCGCGGCCGCTTCGGCTCGCGCCGACTCAGCGGCGGCGAGCGACTCGCGGATTAACTCTTGACGACCCTCAAGGAAGGAATTGATCCGGGGCATGATCTTCCAGGCCACGATCGCCAACAGAGCGACGAAGACGAAAAGCTCGATGAAGAACGTGCCGTTCGGTATGAGGAAGATTGACGTGGCAACCATGTCGATGGACCTTCTTGACTAGTGGGTGAGGCGGCGTGAGGTCCCCCGTAAAGGACGACACTCCGTCGGATTACTGCTTTGAGAACAGGTAAACGAAGACGATCATGAACAAGAGGTTGATGAAGTACATGGCCTCTACCAAACCGACCGTCAAGAAGAAGACCTGACGCGCTTTGTTCTCGATCTCGGGTTGACGCGCGATGGCGGCAATGACTTGGCTACCGGCCAAGCCGTCACCAATCGCCGCACCGATGGCACCGCCGCCGAGGGCAATACCGCCGCCGACCAGCGCGCCGGCGATACTGACCGCCTGCTCGATTGTCTGTGTTGCCATTTTCTTATTCCTCCTGGTTGGATGTACTACGAGGTCTTCAGTACCGCGTGCTGCAGTTCGGGGTGAGCCGCCTGGTGCGCGAGCTCGTCGTCGTTGTCGTGACTCGTGGCCATCCCGAAGTAGAGGATGGTTAGCAACATGAAGATGTACGCCTGAATCGCGCCGATAAAGCCCGTGTCGAACAGTTTCCAGCCAATCTCGAGCGGTGGCGTGAGGTAAATCGGGAAGAGGGTGAGAAAGACGACGACCATTAGGCCGCCCGAGAAGAGGTTGCCAAAGAGACGCATGGTCATCGTGATGGGCTTGGTGATTTCCTCGATGACGTTGATGGGCGTCATCGCGAGGTACGGCTGGCGATAATGACGGAAGTAACCGCGGATGCCGCGTTCGCGGAAGGACTCAATGTGTACCCAGACCACGACGAACAGGGCCATGGCGAGCGGCAGATTCACGTCGCTCGTGGGAGCGGGAAGGATTGGTTCGGAGTGTCCCGGGTGCAAGGCCGTGGGGATGAAATCGAGCCAGTTACTCACGAGGATGAAGAAAAAGACCGTGACCCCGATCGGTACGAACTTTCGACCTTTGGGACCAATGGCCGATTCGGCGAGGTCGGCCACCATGGCAATGACGAGTTCCCAAATGAGTTGCAGCTTGCCGGGCACCCCGCTGGTGCCCTTGCGAGCAATACGAAAACCCATCCACAGGACAATGGCGGCCGCGAGAAAGGTCGAAAGCACGATGTCGTAGTCAATGGTCAGGCCGAAGAGATGGATGTGGGGATGAATACCAATCGAGATCGACTTGGCCGCGTACTGCATCTTCACTCCGCTCCTCCCTGGGTTGACACCACTCGTATGACATTCGCCACAAATACCAGTTGGTAAATCACTAGCCCTGACACAATACCGATTCCCAGGGACGGGCTGAGAAACACGGCGCCCAAGGCGACGGCGGTCATGATGGCCAATCGCGAAGCCGTTTTTCCACCGAGTTGACGGCGAACGGCCTTCGTGCTCTGTTCACCCCGAAGTTCAACTTTGGCGGCTTGCCCGTCAAGGAATCGAAGATTGACGACCGCCATGGCGACCCCGATGACCACGCCGAGCGCGGCCAGCGGAGAGATGAACATGGCCACGATAAATCCAATGGTCCCCGCAATCAGCGTCGACACAGTGGTGCGGCGAAGCAGGCGCGGCAGTGTGTCTGATGGGAGGTTTTCTAGCACGGGCAGAGGATTTTAAAGGTAACGCCGGATTTGATTGACAACACTCACCACGGCGACGACCGTTCCTAATGCTATCCCCAAAAAGAGACCCCAGGGCGCGGTGCCCCAGGAGTGGTCCGCCCAGATTCCGAGGACGACGAAGAGGCCGAGCACGAGTGCCGTGGTCATGCCCATCGTCAGAAACTCAGCCGCACCCGGATAGTCCTTGGTCGACGAATCACCCATTCCCGACTGGTTATCTGGGTCCGGCGCGCCCGTACTCAATGGTGCGTACTTTCGCGCACTCGGGTGGCCGCCTCTCGCTTGACGTAGAAACGGTTCAAGAGGGGGCTGAACCAGGTGAACAGGCCAATGAGCAAAAGGGCCACGCCGAGGGGAATAAAGACGTTCGCGTGCGTGTCGAACAGCGGGAGGAGCACGAAGCCACAAAGCAAGGCGGTCCAGAGCCAGAGAATGACCACCGTGCGGCGGTGTCCGTGACCAAGACGCATCAATCGGTGGTGGATGTGGTTCTTATCGGGCGTGTGAAACCCTTGGCCCGACGCCGTGCGTCGCACGAACGCCCATACCGCGTCGATGAGCGGGACGCCGAGGATGAAGACGGGAATGAGGAGGGGCGCGAAGAAGAAAAACGTCACGCCACTGGCCGGCGGCGTGCGACCACCGATCACCATGGTGGAGGCACTCATAAGTAGTCCCAGCATCAGAGCGCCGGCGTCGCCCATGAAGAGCTTGGCCGGATGAAAGTTGTCGCGTAAGAAGCCGAGACAGATGCCACAGGTAAGCGCGGCAATCAGCGGGCCGACGTTATTGGCGGGCAAGAGTCCGTCGTGCTCCAAGCGCAGTCCGTACACGCACAAGGTGCCCGACGCAATGGCCACGATGCCGCCGGCCAATCCGTCAAGTCCGTCGATGAGGTTGACCGCGTTGGAGAGTGCGAAGACCCACGCCGCCGTGATCAAGGGCAAAATCGACGGGCCGAGCACTACGAAACCGGCGAAGGGGAGTTTGAGTTGGTACATCGTGCAGCCGCTGAAGTAGAGAAGAGACGCGGCCAGAATCTGACCGGCGACCTTCGCTGGTGCGCTCATCTCGCGAAAGTCGTCCAACACGCCGACCACGAAGATGACGCCGGTAGCGAGCAGGACACCGAGCATCTCGTGGCTCGACAAGATGATGGCGCGCAGTGGAGGTATCGCCATGGCGCAGAGCAGGGCGATGCTAAAGCCGACCAGCATCGCCGCACCGCCGCCGTAGGGGGTGACGACCTGGTGGACTTTTCGTTCGTCCGGTTGCGCGGTGTAGCCAATGCGCAACGAGATCTTGCGCGCGGGGACGTTCGCCACCAAGGTCACTAACGTCCCGATGAGGATGACGGCAACGTAGGCGACGACGTTGGGCATTTACTGCTTCGTGAAGTTGGCGTAGGGGTTGAAGCCACTACAGAGCGTCGCGACTTCACGACGAACGGCCTTGATGGCCTCTTCGTCCTGGCGGTTTCGTAGAGCCGTCGCCATCATGGCGGCGATCGCCGTGAACTCGCCCTCGTTCATGCCGGCGGTGGTCTGCGCGGCCGTACCCACGCGAAGTCCCGACGTGATGAAGGCGCTTCGGGGATCGTCGGGAATGGTATTGCGGTTCGTCGTGATGCCGGCGCGGTCGAGAACCTCTTGGGCGACCTTGCCGGTGAGTTCCTCGTCAAATTCGCGCAGGTCGAGCAGGACCATGTGATTCTGCGTACCTCCCGACACGCTGCGAAATCCTTCTTCGGCGAGCGCGGCACTAAAGGCCTGCGCGTTACTCACGATCTGGTCGGTATAGGTCGAAAAGCGCGGGCTGGCCGCCTCTTTGAAGGCCACGGCCTTGGCCGCGATGGCGTGTTCCAGGGGCCCACCTTGTTGACCGGGAAAGACGGCCGAGTCAATCTTCTTGGCGTGTTCCTCTCGACAGACGATGGCTCCGCCGCGGGGCCCGCGCAGTGTCTTGTGGGTGGTGAAGGCCACGACGTCGGCGTAGGGAACGGGATTGGGATGCGAGCCGCCCGCGATGAGACCGGCGACGTGCGCCGAGTCGAACATCAGCAGGGCGCCCACCTCGTCGGCAATCTCGCGGAACGGTACGGGGTCAATGAGGCGCGAATAGGCCGTGGCGCCCGCCACGATCATTTTCGGCCGGTGCTCGAGGGCTTGACTTCGCACGTTCTCGAAGTCGATCATCTCGCCGGGATTCTCGGGGTCGTCCGAACGCGGCGTGACGCCGTAAGCCACGAAGTTCCACCACTTCGACGTGATCGACGCGGGCGAACCGTGCGTCAAGTGGCCCCCTTGGTCAAGGCGCATGGCGAGCACCGTGTCACCTGGCTCGAGCAGGGCTTGGTAGACGGCGACATTGGCGTTGGCGCCGCTGTGCGGTTGCACGTTGGCGTGGTCCGCGCCAAAGAGGGCGGTCAGTCGCCGTCGCGCGAGGTCCTCCATCTCGTCGACGACCTGATTGCCCCCGTAGTAACGACGTCCGGGGTAGCCCTCGGCGTACTTGTTGGTAAGAATCGATCCCGTGGCCGCCAGCACCGCTGGCGAGGCGAAATTCTCACTCGCGATGAGCTGCAAGGTAGTGGTCTGACGCTGCCATTCCTGGCCGAGCAGTTCGGTCACTTCGTCGTCGTTAGTAATCCAGGCGTCAAAGGGTGACGAGACCATCGTTAGGGCCTTTCATCGGCGACGAGGCTCGAATCGAGTTCGTCGAGTTTGGCAATCCGCGCCTCGTGGCGACCGGACAGCGGCGTGGCGTTCAACCACGCGGCGAGCGATTCGGTCGCGACGGCGGACCCGGTGAGGCGAGCACCGAGACAGAGCACGTTGGCGTGATTGTGTTCCCTCGCCAGATGGGCCGACGTGACGTCGTGGACGACCGCCGCGCGCACGCCCGCCACCTTGTTCGCGGCCATGGCAATACCAATGCCACTGCCGCAGACGGCAACGCCCAGTTCCGCGTCACCTTGGGCGACGCAGCGGCCCACCGCGGCACCGAAATCCGGATAATCGACGGACGTGGTGGCCGTGTCGGTGCCGAGGTCGAGCACTTCGTGGCCCCACGCAGCGAGCGATGACGCCAACTCCGTCTTTAGGTCGTAGCCAGCGTGGTCCGAGCCAAGTGCGATTCGCATCGACCCAACCCTACCTTCCACTTCGCGCCACGCCCGGGCCGGTAATACTTCACCACGTGGCCATTCCCCCTCGAACGCCCGTCATCGTCGGCGTTGGTCAGCTCACCGATCGACCGACTCGTGACGCTTCGCCCGAGAGCCGCCCCGAACCAGTCGACCTCATGGTCGAGGCGCTGGAACGTGCAGCGATTGACACCGGCGTCGCGAAGGTTCTCGACTCCCTCGACGAACTGGTCGCCATCAGTTCCTTCGTTTGGCACCCCCGCGATCCCGCCCTCCTCGTAGCGCAACGACTCGGCTTGCGCAACGTGACGACGCGGCTCACGCCAATTGGGGGCAACATTGCCCAAAAGCTGGTGCACGAAAGTGCCAGACGGATCTTGAATGCTGAGGTGACCACCGTGGCAGTGGTGGGCGCCGAGGCCATGAACGCGCAGCTGCTGGCCCGGCGCGCGGACCACCGACTCCAATGGGCGCTACAAGGTGATGAGGTCGCGCGTCCCCTCGATCCCACCGACGATGGCGCGCCCCTCACCGACGCCGAGTACTCCCAAGGCTTGCGGCTACCCGTCGACGTTTACCCCCTCTTCGAAAATGCCCGACGCGCCCGACTGCGCTGGTCGCTCGACGAGCAGCGGGCGCGCTTGGGCGCGCTGTGGTCCAACTTTTCCTCGGTGGCCACAACCAATCCCTACGCCTGGTTAGCCCAGTATCACTCGCCCGCCACCATCACGACGCCTACCGCGGACAATCGGATGGTGAGTTTTCCTTACACGAAGTTATTGATCGCCAACGTGCCCGTGGACATGGGTGCGGCCTACATCATCACCAGTTACGAGCACGCTCGACGACTCGGCGTGGACCACGACCGGATGGTGTTCCCCCACTGCGGCGCCGACGCCAACGACCACTGGTTCGTGTCGGAACGACCAACCTTGGACGACTCGCCCGCGATGCGCGCACTTTGGAGCACCCTGCGCCACTTCGGGGCACGGGCCGACGAGTTCCACCACCTCGATCTCTACAGCTGCTTTCCCACGGTCGTCCAAACGGCCTGTGACGTGCTGGGCATCGACGCCTTCGACTCGAGTCGCATCCCCACCTTGACCGGTGGTCTCACCTTCGGTGGCGGGCCGGGCAACAATTACACGACCCACGCCATTGCGTCCATGGTCGACGCTGTGCGCGCCGATCCCACCGGTCGTGGTCTCGTGACGGCCCTCGGGTGGTTCTCGACCAAACATTCGTGGGGCACGTATGGGGCCGCTCCACCGGAGGGCGGATTCCGTTGGGCCGCGCCCCAAGACGAGGTCGATGCCCAACCGCGCTGTCGGTACGAACAAGTGAACGGCGTGGTTTCGGTGGAGAGTTACACGGTCACGCACGCGCGCGACGGATCACCGACGTCGTTGATTGTCGCAGCGCGCACCAGCGACGCCACTCGGGTGTGGTGTCATAGCAACGATGCCTCGCTGATGCAAGAGGCCGAAACGACCGAACTCATCGGGCGAATGGGCGAGATTCGCGACACGGTGCTGACCCTTTAGCTAGGCGAGTACTGACGCGATTTGGCTCGCAAGAATTGCGCCGTCGCGAAGGATCGTCCACGACGGACCTGATAAATCGACCACTGTCGACACGTCGCCCGATCGTTCTCCGCCGTCGACGACGCCACCGAGATCGCGTTGCGAGGCGAACATGTCGCGCACCTCGTGGGCGCTGTGGCACGCCGGTGCACCGTGCAGGTTGGCGCTCGAGACCGCGAGCGGTCCAATCACGGCGATCATTCGTCGCACCACGTCGTCGTCGGGGATTCGAAATCCGACCGTGTCGTTTTCACTGCCGAGTAACGCCGCGAGTTCGTGCGGCACCGCGACGACAATGGTGAGCGCACCGGGCCAAAAGGCGTCGGCTAACTTCTGGGCGCGCTCGTTCCAGACGGCTCCCAAATACGCCAGTTGGCCGACCGAGTCCACCAGGACGGGAAGCGCCCGAGTGGGCGGGCGGTCCTTTAACTGAAATATTGTCGCAATCGCCGCGGGGTGGCTGACCTCGCCCGCCAGGCCGTACACGGTATCGGTCGGCAGGGCGACGACGCCGCCACCGTCCAAGGTGGCAATGGCGACCTCGACATTAATGATGCGTACCACTAGCGTCTCGCCACCAGAAAGCGGGGATTGCCGAACATGTCGTCGAGGTCGCGCACGTCGCGCATCCCCGCGTCGCGGGCCGTCGTCAACACCGCTTGTCGATGCATGTCCCCATGTTCACATATCAAGAGGCCATTCGCCACCAGCCAGGGGGAGGCACCTTGAATGATCTCTTCGAGATCAGAGAATCCCGCGACGCCCGAGGCGTCGGGTGCCACCAACGCGCCCAAGGGCTCGTAGGTCAACACGGCGTCGAGGGTGGCGAACTGTTCGACGCCGATGTAGGGCGGATTCGTCACGATGACGTCCACGCGTCCTCGAAGGGAGGTATCCAGTGCGTCAAACCACGACGAATGCACGAAGGAGACGCCCGTCAGCTCATGCTTGCTCGCGTTGTGCTTCGCGACCGCTAACGCGTCGAGTGATTCGTCGACGCAGATCACCGAGGCGCGGAGACCGCGGGCGTTCAGTTCTTGGGCCATGGAGAGTCCAATGGCACCCGACCCGCATCCGAGGTCGAGAATCAATGGTGCCGAGCCGCCCGAGTCCGCGAGTTCACTCAGTGCCACGCCCACCAGCTCTTCGGATTCGGGCCTCGGGATAAGAACCCGGGGATCGACGTCGAGATCCAAGGAGCGAAAGGGCCAGTGACCAATGATGTACTGAATCGGCTCACCGTCGAGCCGCCGCTGCGCGCCCGCGCGCAGCGCGGCAATCGCCCCGTGGTCGCCGTCGGCCATGTACTCCTCCACCAGCCAGCGCGCTTCGCGTCGATTGAGACCGACGCCGATCAGCTCGTTCACCAGGTAGCTGTTAACGTCCGTCACTCTCGGCCAACTGACGTGCTCGTTTTTCCGAAAGGAGGGCATCGACGTAGGGATCGAGGTAACCCGCGAGCACCGAGTCGAGGGTGTACGTCGTCAAATTGATCCGGTGATCGGTCACGCGATTCTCTTTGAAGTTGTACGTACGGATTTTTTCGCTTCGACCACCACTGCCTAATTGCGAACGCTTCAGGTCCCCCTGCTCGGTAGCCTGGGCGTCTTGCGCCGCTTTCAACAATCGAGAGCGCAGCACGATGAGTGCTTTCGCGCGGTTCTGGATCTGGCTCTTCTCGTCCTGCATAGACACGACAATGCCGGACGGTAGGTGGGTGATGCGAACGGCCGAGTCGGTCGTGTTGACGCTCTGACCGCCGGGACCCGAAGAACGGTAAACGTCGATCTTCAGATCGCTCTGGTTGATGTCGACGTCAACCTCTTCGGCTTCCGGGAGCACCGACACCGTCGCCGACGAGGTGTGCACCCGTCCCTTGGCTTCGGTCACCGGTACGCGTTGGACGCGGTGCACGCCGGCCTCGTGTTCGAGTCGCGCCCAGGCGTCGTCACCCTTAATGAGATAGATCGCTTCGTCGAGGCCGCCCTGTTCCGATTCGCGTTCTTCGATGACCTCCAGTTTCCAACCCCGAAGTGCGACGTAGCGTCGAAACATCTGGGCGAGGTCGGAGGCGAAGAGGTTGGCCTCCTCCCCACCTTCGGCGCCGCGGATCTCCAGAATGACGTTGCGTCCCTCGTTGGGGTCGCGCGGTAAGAGCAGCGTCTCGAGCGTCATCTCGAGATCGGGAAGTCGCGCCTCGGCGTTATTCACCTCTTCACGCCAGAGTTCGCGGTCATCGCCACTCGACTCGTTGAACATCTCTTTCGCGGTCCCGAGATCGGCTTGGGCCGATTTCAGATCGTTCCAGGCGTTGTTGATCTCGGCTAGTTCCTTGTGACGGCGCGAGAGGTCCCTTAATCGATTGAGGTCACTCGCGACGTCGGGTTCGGAGAGAGCCGCTTCGACGGTATGGAGTTCGTCCTGAAGGACGTGCAGGGTCTGGTCGACGGAGCGCACGGAACGTGAGCGGCGCTCGAGGCTCTAGGCCTTCGGAGCGCGCGCCTTGTTGGTCTTTTGTGCGTAACGGCGCTGGAAGCGCTCGACGCGGCCACCGGTGTCGACAAGCTTCTGCTTGCCGGTGAAGAACGGGTGGCACTCGTTGCAAAGCTCAACGGTCATGGCTGACTTCGTCGACTGGGTCGTGAAGGTGTTGCCACACGAGCATTTAACGGTCGCTTCGCCGTAGTTGGGGTGAATATCAGGCTTCATGAGTGCTCCTAGTTGCGAGTAGCAAGTTTAGCCGATTTCTAGCTGGTTGATGCGGGCCCGCGGCCAATCTCGGCCAGGAACTCGTCGTTGGAGACTGTGGACTTCAATTTGTCGATGAGGAGTTCGAGTCCGGCCGCCTCGCGGCCCTCCGAAGCGAGTCCGTTCAGCACCCGACGGAGTTTCCACACCTGGGGCAGGGCTTCGCGACTGAAGAGCAGTTCTTCGTGACGGGTCGACGAAGCGTTGACGTCGATTGCCGGGTAGATACGCCGCTCGGCCAATCGCCGGTCGAGGCGCAACTCCATGTTGCCCGTTCCCTTGAACTCCTCGAAGATGACCTCGTCCATTTTTGAGCCAGTCTCAACCAGCGCCGAGGCGATGATGGTGAGTGAGCCGCCCTCTTCGATGTTTCGCGCCGCGCCGAAGAACTTCTTGGGCGGATAGAGCGCACCCGAGTCGACGCCACCGGACATGATGCGTCCCGTCGCGGGTGCCGCCAGGTTGTAAGCGCGCGCCAGACGGGTTATGCCGTCGAGAATAATCACCACGTCACGACCCTGTTCCACGAGACGCTTCGCGCGCTCGATGCAGAGTTCGGCGACGTGGGTGTGCTCTTCGGCCGGGCGGTCGAAGGTGGAGGCGATGACCTCGCCCTTCACCGTTCGTCGAATGTCCGTCACTTCTTCCGGTCGCTCGTCCACCAGCAACACCATGAGGTGGACCTCGGGGTTGTTCGACTCGATTGACTGGGCGATCTGCTTCATGATCGTCGTCTTACCGGCCTTGGGCGGCGAGACAATGAGACCGCGCTGCCCCTTTCCGATGGGCGACAGCAGGTCGACGATTCGTGGCGTGAGGTCGGTCTTGCCTTCGTTGAGTTCTAGGTTCAGTTTCTCGTCGGGGAAGAGTGGCGTGAGGTCTTCGAAACGAGGACGGAGTCGAGCCACTTCGGGATCAACGCCCGCCACGCTGTCGACGCGCAGCAAGGCCGGGTACTTTTCGTTCGAGGCCGCTGGTCGGAATCCCCCGACGATGGTGTCGCCCTTGCGAAGGTGGTAGCGACGGACCTGGTTAATCGAGACGTAGACGTCATTGGGTGACGGGTGATAACTCTTGGTGCGCAAGAAGCCGTAACCGTCATCGCGCAGGTCGAGCAGGCCCTCAATCTCGAGGAGCTCACCCGCGTAGGGCTGGTCCGCGTTGGGCATGGACTCGCCACCGAATCGCTCCCGACCATTTCGATTGCGTCGATTGCGTCGATTTCGGCCGTTGGCGTCGTTCGAGAATTCGCGAGGCTGACGCTCCTGACGCGGTTGCGAGTTGTTCTGTCGTGGCGCTTGCTGCGTGCGATCTCCGTTGTTGGAGGAGTGAGGGGGCGAGGACTCGTTGGACGACGTTTCCGGCGCCGCGACCGCCGCTTCACTGCGACCAGCGGATGCGTCGGCGACGAACTCTCCGAGAAGATCGTCGAAGTCGTCTGTGGGTGTGGCGACGGTTCGACGCGAGCGGACAGCTCGACTTGGCGACGACGCACTCACGCTCGGAGCGATGTCGCTCATGATTGCTTCGATGAGCGAGGCCTTGGAGGCGCGCGCGGACACATCCACGCCTTTCACCTTGGCGATGGTTTGGAGGTCTTCTCGAGTCTTCGACTCGAGATCTGACCGGTCTGGGGAGGGCCTAACAGCCATTGTGGTTCCTTTCTCGCCGTTCGCCAAGAATGCATGAACGGAGAAGAAAATCAAGAAATGCCATCTGGGAAGAGTTCCTCACTCCGGGAAAAGGCCGGACGCGGATGACTTCTTCATTGTAGCGGAGTCCGTGAGGAATACCAACATTTCACCGAAGTCTTCCCTTTCACGGGGCATTGGAACAATTGAGTCGCGTCAATCGCTGCTCCTCAACGAGGCAGCGTTGTGGGCCAACCTACTCCCATCGCAATCGTGAAAGTGGGAACCATGCGTAACCAACGTGAGGGGCTGCTGCCTGCGACGAGCCCCGATGCAACGCTGATCACCAACGTCGACCCGCGGCCCTCTCGCCATTCGTCACGACAACTCGCGTGACGTGCACGACGCGTTGCGGTCCACACTGACGTGACGCCCTCGTTGCCGGCGCCGACGCGGCACTACTTGACGGCCACCTTTGCCGTGGACGAAACTGACTGATCGAACGTGTCGCCCGCGTATTTCGCCGTCACCGACAGCGCGCCTTTGGAAAATCGCTTTGACGTCGAGCATTTCGCGCTACCCGCGGTGATGGCGGCGGTACAGAGACTTCCCTTGTTCGAAGTGAACACCACTGAACCAGTCGCCGTGCCGAGGCCGGTCGCCGTCAACTTCAATCCCGTTTCGGTCAAGCGGTGCTTGATGATCTTGGTCGTTTGCGCGACCGATATCCGCAAGGACTCCTTGGCCTTGGTAAAGGTCTCACTCACTGAAAAGGCCTGCAGGTTGCCCGTGGCGTCGGTGTAGAGACCTCCGGCGCTGCAACTTCCGTACGTTGAGCACGAGGTGGTGATTGCCTCACCCCCGCCGCCGGCGTTCAAGGCACCGGTGCCCGAAATCTCCGTGGCGCTTCCCCAGGTGCCACTTACCTCATCCACGTAGAACGCCTGCACGCTGTTCGCGGTATCGGCGTAAAAACCGACCGCGTTGCAGTCGCCGGGCGCGGTGCATGAGACGTCGTTGAGGTTGGCCACGCCACCCACGTTTAGTACGGCCGTGGCCGGAACTTCTTGCATCGCGCCCCAGGTGCCGGCCTGTTCATCGACGACGAAGGCCTGCACGTGCGTGGCCGCGTCGGTGTAATTGCCGACCGCGCTGCAAGAGCCCGGCGCCTTGCACGAAATTGCGAAGATGGCCGACGCGGCGCCGGCGTTGAGGGTGGCATTACCCGGCAGCTCTGCCGCGACGCCCCACGCGCCGTTGACTTCGTTCACGGTAAAGGCCTGCTTGTGGGCGGAGGCGTCAGTGTAATACCCGCCGGCGCCACAGTTGCCGGGCGACGAACACTGTAGGCCGTTGAACTCCATGTCCCCGCCCGCGTTGAGCGTCGCGTCGCCGGGCGTTTCAATGGCCGCCCCCCACGTCCCGCTCTGTTCGTCGACGACGTACGACCGCGTTTGACCCGTACTGTCGGTGTAGTTGCCATTGGCGGAGCAGTTGCCGGCGCTGGCACACGAGATCCAAAGTATCGAGGAGGCTTTGCCCACATTCAGCGTGGACGTTCCGGGCACTTCGGTGGCCGAGTTCCACGTCCCGCTGATCTCGTTTGACGTGAACGATTGCAAGTGAGCGGACGCGTCACCGTAGAAACCGCCGGCGCTGCAGTTACCGACCGACGCGCATGACACCGTAAAGGTCGCTGCCGCTCCAGTGACGTTTAAGAAGCCCGTCCCGGGCATCTGCTGGGCGGCGCCCCACGAACCAGTCTTCTCATCGGCCACGAAAGCCTGCAAACGGCCAGCCTGGTCGGTGTAGTCGCCCACGGCGGTGCAGTTGCCCGGCGAAGGACACGAGATGCCATTGAAGTCCGCGGTCGTGCCCGCGTTCAACAGTGCCGCGCCCGGCAATTCAACGGCGCTGTTCCACGCGCCGTTCACTTCGTCAGCGACCCACACCTGTTGGTGGCCCGCGGCATCGGTATATATGCCCCCGGCGCCACAATCGCCAGCCGAGGCACACGAGATGGCGCTCACTTGCGCAGCCGCGCCCACGTTCAGCGTGGACGTTCCTGGAACCTCAGTGGCCACTCCCATTATTCCGCTCGCCACATGCGACCGAAGGGCCAACGAGGCGCGTGACAGTTGCACGGTGGCGCCGGCGGGCGAGAGCGTCCCCGCAAGCACTGTCGACATGGACATAAAGAGAAGTAGTGCAGTGATACGGCGCAACATGGGTTCCTCCCCCGCGTTGGAACATCTGGATGGCTCCGGCGTGACTATAGAGTGCTTTGACTACACCTCCGTCGCGATCGCACGCGGTGATCACTTCGCGCGACGCCGGGCGGTGCGGTGTCAGCAAATAACACGGTGAACACGAGTGATTATCTGCACGCATGTTGGCGGCGACAGCAGATGAGAATAATTCACATCCCTAAAGACAAAATGCGCTACGACAGGTTGTCGAGTAGTGCCTTCAGTGTGGCGTCGACGACGTCGGGCTTAGCGCTCGTGCCGACGGCGGTGTCGGGATCCTTAAGACCATTGCCGGTCAAGACGCAGACGACGGTCGAATCCTTCGGTACGCCGTACTTCATGATCCCGGCGATTGAGGCCGCGGAAGCCGGTTCACAGAAAATCGATTCATGTCGCGCGACGAAGCGATAGGCCCCCAAAATCTCGTCGTCCGTCACGGAGCGAATGTCACCGAGAGACTCGTGGATCACTTCGAGGGCGGGAATCCAACTGGCTGGATTTCCAATGCGAATCGCGGTCGCAATAGTTTCGGGATTGTCCACGGGGTGACCGAGCACGATGGGGGCCGCGCCAGCCGCTTGGAATCCCCACATTTTGGGCAGCGTCTTGCACCGTTCGGCGAAGTGGTATTGGGTGAAGCCGCGCCAGTACGCGGTAATATTGCCGGCGTTACCGACAGGAATCGAGAGGATGTCTGGCGCTTTTCCAAGAACGTCGACGATCTCGAAGGCGCCGGTTTTTTGTCCTTCAATCCGGTCGGGATTGATGGAGTTCACAATGGTGATGGGCATGTGCTGGGTCAATTCACGCGCGAGATTGAGCGCCTGATCGAAGTTGCCGCGAATTTGCAGCACCTTGGCGCCGTAGACGATCGCTTGCGCCAACTTGCCGAGCGAAATCTTTCCTTCGGGCACCAGGACAATGCAGTCCATCCCGGCTTTGCCCGCGTACGCCGCGGCGGACGCCGACGTGTTGCCGGTCGAACCACAGATCACCGTTTTGGCTCCCCGGGCCCTAGCTTTAGTGATGGCCATCGTCATTCCTCGGTCCTTGAAAGAGCCCGTGGGATTGAGTCCTTCGTACTTCAGCCACACGTCAGCTCCCACGCGCTCCGACAAACGCTCGGCGTGGAGCAGCGGGGTGTTGCCCTCTTGCAAGGTGACCACGTCGTCCACGCCGTCGAGATCAAACCACTGCGCGTACTCCACCAACAGTCCGTTCCAGGGATTCACGCTCGACCTCCGTCAATCACTCTTATGCAGGCGCCGATGCGGTCCACCGACGGGTGTTGCGCCAACGCTTTCACGGTGGCGTTGGCTCGATCAGCGACCGCCATGTGGGTGAGGAACGCCAGGCGGGCTTCGTCGCCGAATCCCGACTGTTCCATTGATTGGATGGAAACGCCATTGTCCCCAAAGATGCCGGCCACCGCGGCCAAAACGCCGGGACGATCGAGTACGTCGATGCTTATGTAGAACACGCTTTCGAGTTCCCCGTACGGAACACTCTGGAGCGAAGTATCAACCGTGAAGGGTACGTCGTGACGTCCGCTAAACCGGTTGCGCGCGGCGTCGAGGAGATCGCCGAGAACGGCGGTGGCCGTCGGCTCGCCACCCGCCCCTTGACCGAGCCACATCAGAGGGCCGCTGCGAACACCTTCGACGAAGACGGCGTTCATCGCTCCATTCACCGAGGCGAGCGGGTGATCGACGGGGATCATGGCGGGGTGAGCCCGACGAGATATTCCCGACTCACCGACCCGCTCGGCGATACCGAGCAGTTTGATCACGTAACCGGACCGGTGCGCAAAGTCGACGTCAACTGATCGCACGCCATTGATGCCCTGACGGAAGATCTCTTCGCCCTGGAGGGCCGTGCCGAAGGCGAGAGAGGAAAGAATCTGCACTTTGGCCGCAGCGTCGTATCCCTCGACGTCGGCGCTGGGGTCAGCTTCGGCGTAGCCGAGAGCTTGCGCCTCCTTCAACGCCGAGGCGTAATCGCTTCCCTCGCTGGTCATCTTGGAAAGAATGAAATTCGTCGTGCCGTTGACGATGCCCATCACTCGATCAATTCGTTCGCCGGCGAGCGAGGTACGCAGCGCGCGAAGAATGGGCACGCCGCCACCCACGGCCGCTTCGTAAAAGAGGTCGGCGCCGTTCTGGTGAGCTAACTGTGCCAGTTCCGTCCCGCATTCGGCCATGAGGGCCTTGTTGGCCGTGACCACCGACACACCGTGGCGTAAAGCGGTTTCGATGTAGCCCCGCGCGGGCTTCAGACCTCCGGCCAACTCGACGAGGATATCGAGGCCATCGAGTCCGACTAACCCGGCGGCGTCCGAGGTCAAAAGATCGTTGGGAACGTCCTTGCGGCGCTTGGCCACGTCGCGCACGGCGACCCCCACGAGCTCGATGGGGCCGGTCGCGGCGTCGAGTAGCGCCTCGCGGCGGGTGGGGTCACGGAGGAGGGCGACGAGGGCGCCACCGACGTTCCCTGCTCCAATAATTCCAACTCGAATCACCGACTTGTTCACCGTTTAAGGCTAACCGACCTCCTTACGACACCGACTTCACATTTCGAGGCGTGCCATGTCGTCAAAGGTCTCGCGCCGCAGAACTTCGTGCGCCACGCCGTCGCGCACGAAGACCACCGCCGGCCGCGGTACCCGGTTGTAATTGGAGGCCATCGAGTACCCGTACGCGCCCGTGACGGGCGTGGCGACAATGCTGCGCGCCCCAGTTGATGACGGCAGCCAGGCCTCATCAATGAGCACGTCGCCACTCTCGCAGTGCTTGCCGACCAGACGCACCCTCTGCTCTCGTGCGTCGTGAGGATGGGCCACGTCGAACGCCTCGTAGCCCGAACCGTAAAGGACGGGCCGTGGATTGTCGCTCATTCCACCATCGACCGCCATGTACGTGCGTTGCGCCACTGGTTTGACCGCACCCACTTGGTACAGCGTCAATCCGGCTTGCGCGACGATGGCCCGTCCCGGTTCCGCCAGCAAGCGGACGTTGGTCTTCAGCCCACAGCCAACGGCTGCGGCGCGAATCGCGTCGCCCCACTGACGAATCGTGGGAGCACTCTCGCCGGCGACGTAGGCCACGCCGAGTCCCCCGCCTACGCACAACTCGTCGAAGTCATCGTTTGCGATGAACTGTGCCAGCACGGAGAGCGATTCGAGGAAACCGACCAACTCGAAGACCTGGGATCCAATGTGCGCGTGGACACCGCGAAGGTTAAGTCCGGGAATGATTCGCAATTCTTCGATCGCGGTACGCGCATCGCCGGAAGCCACCGAGAATCCAAATTTGGTGTCCTCTTGTCCCGTACGGACAAACTCGTGCGTGTGCGCTTCGACGCCCGGCGTCACTCGGACCAGGCAATCGACCGGCGACGCTGGCGAGACGATGGACGCCAGCAGCGAGATCTCCTCGAAATTGTCAACCACGAGGCGATGGACCTTCACGCTGATGGCGCGTTCAATCTCTTCGACCGACTTGTTATTGCCGTGCATGATGATTCGCTCGGCCGGCACGCCTGCGCGTAGGACGAGGTCCAGTTCGCCACCTGTCGCGACGTCAATGCAGAGGCCCTCCTCGAAGGCCAATCGGGCCATGGCCCCACAAAGGAAGGACTTGGATGCGAAGGCCACGCCATCATCGAAGACGCTTGCCGCTTCGCGACAGCGGGAACGCAACGTCGCCTCGTCGTAGACGAAGAGAGGTGTGCCGTAAATGCCCGCGAGACCGCGAAGCGAGACGCCGCCGACGATGACGTCATTCGCATCGAACGACGCGGAATCGGGAAGCAATGAGAGGAGAATCGGCTCTGCAGTCATAGAAGAAGATTACGAGGCGCTCCGCACTGAAGAATTCCGACATCCGCCAGCAGCAAACCGCGACGGGCTTCTCGGAGTTCGGCGCGCGACTCGCCAATAGCATTGACGAACGGGGGCGAAGTCACTCGTTGAGGATTAGCCATCATTGACGTCGCAGCAAAACCTCGCGATGGTGCGACGGAGCATGCGGGTGGTGACGTTTACGGATGACCTCCATCGCGCACGGGTGCGGCGACCCCGATCACCTGCGTTTCGAGGGAAATTCGCACTTCGTCAGACGTTCCGGTCGGCGGGGTCCCGGCATTTCCCCTCGCCGCCGTTTTCTTGTAAGTTTCGGTGACCTGTCGATGAAAGGGCCGTGATTATGAAGACCCTGAGAGGCTCAGCCAAAATCGCGCGTTACATGGCGATGGCGGCAATCCTGCCCGCCTTATTACTGATAGGTGCACCGGCCATTGCGGGAGCGGCCACATCCGCGCAAGTGCAATGGGGCGACGTGGGAACGGGGGCGATCGCCAGTGGGGCACCCGGCACCGTCCTGGCGGCGAACGCCGCCCTCGGTGACACCATTGTTCTGGCGACACTGGGCGGTGGATCAACGGGCCAAGTGGTGACATCGGTCACGAGTCCCATGGGCACCTTCGTGAAGGTGGACGCCAGTCTCCAAACGGGACAGTCCGACATTGAACTCTGGGTTCTTTCGGGCGTGACGGGCGCTGGGCGCACCGTGACGGTGACCATGAGCGGTGGTTCCTCCTGGTACGCGCAGGCCACCGAGTTTTCGGGAACGCTGAATGCCGCAGCCAGCGCGCCGAGCACCGGCACGGGCACGGGCCCGAGCGGTTCGGTCACGTCACCGGCGAACGCGGTGGCGGTGCTTTACGCCAATGGCCTGAACAGTTCGTTCTCGTCGGGGCCTGCTTCTCCGTGGGTGAACTACAACGCCGGCGCGTTCAAACTCGCCTGGGACGAAAGCATGTCCTATCAAGTCGTGGGTGCCTCGGGCACGGTCACCGGCATCTGGACCCAATCGGCCTCGGCCGAGTGGCAGGTCATCGGACTGTACTTAGTCCCCAGCGCCTAAACGACAATTTCGAATGGGCACGCAAGCGCCCCTAGTCGACGACCCGGTCATCAAGATGTGGTCCCGTCGCGCCACTTTTCTCAACATTCGCGAAAGTCCACTAACGAGGGCGAATGCTTGTCGTCGCCGAGTCCAAATCACTCGAAGTACAGTGGTCACATCGCCCTCGTAGCTCAGTGGATAGAGCATTGGCCTCCGAAGCCATGTGCGCAGGTTCGACTCCTGTCGGGGGCACGCGCGATTTCGACGGTGGTGAGACTTTCACGCAACTCGGTGCGAACGAAAAGTACTCCGGGCCTTGTTCAATCCCTACGGAGCTGACGCACCCTTGGCAAGCGTCTCGATGCATCCACGGGTTAATCGTCGTTCAGCGCTCTTCTTCGACGTATTTACGCGCCGCGAATCCAACTTCGGAACAATCACAAAAAGTGAGTCCCCACAGCGGTGGTGGGTACGCACGCATACTCACCGCCGGCGCACCGGCGACGAATAGGACATCGTGCACGTGGTCGGGGCCAATGGTGCTGGACGTTCCCGCCTTGCAACGCCTCACCACGTCCACGTAATTCTTGGCGCGGGCGTGCTCGACAAGGGATCCCGACACAGCGGTGACGGCGCCCGACGAACCCCTGTGGTCATGCCAGTCCGATGACTCGTCCTGTGCCCAGGCCTGGATGTGCACTTCGAACGTTGGCGTTAAAATCATCAATGGAAGCCAACTCGTATTGGCGTCACCGTCGATGAGGTCGTCGTATAGCTCCGTTGTGCAATGGTCGTAGCGCGGGACGACGGATGGTTCGAATTGCCACGACGATCAGGCTCTAGCCGTCGATTGTCTTGGGGGCACGCGGACCGATACGCACGTTGTAGATCGCGGCCATCTGGCGAGCAATAAAGGTCCCCCATACCAACTCACCCGTGGAGTTGAAATGGATGCCGTCAGAAAGGCGCAGTCCGTCGCTGCGGTGGTTGACAAAGGCACCGCCTCGATATTGGCCACTCTCGGTGGCGAAGAGCTTCCACGATGGTTGGAACGTCACGCCGGGAGTTGAGGCGGCCACGCGTTCGTAAATTTTGTCGAGCGCGTAGAGACCCTGTCGATACCCGTTCGGTTGCACGATTGGCGTGCCAACCCAAAGAACGTAACAGCCGGCATTGGTCGCAATACGATCAATCCGCTGTACGCGCGCCACGTACGCTCGACGCCACCCCGACGAACCGAAGGGTTGCGACACTCCCTTGACGGCCAGGGCTTGCTCGTCGTTGGCGCCAAAGACCATCACGACCAGATTCGGCCGATCTTGCGCGAGAAACTTCTTGAAGTGTTGTGGCCAGTTGTAGAACCACGACGCCGATAATCCCGTCGAGGACTTGTCGGTCACCAACAAGCTGAGCCCGGGCGTATGGCCAAGTTCTTTGTAGAGACCAAAGCCGAGGTCGTCGCCGAGTGAGTCGCCGATCTCGAGGACCCGGCACCGTCCGAGCGGCAGTGGCGACGGGTGAGCGCCGCGAGCCAGCGCCGACGCCGGGAGAAAATTGCATCCCCGACGCGCAGGGCGAAAGCGCCCCTTGTTCGCGACGGGGATATCGGTCAACGGTGAGGTGGACTGACTTCGAGTGCCCATCTGACTCGAGGCGGTTGCTCCCCTCGCCGCGACTCGCCACGTGGTCGCTGCGGCGCCGTCCGGGGAGGCAACATTGACGGTCATCGGCGTGGTCAGCAGCGCCGCCGTGACCCAGGCGCGCCACATCCGCGACTGCGCGCGGCTGCGCTTCGACTGACGACGTTTCATGGGAATTCGACGTTAACAGTGTGCGGTCGCGATGTCACCACTCGCCAGCAAATTTTCATATTTCGTCACACCTTCGCGTGACCACCGCACTGCCACGGGCGAACAGTCGACTCCACCACTCAGTTTCTCGCGCTGTATTCGCTAGCAACGCCGTTTGGAAGGTTGCGGGTTCGCGAGGGAAGCGGGTGAAACACAGGCGGAGTGGAACGGATCAGGGCTGACTAGCGCCACTCCGCCTGCGTCACTTTGTTGGGGGGTACCGCAACGACCATTGCGACGGAACCGTCCTCGTTGAGGACGGCCCACTCGCCAATGGCCAAACTTGGAAAGATGGCCGCGTACACCACGCCGTCGCGACCCTCTCGCGGCAGGACCCATACGTGGGTCCGTCGCGAGGGATCGGACATTGGGTAGACGTGGACTTCGATGCCCGCCCGCTCCGCGCTCGAGTGCAACACCAATGCGCCGGTGTCCGAGCCCACGTTGATCATGACCGCCCGGCTCGGCTCGACGGGCGCCACCGCGTGGGTGTGGCCTGTCGCGTGCACGTGTGAATCCACGTGTTCGTGCGAGTCGCCGTGATCGTGTTCAGTGAGTTCGACGAGGTCGTGTTGCATTGCTCTCTCGGTGCTAATAGGTACGGGTTAAGGAGATGCTCAGCCGGCGACGCCCTGAAGTTGGGTGGCCGGGTTGTCGTAGCCATCCCACGGGTCGGCCAGATACGGGAACGAGGAGCCGAAGGTCAGACCGAAGGCCGTGAGGTCCGACACCTTCGCCGGTTCGGCCGTCGGGCCGCCCACGTCGAAGAGCAGTCCGGCCGCCGCATCGGGCTTGTAGCTCTTTACGACCGCACCGAGCAGTGCGCCCGCCACCGCCTTCAACTCAATACTCACAACGTCGTCGTACACGCGTCGCCCGTTCGGGAAGCCCGCGTTGTCGCCGCCGACGACGCCGAGGATGCTCGCCGAGGCCGTCGCTGTCGGTGGAATTGCCACGTTCAAGCGAAGCATGTCGGCTTTGGTCTTTCCGGTGTAGTTCTGGAAGCCGGGGAAAAGCGGCGGCACACCAGTGAGTAGTACGGCGTCGAGGTCCGGACGGGTGTTGGACTTGACCGCGGTGTAGGCGGCGAGGTTCGGGAACGCCCCGGGGTAGAGCACGTTGAGCAGTGCGGCCAAACCCGGGTGGTCGTAGTACTTAGAGAACTGTGAGTCGCGCTCTGGCTCTTCACCGTTCCAGTAGTCCTTCTTCCCCATGGGAATGATGACCTCGTTGATCAGGGGATTACCCAGTCGGGAGACCTGCTCCCACGGGCCAGTGTTTCCCTTGTGCTCGCCGTAGATTTTGGTCTTCTGACGACTCGCCGTTGTCCACACGCCGATGGTCGAGTCGGCGTCGGTGTAGGCACCGGGCAGCTTGCCACCTTTGGTCAGCTGCGTGATGGGAATCTGCAGGGCAATCGAGTGGACGTTGGTCGCGGCCAACGAGTTGACGCCGGCGATCGCCGCGCCCTTCAACAGAAAGTCGGGCTGGAAGGGACGAAGGTCACCGAGGTCAAAGATTGAACCCAGGTCGACGTAGAAACCATCGGCGCGCTGGCCGGCGAAAATCTTCGTGCTGCCGGACGTGTGGATGGCCTGCGCCGTGAGCGCGGCGTAGTCAGGAATTGAATTCTTTCCTACGTTGCACGGCGGGCACGCGAGGTGTTTCCCGAGAACGTGCGTACCGTGCTTGTCTTTGCGGGTGACCGTGTAGAACTGCTTGCGGTTCCAGGTCGCGTCGGACAGTGATTTGATTTGGCCCGTGTTGTACAAGAAGGTGTCGTTGCCGCCCGTGTCGGTCAAGACCGTGTTGAAGCGGAACTGATACGTAATGTCGCTGTCGCCGTCGCCGGTGTTGTCGATATGAATCTCGTACAGCACGTCGTCGCCGAACTCGAAGAAGTTCGGTCCACCGGCGGGCTGCTGACGAGGGATGTAATTCGCGATCAACGTGACCATCGAGGGTGCATCGGGGCTAATGAATGCGTAGAGGTCCGTTGAGTCAGCGACGGGGTCCTTGGAGATTTCTGGTGCCTCAGCGTGTGAAGACATTGGTTAAACCTTTCTTGTGAGTGAAGTCGTTGGTTAGTGAGTGGATAGGGATGGAGGGGTTCAGCTGATGTCGCGGATGAGTCGCGCGACGAGGGCACGGTCGTGGGTGACGACCTCGCGGGTGCCGACCATGAAATGGATCTCACCCGAGCGGGGATTGGGGATGTGGACGACGACGGTCTCGTCGGAAGAGACCGGACGAACGGTGGCCGTTTCTTTGGCCAGCTTCGGCTTCGACGTCGTGGCCGCACCGGCCTGCGTCAGCACCATCGTCGGAGCGACGGCAACCATGCCGACCGCCGCGGCGCCATTGCGGGCGGTCTTTAAAAAATTCCTTCGTGAAATCTCAGCCATTGGAACACCTCTTTCTCGAACCGGGTTCGTGAAGTTCTGTGGCGAATGCCCTCGCCGGCGAATCGAACTGCTTCGCGGTTGAGAGCCTTCGCGGATTTTTTTGCACTGACATCTATTCGTTGCCGCAGAGAGTCCGGATGAGCAAATCCCGAATTTCTTGTGAGGGGTCTTGGTGCTGCCGCCTTCGCCGCGGCGTGGGTCGTTCACGGTGGCCGGTGCCGACCACTGCGCCCTTGCCGCCACGACGTCAAACCCTGCGCCCACCTCGAACGCAGCAAGGGCGAAGGGAATCAGCTGTAAGCGCTTCACCGGGGAAAACGGACCTCTAACCAGCGAAAGGTGGCTAGACCGCCTTCGAGGTGGATCCAAAGGCGATCGGCTGCCCGGCGGCATTTTGCGCGCCCGGATAGTCGCCCAGCACGTAGTACAGAATCGCAATGTGTTGCATCTCGACGGGTTGAATCGATGAGGAGAGGGCCACGGCCGCCGAGCTTTTCAACATCGAGGTCTCCGCTTGGTACGTCTCAGCGGCGATGATTTCGAGCATGAGCGCCAGTTTGGCGAGCCCCGGGATGTCCTTGACCTTGGCGAAGTCGGCTTGGACCACCGGCGTCAACGTCGGATTCGTGACCGTCACTTTGGCTTTGCCATTGGCTTTCAGGACCGAATTCCACGCCTGCGCGTGTTCGCTGTGTTGCGCCTTGGCCGTCGTCGCGAAGGTCGCCACGGCCGGCGGAACGGTACCGAGCTTTCCCTTGGTCGCGGCGCTTAAACCGGCGCTGTACGTAAAGATCGCGAGGTTTTCCAGTGAGGCCGCGACCGCGGCGACGGCGAGGTCACCTTTCAGGCCGGCCGGAGGGAAGGCCTTCGCTTCGGGCGCAGAGGTGGCTCCGCGACCCAGGGAGACGGCGCCCGCGAGGACCGGAGCCCCCACCGTCAGGAGTGCAGCTCCACCCACGGCGGCGCCACCGAGGCCCAAGAGGAACGTGCGGCGACTGGACGCTCGCGGTGACACCAGGCCAGAGCGCGACTCGTCGATCACGCGCTCGACGCCGGC
>JANXXO010000088.1 GCA_025350565.1 Acidimicrobiaceae bacterium
CATCGTGGTGAAGATCTGCGCGATGAGCGTCGCGGCGATGGCGCCGGTCACCCCGTAGCTCATCAAACCCAACGTCGCTCCCAGGACGAGACGAATCGGCCCGCCGCCCACGAAGATCGCGAAAGCGGCGGGGCGAAAGCGGTACTCGCCAATGAGTGAACCCTGTAGGGCCGCCCCGACCGCGGCGAAGGGAATCCATACCGCGACCAACACGACCGACACCGGCGACGTGAGGTGCAAGAACGAATCCAGAGGAACCGCGCAGGCCAACATCAGCACGGTCCCCAAAACGCCAAAGAGCGCCACGCGCTGGACCATCTTGCTGACGTTGTGCGAGGTCTCGCTCGGGCCTCGGCCGACCACGGCCTGGGTCGCCGCGATCTGAATGGCGATGATCGGCACGGAGAGCAGATTGATTACGCCGAGAATCGCTCCGAGAGCGCCGTACTGGTCGGGTCCAATCACGCGACTCACGACCACGTGGAACGCAAAGTTCGAGACGCTGACACCCGCCGTGGCCAACAGGAACGACAACGCTCCGCGCCCGAAGATACCCGAAGTGAGTTCGGACCACATGGTCTTCGCCGCCGACTGTGACGCCTGACTTAGCTGGTTCGACATAGGTGTGGGCTACGGGCTTTTAGCGAAGGAGTGACCTGCGCGAGGCGTAGGCCGTCTTGAGTCTCGAAGCGACCAATCGAACGTCACGTCTGTGTGCACCAGGTCACCCTTCGAGCGAAGTGGGATAGTTCCAGATAAGCAACGCCGTTGCGAGAGACCCCGTCATTTCGAGGCTCTTCTGGTTGTTTCTACGCTAGCGGGAGCGTCCCGAGGGGCCACCGGCAGCCTCGTCGTAACCAACACCCACGAGGGTCAACGCCGCGGCGGGAGCGGGAGCGGGAAGGTGGTCGCGGTCGAGATTCTCAAGTCTTTCTAAGAGAGTCGATTCCGGCCACTGTCCCTGGCCAATCTCGACCATGAGCGACGTGAGACAGCGCACCATATTGTGACAAAACGATTGGGCCCGAATGGTGAACTTGAGGGCCGCAGCGTTCGCGGGCGTCATGGCCCACTCGTCGTTCAGCCGCTCCCATCTTGCGTCAATGACCCGTCGTAGCAGTGGCTCGTCGGCCGTTGCGTTCGTGGGGCGCCGACAAAAGGCGCGAAAGTCGTGCGTACCGAGAATGGTCTCACTGACGCGGTTCATGGCCTCGATGTCGAGCGGACCGCGCACCGTCCATGACCACGCGTTGGTGAGATCGAGCCCCGGGGGCGTCGCCTCAAGTACGAGGTAACGGTACTCACGCCACCGCGCCGAGAACCTCGCACTGAACTCGTCGTCGAGCACTTGCGCCCTCAGAACTTGAATGCGCCCGCGTAGCTGCTTGTTGAGCGAGAGCATAAGCCGCTCGGGGTCCGGACCGCGGGTCTTGGCGAATAAGACCGTAGGTAGATCGACGTGGACGACCTGGGCGAAGGCGTGCACGCCACTATCGGTGCGCCCGGCACCCACGATGACCGGTTCGGGCATCCGTAAGGTACTGGCCAGTGTGGCCCGAAGCAGACCAACCACCGTGGTGAACTGGGGCTGGTAGGCGAAGCCGGAAAAGGCGTTGCCGTCGTAGGCAATATCGAGACGCCACCGTTGGGTGGCGGCTACGGGTTGATCAGACGAACTCAATGCGAGCCATTGGCGCGTTGTCACCTTGGCGCGGTCCGAGCTTCAAGATGCGCGTGTAGCCACCGGGACGCTCCGTGTAACGAGGAGCGATCTCCGTGAACAGCTTGTGGGTCATGTCCTTGTCACGGATAAAGGAAATGACGCGTCGCTGCGCGTGCACGGAACCTTCGGGCGAGTTCTTGGCTGCGGTGACGACCTTCTCCACGATGGGACGAAGTGCCTTGGCCTTCGCCTCGGTGGTCACGATTGACTCAGCCGCGATCATCGAAGCGACGAGGTTGCCCATCATCGCCTTTTGGTGAGCGCTGTCGCCACCGAATCGCTTGCCCTTGGTGGGAGTACCACGCATGTTTAGTCCTCTACTCGAAGCGAGAGACCGCGCTCTTCGAGACGGTCGTTGACGTCCTTCAGCGAGGTGGCGCCAAAGTTGGTGATCGAAGTGAGGTCACGCTCGGTGGCGTTGACGAGTTGGGCGATGGTGTTGATCCCGGCGCGCTTCAAGCAGTTGCGCGAACGCTCGGTGAGACCAAGCTCTTCGATGCGAATGTCGAGTTCGCTGGCGGCGGCCTGCGCCGTGCCCACGTCGCCGAGCTCCAAGGCGGGAGCCTCTTCGTCGAAGTTGCCAATGAGTTCCACCAGTGAACCCAGCGTCTTACCGGCCGAGGCCAGTGCTTCGCGAGGGGTAATCGAACCGTCAGTCTCGATTTCGATGACGAGACGGTCGAAGTCCTTGCTCTGCTCGACGCGTACCGGCTCGATCTCGAAGCTGACCCGACGAACGGGAGTGAAGATTGCGTCCAGCGGAATGACGCCGATGGTGGACGAACCCTTGTTCCCCTCGGCGCCGACGTAGCCCTTGCCACGCTCGACGGTGAGTTCGAACGTAAGCACCGACTTGGCGTTGGTGAGGTACGCGAGGTGCAGGTCACCGTTCAAGATCTCGACGTCCGCGGTCGTGGAGAGGTCGGTGGCCGTGACCGAACCTTCGCCGCGCTTGTCGAGTCGAAGGGTCACTGGCTCGTCGCTGTGTACCTGCAAGAGCAGGTCCTTCAGGTTGAGGCAGATGTCCTGCACGTCTTCCTTCACGCCTTCGATGACGCCGAATTCGTGCAACACCGCGTCGAACTTCACGCGGGTGGCGGCGGCGCCGGGAATCGACGAGAGCAAGGTGCGGCGAAGCGAGTTACCGAGGGTGTGGCCAAAACCTGGGTCGAGCGGTCCGATGCCAAAGGACTGACGGTTGTTCAGTTCGTCGCCGAGGGCTTCAATGATGGGGCGCTGGATGATCAACATAAGGACTCCTTGAGGTCTTTAAGGGGTGGAATTACTTGGAGTACAGCTCAACGATGAGCTGCTCTCTGATTGATTCGTCAATCTGTTCACGTTGGGGAACAATGCGAACGGTGACGCTGAATCCGCCGTCGCCCGTTTCGAGCCAACCGGGCACGGTGCGGTCGAGCACGTCGAGGTTGCGCTTCACGTTGAAGTTCTCACGCGTGACGTTCTTCAGAGCAATGACTTCGCCGGGGCGAACCCGGTACGACGGGATGTTGACGCGCTTGCCATCAATAGTCACGTGACCGTGACGAACGAACTGACGGGCCTGGGCGCGCGACGCGCCCCAACCGGCCCGGTAGGCAATATTGTCGAGGCGAAGTTCCAAGAACTGCAGCAGGTTCGTACCGGTCATGCCCGGACGGTGGCTGGCCTCTTCGTAGAGGTTGCGGAACTGCTTCTCCAGAAGTCCGTAGATACGACGGGCCTTCTGCTTCTCGCGCAGCTGGGTCAAGTACTCCGAGCCCTGACGTTGCCGGTCACGCCCGTGCATGCCCGGAGGGAAGGCGCGCGTTTGGCGGTCCGAGTTCTCGGCGACGGGGCACTTCATGGTGAAGCATCGCTCACCCTTGAGGTACAACTTGGTGCGTTCACGTCGACAAAGTCGGCAAACGGGTCCTGTATAACGAGCCATGATCTTCCTTAGCCTCGACGACGCTTTTTGGGGCGGCATCCATTGTGGGGCAGCGGCGTCACGTCTTTGATGGCGACGACTTCAATACCGGCGGCGGCGATCGAACGAATGGCCGTCTCACGGCCCGAGCCCGGTCCGCGCACGAGTACGTCGACCTTCTTCACTCCGTGTTCCATCGCGGCGCGCGCACACTTCTCGGCGGCCAGCTGCGCAGCGTAGGGCGTTGACTTGCGCGATCCCTTGAAGCCCACCTGACCGGACGAGGCCCACGACAAGACGTTGCCCTCGGGGTCGGTAATCGAGACGATCGTGTTGTTGAACGAACTCTTGATGTGAGCCACGCCAAAGGCGACGTTCTTACGTTCTTTCTTGCGACCCTTACGAACCGTGTTCGGTTTAGCCATTACTTCGTTACCTTCTTCTTGCCGGCGACGGTGCGCTTAGGACCCTTGCGAGTGCGGGCGTTGGTGCGAGTGCGCTGTCCGCGAACGGGCAGACCCTTGCGGTGGCGGATGCCCTGGAGCGAGTTGATTTCCATCTTGCGCTTGATGTCTTGGGCGACGTCACGACGCAGGTCTCCCTCGACCGTGACGTTCTGGTCGATGTAACCGCGAAGCTTGTTGACGTCAGCTTCGCTGAGGTCCTTCACGCGCGTTGATTCGTCCACGTCGGTCGCGGCGCAGATCTGTTGGGCGATGGTGGGACCAACGCCAAAGATGTAGGTGAGTGCGATCACGGTGCGCTTTTCGCGCGGAATGTCGACACCAGCAATTCGGGCCATATCTCGTCTCCTAGCCCTGACGCTGCTTGTGGCGAGGCTGTTCACAGATAACCCGGACGACGCCGGCCCTGCGAATGACCTTGCACTTCTCACACATGGGCTTTACGCTCGCGCGAACCTTCATGTCTCTGCTTTCTCGATCTTCTAGAACTTGAGTTATTTGTAGCGGTAGGTGATGCGTCCGCGGGTCATGTCGTAGGGAGTGATCTCCACTTGGACCTTGTCACCGGGAAGAATACGGATGCGGTGCATGCGCATTTTGCCCGAACTGTGAGCGAGCACGGTATACCCGTTCTCCAACTCGACGCGGAACATGGCGTTTGGTAGAGGCTCGACGACGGTCCCCTCAACGGTAAACGCGTCTTCCTTTGGCTTGCTCAGGTTCTTTCTCCTTGTAACGGCACAGCGGGACGTGGAGGAGCAAAAACTCCTTCACGGATGGACCTCGAGGCGTGCCAAGAGGTCGGCTGACAATTCTACCAAATTTCTGGCGAAACGCAAAAGCCCGGCCCAACACGGCTCCGGCGTCCGGTCGTTCGTCCTTCTATCTTACAGGTCGAAAGTGACCGGCGACCCTAGTGGACAAAGGGCGATTGCCCCCACACTGGAGAGATGGCAGCAACGGGTCAGTCTCTTTCGAGCGAACCCTTGTCGCGTGACGCCTGTCTGGCCCTACTGGACAACGCCGACCTCGCCCGCGTGGTCCTCTCGGTGCGATGTCTTCCCGCGGCCCTGCCGGCACGAATTGCCCTGATCGGAGAGGATCATTTGGTCCTCTCCAGTCGTGAGAGCGCGGTGATCTTGGCCGCCCGACGAGGTGACGTCATTTCGGTGCAGATTGACGGTATCGATGAGCAGGGCTGCACGTGGTCCGTGATGGTGTCGGGAATTGCCAGCAGCGCCGCCCCCGAGGAGTTGCAAGTCCCGAGAATCGAGGCGTCGCGCGAACGAGGAGCCACCCTTCTGGCACTCCCCCTGTCCGTCGTCATCGGGCAACGGGGCCACTGATTGTTTTCTGCGCGTGAAGCTCTGTGGGAGGCTCTTTCCAATGGCGTTTCACAAGATCAACGATCCCGAGCGCCTCCACGCACTGATCGACGCGATCCTTCTCATCGAGACCGACGCGGACCTAGACGGGCTGCTCGCGCGGATCATCGAAACGGCCAGTCGGCTGGTCGGGGCGAAATATGGCGCCCTCGGGGTCATGGCCGGCGACGGAGCGACCCTTTCGCGTTTCATCACCTACGGCCTTTCTATCGACGAGCGCGCCGCCATCGGCGACGAACCGGTCGGCCACGGACTGCTGGGCGAGATCATCCGTCGAGCGGCTCCCCTTCGCATCGATGAACTGAGTGCGCACCACAGCTCGTCGGGCTTCCCGCCCGGTCATCCGCCGATGCACCAATTCCTCGGCGTGCCGGTGATGACCGCCGACGGACACATCTACGGCAACCTCTACCTGACCGAACCGCTCGACGGAAAGCCGTTCAGCGAAGAAGCCGAGCAGTTGGTCGAAGCGTTCGGCCGGGCCGCCGGACTGGTCATTGATCAAGAACTCCTGCGCTCGAACGTGCGTGAACTCACGCTCTCCGAAGAACGCGAGCGACTCGCGCGTGATCTCCACGACACCGTTATCCAACGGCTATTCGGCGTTGGACTGGCGTTGCAGATCTCTCTTTCGTCCGTGCTCGACGACGCAGTACGCGACCGGATCAACAACGTGCTGGACGAACTCGACGCCACCATCCACGAGATTCGCACCACCATCTTTGAGATCGATCAGGACCAGCCGACCGGCGAGTCGCTCCGCGACCGCATTGGCGTGCTCTCCCACGAAATCCAGTCCCGACTCGGCATCGTGGCCGAGGTCAAGGTGGCGTCGGGCATCGACGACCAGATCGGCACGCACTGCGCTCACCACGCGGTGCAGGCCCTGCGCGAGATCCTCTCCAACATCGTGCGCCACTCCCAAGCCTCGGTGGTCCAGATCCAGGTCGACGTCACCCAGAATCTCGTCGAAGTGGTCGTGCGCGACAACGGCGTGGGCTTCACCCCACGCATCGGGGCAGGTCGCGGTCTGCGCAACCTGAGTTCGCGCGCTCGTGAACTGGGAGGCGATTGCGCGGTGGAAAGTATCATTGGGGTTGGGACAATGGTTCGTTGGACCGCCAACCGGATGGACTGAGATGATTCGCCTGCTCCTCGTCGATGACCATGAGATCGTTCGCCGCGGCCTGCGCGAACTACTCGAAAACGAAGTGGACCTCGAGGTCGTCGCCCAGGCCGGCACCGTCGAAGAAGGGGCCGCCCTCGACATCAGCAACATTGACGTCGCGGTCCTCGACGTACGACTTCCTGACGGCAGTGGCGTGGATCTTTGTCGACAACTTCGCACCAAGCGTCCCGAACTCGGCTGCCTCATGCTCACGTCGTTCGCCGACAACGAAGCCCTCAGCGCGTCGGTCCTCGCCGGAGCTCGCGGTTACGTATTGAAAAACGTGCGCGGCGGCGATCTGGTGACCTCCATCCGTCGGGTGGCCAACGGCGAGATGCTGCTCACGACCGATCAGATCGACCGGGCCCGCGAACGTCTTCGTCGCCAGATCACCGAAGACATTCGCCTCGAGAGTCTGAGTGCCCAAGAACATAGAATTCTCGACCTCTTGAGCGAGGGGCTCAGTAATCGAGAGATCGCCGACGTCATGTTCCTCGCCGAGAAGACCGTCAAGAACTACGTCTCGAACTTGCTCGCCAAGCTGGGTTTCCAGCGACGAACCGAAGCGGCCCTCTTCGCGCAGCGTCAGAACGACCGGCTGCATCCGAAGGACTAAGCAGTAAAGACTTCGGGTCCGTTCTCGGTCACGGCAATGGTGTGTTCGAAGTGTGCGGACAACTCGCCGTCTTCGGTCATGACACTCCAGCCGTCGTCCAGCGTGTAGGTCTCGTAGCTACCGATATTGACCATCGGCTCGATGGCGAAGACCATGCCCTCCTTCAAGGTGGGCCCGGGCGTACCCGGCCAGTAGTTGGGCACCTGGGGACTCTCGTGCATTTCGGTGCCAATAGCGTGTCCCACGTACTCGCGAACGACCGAGAAGCCCGCCGCTTCCGCCACGTTTTGCACGGCACGACCGACTTCGTGCAGGCGTTGCCCCTTCACCAATTGCTCAATACCCGCCCAGAGGGAGCGCTCGGTGACCTCGAGGAGTTTCTTCGCCTGGTCGCTGATCGCGCCAACGCCTGCGGTGTAAGCCGCGTCGCCGTGGTAGCCCTCGATGATCGCGCCGGCGTCCACGGAGATGATGTCGCCCTCTTCGAGCGTGTAGTCACCGGGAATGCCGTGCACGATCATGTTGTTGGGACTCGTGCAGATCACGGCGGGAAAGCCGTGATAGTTAAGGAAGTTCGAGCGCGCTCCGCGTTTGGCGAGCACGTCGGCGGCAATTTCGTTCAGCTGCATGGTCGTCGTGCCGGGGCGAATTGCCGCGCGCGTCTTTTCGTGCATCTCGGCCACGACCTTGCCGGCCTTACGCATCTTGTTCAGTTCGTCGCTCGAACGCCTCACGCCAGTCCCCGTTCGTGCAGCACGCTGACGATGGCGTTGGTCACGTCGTCGGGGCTCTGGTCACCGTTCACCGTCACCAGTATTTCACGCTGTCCATAGAAGGTGAGCAGTGGTTCGGTGTCGCGCTCGTAGGTTTCGAGGCGAGTACGAATCGCGTCAGGATGGTCGTCGGTCCGCTGGATGACGTCGCCGCCGCAGTTGGTGCAGGTGCCCGAGATGGCCTCGACGTCGGTGTCCTTGTAGGTCGCACCGCACTCTTGGCAGACGCGTCGGCTGGAGAGCCGACGGATCACCAACTCCTTGGCCACGTCCAGATTGATGCACAGTTTGATGCCGTCGCTGCCGAGCATGGCTTCGAGCGCCTCGGCCTGGTTGAGCGTGCGCGGAAACCCGTCGAGCAGGACGCCACGTTGCGCGTCGGCCTCGGTGAATCGCTCGCGCACCAGCGCGTTTACCAGGTCGTCGTGAACCAGCTCACCGGCTTCGAGCACTGAGGCGACTCGCTGACCGAGTTCGCTGCCGGCCTTCACCGCGTTGCGCAAGATGTCACCGGTAGAGACGTGCGGAATGCCGTATTTCAGGGCGAGGACCGTGCACTGGGTTCCCTTACCCGCGCCCTGTTTGCCCAGGACGATCAGGTTTAGACGTGGCGACATGACTACCGCTTCAGGAAGCCTTCGTAGTTTCGCATCATGAGTTGGCTATCGATCTGGCGCATGGTTTCGAGGGCGACCCCGACGGCGATCAGCAAGGTCGTGCCGTAGTACGGGAAGCGGTTGATGTGCCACATCGCCATGAGGAGGCTGGGCACCACGGCGACCGAGGCCAAAAAGAAGGCGCCCACCACGGTGATGCGACTCAGCATGCGTGCGAAGTACTTCTCGGTCGGCATGCCCGGTCGAATGCCCGGGACGAAGCCGCCCTGCTGGCGCAACATCTCGGCCTGCTGGTGCGGCTCGAAGGCGATGTAGACGTAAAAGAAGGTGAAGGCGACAATCAGGGCGAAGTCGGAGAGGATGTAGACGAAGCTCGTGGGCTGCAAGGAACGCTGGACGAAGCTCTGGAAGGAAGCCCACACGATGACGTTGCTCATGAGAATCGGGATGTAGAGCACCGACGACGCGAAAATGATCGGGATAACCCCCGACTGGTTCACTTTGAGCGGGATATACGTCGAGTTCCCACCCATCTCTTTACGTCCCACGACCCGTCGCGCGAAAGTGACGGGAATCCTTCGTTGCCCGTTGTCCATGAAGACAATGAGGACGAGGAGACCTATGGAGATGGCGAAGATCACGAAGAACTTCAGCGGGCCACCTTCGGCCCACACGGCGTGGCCACCCGAGGGCAGACCGGCGACGACGTTCGCGAAGATCAACAGACTCATGCCCTGGCCAATGCCGCGCTGGGTGATGAGCTCGGCGAGCCACATGACGAAGGCCGTACCGGCGGTCATGATCGCGACCATGAAGAGGCCGAGCGCCAAGGTGAACTTAGGAATGAGGTCGATGTTGAAGCCGAGCAGCGCCTGGTCGTGACCGTGGAAAGCGTAGATGAGACCGGTCGACTGCAACAGGGCGAGGCCAATGGTGAGATACCGGGTCGTCTGGGTGATCTTCTTTTGCCCCACGGCCCCTTGGTCACGCCACTGCGTCAGCTTGGGGATGACCGTCGTCAAGAGCTGAATGACAATCGAGCTCGTGATGTAAGGCATAACGCCGAGGCCGAACACGGCCAGTCGGGTGAGCGCCCCACCAGAGAAAAGGTTCAAGAATCCGAGCACGCCACTGGCGCCGGCCTTGGTCTGGAGCAGCTGGACCTGGCTCCAACTCACCCCGGGAATCGGAATGTTGGCGCCGGCCTGGTACAGGCAGATGACGCCAATCGTGAACAGGACCTTATTGCGAAGGTCCGGTACACGGAAGATGTTTCCAAGTCGGCGCAGCACGAAGCGACCTTATCGGTTCTGGTGTTGGTTGCCTGACGCGGGAGGGCGAACGGCGAAGGGCAGCGCCACTTCGGTCGTCGTGCCGCCAGCCGCTTCGATGGCGGCCTTGGCCGACGCGGAGAAACGGTGCGCCGACACGTGCAGCACGCCCTTCAACTCGCCGCGCCCGAGGACCTTGACGAAGTCCTTCTTACGAGCGAGTCCCTTGTCGACCAGCACCTCGAGGGTGATGTCGGTGAGTCCCAACTGGGCGAGGGCGTCTAGGTTGACGGGCGTGTACTCCACGCGGAACGGGTTGGTGAAACCCTTCAGCTTGGGGATGCGCTGGAGGAGTGGCAACTGGCCACCCTCGAAGCCGGCCGGGATCTGGCGACGGGCCTTTTGACCCTTGGTGCCTCGTCCGGCCGTCTTGCCGCCGCGCCCACCGATACCGCGACCGACGATCTTCTTACGCTTGATCGAGCCTTCGGGTGATTTGAGATCGTGCAACTTCATTCGTTGACCTCTTCTACTTTGACGAGGTGCGGCACCCGAGCGATCATCCCGTGGATCTCGGGTCGGTCGGGCAGCACGTTGGACTGACCAATACCGCGCAGCCCGAGCGCGCGGAGGGTTCCGCGGTGCTTGGGCTTGGTGGCGATGCCGGAGCGAATTTGTGTGACCTTGAGTTGCATGATTAGTTCTCCGTAACCTTGAACAGGTCACCCTCGCGCTGGCGCTCGCGGTACGCGCGAAGGGTGCCGCTCGGAATGACGTGATCGGCCGGCTTGTCGCGCGACGAGGCAATCTCTTCGGGCCGACGCAGTTGCTTCAGCCCTTCAATCGTGGCGTGGGCCACGTTGATGCCGTTGGACGATCCGAGCGACTTGGCGATGATGTCTTTGACGCCGGCCATCTCCAAGATGGCGCGCGCGGCGCCACCGGCGATGACGCCCGTGCCGGGGGCGGCGGGCTTCATCAGCACTCGTCCGGCGCCCGAGGCGCCGAGGACCGGGTAAACAATGGTGGTACCGGCCAAGGGCACGTCGAAGAGGTTCTTGCGAGCCTCTTCAATGCCCTTTTGCACGGCCAGGCCCGCTTCTTTGGCCTTGCCGTAGCCGAGACCAACGCGGCCGTTACCGTCACCGATGACCATGAGGGCCGTGAAGGAGAACCGACGTCCACCCTTCACCACCTTCGAGACGCGATTCACCTTGATGGTGCGCTCTTCGTACTGCTCTAGATCTGCTGCCATTAGAACTCCAATCCGGCGGCGCGAAGTGTATCGGCGAATGCCGCGACCCGCCCGTGATAGTCAAAACCGCCGCGGTCGAAGACCACTTTGGTGATGTTGGCGTCTTTCGCCCGCGTCGCGAGTAAGTCCGCGACCGCTTTGGCGCCGTCGATGTTGCCACCGCTCGTGTCCTTCAGACCGGCCTCGACCGAGGAGGCGGCGGCCAAGGTACGCCCGGCCACGTCGTCGATGATCTGGGCCGAGATGTGCTTGTTGGTGCGCGAGATCGCCACGCGGGGTCGTTCGGCCGTGCCCGAGAGCTTGCGGCGGATGCGCGCGTGACGGCGCTGACGTAGTTCGCGAGTTGATCGTGCCATTACTTCGCAGCCTTTCCAGCTTTGCGCACCACTCGTTCGCCGAGGTAGCGCACACCCTTGCCCTTGTAGGGCTCGGGCTTACGGATTTTACGGATGGAGGCGGCAACTTGACCGACCACTTCCTTGTCGGCGCCCTTGATGATGACGCGCGTCGGCAACGGCACTTCGAAGGTGATGCCCTCGGGTGCGGTGAACTTCACGGGATGGCTAAAGCCGAGCGCCAAGTCGAGCACCCCGGCGCCGCCGTTGGTGGCGCGGTACCCCACCCCGATGATCTCGAGTTCTTTAGACCAGCCGTCGGTGACGCCGATGACCATGTTGGCCACCAGCGTGCGGGTGAGGCCGTGCAGTGCGCGGTACCTGGTCTCGTCGTTGATCCGCGACACGCTGAGGACGTCACCCTCTTGGTTGAGGTTGATGCCCTCAGGCACGACGCGGCTCATGGTGCCGTTAGGGCCCTTGACCGTGACGACGCCCGCTGCCACGTCGACGTTGACCGTCGAGGGAACCGTGATGGGATTAGTGCCAATTCGTGACATCAGCGAACCTTCCGTGGGGTGAGACGACTACCAGACATAACAGAGCACCTCGCCGCCGAGCTTGGCCTTGCGAGCTTCGCGGTCGGTCATGAGGCCGTGGCTCGTCGAGACGACGGCCACGCCGACGCCCCCGAGCACCTTGGGCATCTGGTCGGACTTCTTGTAGATGCGCAGTCCGGGCTTGGAGACGCGCTTGATCCCGATGATGGTCTTCTTGCGGTCTTCGGAGTACTTCAGGGTGATCTCGAGTTGGCTGTAGGGCTTACCCTCGAGCTTGGTCACCGTAAAACCGGCGATGAAACCTTCGCGCTCGAGGACCTTCGCGAGGTTCTCCTTGAGTTTCGAGCTGGGCATCTTCACGGTGTCGAACATCGCGGAGTTCGCGTTGCGGATGCGCGTCAGCATGTCGGCGATGGGGTCAGTCATAGTCATAGTGGTTACCAACTCGCCTTGGTCACGCCGGGAATCTCGCCGGCGTGCACCATCTGACGCAAGCAGATGCGGCAAAGGCCGAACTTGCGGTAGACGGAGCGCGGACGACCACATCGTTCGCAGCGCGTGTAGGCACGCGTCGAGAACTTCGGGGTCTTCTGCTGCTTGATGCGTAGAGCTTTCTTCGCCATAGTTACTTACTCTCCTGCTTGAAGGGGAAGCCGTAAGCGCGCAAGAATGCGCGTCCCTGCTCGTCGTTCGCGGCCGTGGTGACAATGGTGATGTCGAAACCACGGGCTGCGTCGATCTTGTCGTAGTCGACCTCGGGGAAGATCAACTGGTCATTGATGCCAAAGGTGTAGTTGCCGCGCCCGTCGAAGGACTTGGGCGACAGACCACGGAAGTCGCGGATTCGAGGTATCGCCAGGCTCAGCAAACGGTCGAAGAACTCCCAGGCGCGGTCGCCGCGCAGAGTCACCTTCACGCCAATGGGCTGCTCCTCACGAAGCTTGAAGCTCGCGATGGACTGTTTGGCGCGCGTGACGATCGGCTTTTGGCCGGTAATCAGCTCGAGGTCGCGCTGCGCGCCCTCGAGCAGCGAGGCCTGTTGCGTGGCGCGTCCGACCCCGGAGTTGAGCACGATCTTGGTGAGTCGCGGCACCTGCATGATGTTGTCGAGTCCGAGCTCGTCCTTCAGGGCCGGACGAATCTCGTCGTCGTAGCGGACCTTCAGTCGGGGTCGGGTCGTCGTGGTGGTCATAGTGTTTCTCCGCACTTGCGACAGACGCGACTCTTCACGCCGTCTTCTTCGTGGTAGCCGACCTTGGCCGGACCCTTGTGGTGGTCGCACCAGAGCGCCACGTTGCTCACGTGCAGTGGCATCAACTTGTCGATGACGCCGGCCTGCATGGTCGCGCCGGCCTGCTTGGTGTGGCGCTTGGCGATGTTGAGGCCGTCGAGGATCACCTTATTGACCCCGGGCAGCGCCTCTTCAACTTTGGCGCGTTCCCCGCGGTACTTGCCGGCGAGGACGTACACTTCGTCACCTTTACGAATCTTCATCACAGCACCTCCGGCGCGAGCGAAATAATGCGCATGAACTTCTTGTCGCGAAGTTCACGGCCAACGGGTCCGAAGATTCGGGTACCGCGCGGCTGCAACTGATCGTTGATCAGCACCGCGGCGTTTTCGTCGAACTTGATGTAGGAACCGTCGGGACGACGCTTCTCCTTGGACGTGCGAACGACGACGCAGCGAACGACGTCCCCCTTCTTCACGGCGGCCCCGGGGATTGCTTCCTTGACGGTGGCGATGAAGACGTCACCAATCGAGGCGTAACGACGGCGCGACCCACCGAGCACGCGGATGCAAAGGACTTCCTTCGCTCCGCTGTTGTCGGCGACTTTTAGGCGGCTTTCCTGCTGGATCATCGGGCACGCTCCACAACTTCGGTGAGGCGCCAACGCTTCAACTTCGACAACGGACGGGTCTCTTGGACGCGTACCTTGTCGCCGATCTTGGCTTCGTTCTTTTCGTCGTGCACGTAGAGCTTCTTCGTGCGCTGCACCGTCTTGCCGTAACGCGGGTGCGAGACCCGCTCGTTCACGGCGACGACCAGCGTCGAGTCCATCTTGTCCGAGATCACGATGCCCTCGCGGACCTTGCGTGGGTTCAGACGGGTTTCTTCGTTCGTCGAGTCAGTCATGACTACTCACCTTCCAATACGGCTTCGTGTCGCGCGATCTCGCGCTCGCGCATGAACGTCGACAGACGCGCGATGTCTTTGCGCACCATTCCGAGTCGGGCCGAGTTGTCGAGTTGACCGGTCGCCAGTTGGAAGCGCAAGTTGAACAGTTCGCGTCGGGCCTCGCCCAAGCGTTCCACCAACTCGCGGTCCCCCAACTGTCGCAGTTCGGCGACGTGTTCTTTGGTCGTGGCCATTAGATGGTTACCTCCGGGGTGCCGTGCGTACCGGGACGAACGACGAACTTGGCCTTGATGGGCAGCTTCTGGATGGCGCGCTCCATGGCGGCGCGAGCCAACGTCTCATCGACGCCTCCGAGCTCGAACATGATGCGTCCGGGCTTCACCACGGCGACCCAGAACTCGGGGTTGCCCTTACCCGAACCCATGCGGGTCTCGGCCGGCTTTTGCGTGACGGGCTTGTCGGGGAAGACGCGGATCCAGACCTTGCCACCACGCTTCACGTGACGGGTCATGGCAATACGGGCCGCTTCAATCTGGCGAGCGGTGATCCAACCCCGTTCGAGGGCTTGGATGCCGAAGTCGCCGAAGTTGAGCTCCACGCCACCCTTGGCGTTGCCGCCTCGACGACCGCGCTGCTGCTTGCGGTGCTTGACTTTACGGGGCATCAACATGATTACTCAGCGTCCTTACGAAAGTGTGGGGTGTCGGTGTGGTCTTGGGCGGTGCGACGCTCAATCTCCTCTTCGACACTCAACTGGGCTTCGACTTCGGGGGTGACGGCGAGCAAGTCGGCCGGTTCAGTGTCGACCACGGTCTCTTCAACGGCTACGTCATCACTCGGGGCTTCGGCCTCGACGCGGCGACGTCCTCCTCCGGCTCGGACAACACCCTTGGGCGCGGAGGAACCGGCAACGCTGGCGATGGGTACGGCGTCGCCCGCGGCCATCGCGGCTTCGCGAACGATCTTCTCGTCGTTGGTCAGCTGGTAGGGCAAGATGTCGCCCTTGTAGATCCAGACCTTTACGCCGACGCGACCGGTCGAGGTACGGGCTTCACGAAAGCCGTAGTCGATGTCAGCGCGGAGCGTGTGCAGCGGCACGCGACCTTCGCGGTAGGACTCGCGGCGTGACATCTCGGCGCCGCCGAGGCGACCGGAGGCCTGAATCTTCACGCCCATGGCGCCGGCCTTCTGGACCGTCTGGATGCCACGCTTCATGGCGCGACGGAAGGCCACGCGTCGAAGCAACTGGTCACAGATGCCTTGAGCGATGAGTGCGGCGTCCAACTCGGGCTGCTTGATCTCTTGAATGTTCAAGGAGATCTTGTTCTTCTGACCGGTGATCTTCTCGAGATCCTTCTTCAACCGCTCGGCCTCGGCGCCGCGGCGACCAATCACGATGCCCGGACGGGCCGTGTGAATGTCCACGCGGATTCGGTCCGAGTTGCGCTCAATCTCGATGCGGCTAACCGCAGCGCTCTCGAGCTGCTTGGTCAGGTAGTCGCGGATCTTCCAGTCCTCGATCACGAGGTCCTTGTAGCCGCGCTCCTTGAACCAACGCGACTTCCAGTCCGTCGTGATGCCGAGACGGAAACCGTAGGGGTTTACCTTCTGACCCATTACTTCGTCTCCTCTGTGGTGTCGTCCGACACCTTGTCATCGGTCGCGGGCTTTTTGCCCGGCGTGGGGTCGACGGCGACATCGTCGTCGTTGATCACTTCGAGGTCCTCGACGGGCGTGGCGACCGTGTCGAACTCCATCATGTCGCTCTCGTCGGCTGTTTCGTCAGTGGGGCTCTCGTCGGATGCGCTCTGGGCGACGTCCGAGGACATCACGTCGGTGACAACGGCGTCGTTCTCGGTCGCCGCGTTGTCCAAGATGTCCTGCTCCATGACCTCTTCGGCTGCTTCCTCCGCGGCGGTCTCGCGCTTATTGAGGCTGGCCTGCTGATCGGCGCGACGTCGTGACGACGCCACTCGACGGGTTCGAGAGACGGCGGCCTGGGCCGTACGGGCGTTGCGAAGCACCGCGAGGCGATCGTCGTCGAGTCGTGAGACGATCACGGTGATGTGGCAACTGCGCTTACGGATCTTGCCGGCGCGTCCACGCGCTCGGGGCGTGAAGCGCTTCATGGTGATACCTTCGTCGGCGTAACAGGCCGAGACGAAGAGTTCGTCGGCCTGCATGCCGTCGTTGGTGACGGCGTTGGCCACGGCGGACGCGAGCACTTTGCCAATGACGTCGGCCGCTTCGCGGGTGGTGCCGGCGAGGATTTCGCGCGCGGTGGTGACGTCCTCATTGCGGATGAGGTTCAACACGACGCGGGCCTTGGAGGCCGACATGTGATAGCCGCGCAGGGTGGCGCGCGTGCCGGGGCGTTCGTTGAGCTTGGGACCGGTCATTATCGCTTACCCGTCTTTTCCTGGCCGGCGTGAAAGCGGAAGGTTCGCGTGGGTGCGAACTCGCCCAGCTTGTGGCCGACCATCGATTCGTTGACGAAGACCGGTACGTGGCGGCGTCCGTCGTGCACGGCGAAGGTGTGACCGACCATGTCGGGGATGACCGTCGATCGACGGCTCCACGTCTTGATGACCTTCTTCTCGTTGGCGGCGTTCATCGCGTCGACCTTCTTCAGAAGGTGCGCGTCGATGAAGGGTCCCTTTTTGAGACTTCGTGACATTCTCTACCTACCTTCGGGCGCCGCGTCCACGGCGGCGTCGAATAATTAAGGCGTCCGATGACTTCGGCAGACGCGTGCGACCTTCGGGCTGACCCCACGGCGAGACCGGGTGGCGTCCACCCGAGGTCTTTCCTTCGCCACCACCGAGGGGGTGGTCGACCGGGTTCATAGCGACACCTCTCGTCTGAGGGCGTACGCCCTTCCAACGATTACGACCGGCCTTACCGATCGACATGAGTTCGTGTTCGGAGTTACCGACGGTGCCGAGCGTGGCGCGACAGTCAATGGGCACGCGGCGCATTTCGGTCGAGGGAAGACGAAGCGTGGCGAAGCCACCGTCCTTCGCGACGATCTGCACGCTCATTCCGGCGCTGCGCGCCATCTTGCCGCCCCCGCCGGGGCGAAGTTCCACGTTGTGGACCGTCGAACCGGTGGGGATGAATCGCATGGGCAACGAGTTGCCGGTACGGATGTCGGCCTTGGCGCCGGACTCGATCAAGTCGCCGACCTTCAAGCCATTGGGCGCGAGAATGTAGCGCTTTTCGCCGTCGAGGTAGTGCAACAGGGCAATGCGACAGGTTCGGTTCGGGTCGTACTCAATCGCCGCGACCTTCGCCGGAATGGCGTCCTTGTTGCGCTTGAAGTCAATGATGCGGTACTGCTGCTTGTGGCCACCGCCGCGGTGACGCGACGTCTTGCGGCCGTAGTTGTTGCGGCCACCGGACTTGGGTTTTGGTTCGAGCAGCGACTTCTCCGGCGTGCGCTTGGTGAGGTCGGCGAAGTCCGAGACCGTCTGGAAACGGCGACCGGGGCTCGTGGGTTTGCGTTGACGAAGGGCCATGGCAGTCCTTAGTTCTCGAAGAGATTGATCGTGTCGCCCTGTTTCAGGGTGACGATGGCCCGCTTGGAGCCGGGGCGCAGGCCCACGACGCCGGTGCGACGATTACGCGTCGACTTACCCTTGCGGTTGAGAGTGTTGACGTTGGTGACGGTCACGTTGAAGGCCCGCTCGACGGCGTTGCGCACGTCCACCTTGGTGGCGCGCGGGTCGACCACGAAGACGTAGGTTCCCTTGTCCATGAGTCCGTAGGTCTTTTCTGAGACCACGGGACGAATGAGGACGCTCATGGCATCGCGCATCAGCTCTTCTCTTTCAGCGTCGGCAACGTGGCGTCAGTAAAGAGAATCCAGTCGCAGTCAAGTACGTCATAGGCGTTCACTTCGCCGGTGTCGATGGTTTTCACGTTCATGAGATTGCGGAACGAGCGAAGGGCCGTGGCGTCGTCGCGCCCGAGCACGACGAGGATCTTGCCCTCGAGGCCCAAGGCGCGAAGTGACGAGATGGCGTCTTTCGTCTTGGGCGTCTCCCAGGCGGAAAAGCCATCGATCACGGCTACGCGCTCCATCGAGGCGCGATCCGACAAGGCCGAGTAGAGCGCCAAGCGGATCATCTTCTTGGGCGTCTTTTGGTCGTACTTGCGGGGTTTTGGTCCGAGCGCGATGCCACCACCGGGGTAGTGCGGCGCGCGGATGGTGCCTTGGCGAGCGCCACCGGTCCCCTTTTGGTTAAACGGCTTCTTGCCACCACCGCGAACTTCCTTGCGGGTCTTGGTGGACTGGGTACCGGAACGCTTGGCGGCGAGCTGGGCCTTGATCACTTGGTGCAGCACCGCCATGTTCGGTTCGATACCGAAGATGGTGGGCTCGAGGTCGACCGAGCCGAGCTCGGTGCCGTCGAGGGACTTTCGCGTGACGGCTCGCTTGGCCGGCTCGGGGCGATCCTTTTTGATGGGACCGCGCAGGGTAAAGAGTTCGGTCATCGTGCGCCTCCCGCTTTCATTGGGTTCTTCACGCTCGTGCGCAGCACGACTACCCCACCGCGAGGGCCGGGTACGGCGCCCTTCACGAGGACGAGATTGCGCTCGACGTCAACGGAGATCACTTCGAGGTTGGTGGTGGTCACTTGACCGCCGCCCATGCGCCCAGCCATCTTCGTTCCCTTGAACACGCGCCCCGGGGTGGCGCAGGCGCCAATCGAACCGGGTGCTCGGTGGTGCTTGTGGTTACCGTGGGCGGCGCCTTGACCCGAGAAGTTGTGGCGCTTCATGCCACCGGCGAAGCCTTTGCCCTTCGCCACGGCCGTGGCGTCGATCATCTCGCCCTTTTCGAAGGCGTCAGCGAGGATCTCTTGACCGACGCTGTAGCCCGAGACGTCGTCAATGCGCAGTTCCACCAACTTCTTACCGGGCGTTACGCCGGCCTTTTCGAAGTGGCCGAGTTCGGGCTTGGAGAGGGTCGAGGTGCGACGGGTTCCCCACGTCACCTGGACGGCCGAGTAGCCCTCCTTTTCAGGCGTCTTCACCTGTACGACGCGAGCTGGGCTGACTCGGACCACCGTCACCGGGATAGCCCGGTTCTGGGCGTCCCAGACTTGGGTCATGCCCACCTTCTCGCCGACGATCGCTTTGGTCGCCACGTTTGCCTCTTCTCTTGATCTGGGCGTCGGTTCGTCCGACACACAGACGCTCCGCCGGGTCAAAAAACCCGAACGGAGCGCTCGACTGGTTTGGTTCAGTGTTCCCAGCTTCGGGCGACTAAACACTTCGTTTGTTATCCCCCACCGTAAAGAAGGGGCTATTAACAGTACATCACTCGGCCCCGATCACGCAAAGGCGCTCGGGGCCGAGTTCTACTTCTTAGACTTGACGAATTTTGATCTCGATGTCCACCCCGGCCGGAAGGTCGAGACGCTGGAGCGAATCAACGGTCTTAGCGGAGTGGTCCACGATATCCAAGAGACGCTTGTGCACGCGCATTTCGAAATGCTCGCGTGAGTCCTTGTGCTTGTGGGGTCCACGAACGACGGTGTAGCGATGCTTCTCGGTGGGCAGAGGAACTGGTCCCTGCACTTTCGCGTTGGTGCGCTCGACCGTTTGCACGATCTTCGCGGTGGACTGGTCCAGGATGCCGTGGTCGAAGGCCTTCAACCGGATTCTGATCATTTGTCGATTGTCGGCCATGACTACCTACTTCAGAATCTTGACGACGCGACCGGAACCGACGGTTCGGCCACCCTCGCGAATGGAGAAGGTGAGACCCTCTTCCATGGCGATGGGCTTACCTAAGGTCACGGTCATTTCGGTGTTGTCACCAGGCATGACCATTTCGGTGCCCGAGGGCAGCTCGATGGTACCGGTGACGTCGGTGGTGCGGAAGTAGAACTGCGGGCGGTAGTTGGCGAAGAACGGCTTGTGGCGACCGCCCTCTTCCTTGGTCAACACGTAGACCGAGGCCTCGAAGTTGGTGTGGGGCGTAATGGTGCCGGGCTTGCACAGCACCTGACCGCGCTCCACGTCTTCCTTCTTGGTTCCGCGCAAGAGCGCGCCGAGGTTGTCGCCGGCCTGACCCTGGTCCAGGAGCTTGCGGAACATCTCGATACCGGTCACGACGGTCTTGGTCGTCGGGCGTAGGCCCACGATCTCGACTTCGTCGCCGACCTTCACGACGCCCTGCTCGACCTTGCCGGTGACGACGGTGCCACGGCCAGTGATGGACATGACGTCTTCGATGGACATAAGGAAGGGCTTGTCGGTGTCGCGCAGGGGCTCGGGGATGAACGAGTCAACCGCGTCCATGAGCTCCATGACCTTGTCGCCGGCCGCTTCGTCGCCCTCGAGCGCCTTGAGCGCCGATACGCGGACGATCGGGGTGTCGTCGCCGGGGAAGCCGTAACTCGTCAAGAGCTCACGGACTTCCATCTCGACGAGCTCCAAGAGCTCCTCGTCGTCGACCATGTCGGCCTTGTTGAGCGCGACCACGATATAGGGGACGCCGACCTGGCGCGCGAGCAAGACGTGCTCACGGGTCTGGGGCATGGGACCATCGGTGGCGGCGACCACCAGGACCGCGCCGTCGACCTGGGCGGCGCCGGTGATCATGTTCTTCACGTAGTCGGCGTGACCGGGCATGTCGACGTGGGCGTAGTGGCGGTTCGCCGTCTCGTACTCAACGTGGGCAATAGAAATGGTGATGCCGCGCTGCTTCTCTTCGGGCGCCTTATCGATCTGGTCGAACGGCGTGAAGGCAGTTCCGGGCAGGCGGGTGGAGAGGACCTTGGTGATCGCCGCGGTAAGAGTGGTCTTGCCGTGGTCAATGTGGCCCA
>JANXXO010000009.1 GCA_025350565.1 Acidimicrobiaceae bacterium
TGAAGACCAAACGGTAGCCACTTTCGCGCACGCCTTCATCCTCCACCACGCGTTGGGCGAGGAGTACCAGATCATCGACGATGCCGCCGTGGGCACTCACGATCTCGTCGGCGCTGGTGATGTGCTCTTTCGAAATGACCAGGACGTGCACCGGGGCCTGTGGCGCGATGTCGTAGAACGCGTAGGCGCGCTCGCTCTCCGCTACCGACTCCGACGGAATCTCCCTCGCGACAATTTTGCAAAACAGGCAATCACTCATGTGTTGTACTCATCATTACCCACTCGGCTGCGTTCCCACGGTAAATCCCCAGTCACCAGCGCCGAAGGCGAGTAACGAAGCGGCAACCACGCCCGCCGTCTCGGCGCGCAGCACCGTAGGCCCGAGCGAGAGCCGCGAGCGAGGACTCCATTCACCGGGCGCCCAACCGCCTTCGGGGCCAACGGCCGTCGCCCGCACCCCGTGCCAGTTCGCGTCGCCGTCAAAATCGCAGATGGCCACGGTCTCGGGCACCTCGGCGACCCGCACCGGCTCGTCCACGCGCACGTCGTAAGTCCGTCGGCACTGACCGTTGGCTTCCTGGGCAATACGACGCCAGCGCGCGACGATTTTCTCGCGGACCTCGCCCTTGAACTTCACCACCACCCGTTCGCTGATGAGCGGGACGATGCGGCTGACGCCCAGTTCGGTGGCCTTGGCGATGACCCACTCGCTGCGGTCGCCCTTCAAAGGCGCCAAGTACAGCGTCGTGGCCGGGGTCGCGCCGTCGCAGTGGACGGGCGTCACGCGGTGCAGGGCGTGGTCGCCCACTTCACACAGTGACCACGAGCCCGCACCGTTGGTGACCACGATCTCTTCGCCGGGGCGCGCGCGCAGGACGGTGCGCAAATGGTGGTCGTCGGTCGCCGTGAGGACCGGTGCGTGCGGATCCGGCACGCGGAACTGAGCGAGTGCGGCCACGCGTCGCGGCCATTCGAGGTGGGTCACTTCTTCGCTTTGCGTCGGTGGAACAGGCCGCCACTCGCGTCGGCGACCGATTCGTGACGGTGGGTCGCCAACTGACGCAGCAGGTCCTCCGAGGTCGCGTCGAGTTCGTTCGGCACCTCGACGACCAAGTGCACGTACAGGTCGCCACGCCCGCGCCCGTGGAGATGTTCGACGCCTTCGTGGCGAAGTCGGTGGACGGTCCCGTTGGCGCTGCCGGCACTCACTTCAATGCTCGCCGAGGCGCGAAGGGTGGGCACCTCGATGGTGGCGCCGAGCACGGCCTGCGTGAAGGCAATGTGCGCCTCGTGGTGGAGGTCGTCGCCGTTGCGCACGAAGCGGCCGTCGGGTTGCACGCGCAGGTGGACGAACAGTCGCCCGTTCGGACCTCCGCGCGGTCCGGCCGGTCCGCGGTCAGCGAGTCGCATGGTCGAGCCGTCTTCGACCCCGGCCGGCACCTGGACCGTCAAGGTCGTGGTCTCGTTGCGTCGTCCCTCGCCGCGACAGTCCGCGCAGGGCGTGTCGATTCGCGATCCCATCCCGTGACACCGCGCGCAGGGCATGGCGGTCACCATCTGGCCAAAGATCGAGTTACGAACGCGGCGCACCTCACCCAGTCCGGCGCACTCGAGACAGGTCGTGGGCGACGTGCCCGGCGCACAGCCCGATCCCTCGCAGGTCGTGCACCGTCCGGCCAGGGTGACCGTGACCTCGCGACTGGCGCCGAAGGCCGCGTCGTCCAGGGTGATGTCGAGCGAGATCTCGGCGTCCGGTCCCGGTTGGGGTCCGCGTTGACGTTGGCTCTGGCCACCCATGCCGCCAAAGAACATGTCGAAGATGTCTTGGACCGATCCGCCGCCGAAGGGATTTTGACCAGCCCCGACGTCCGAGCCGAATCGGTCGTAGTTCGCGCGCCGCTCGGGGTCCGAGAGGATCTCGTAGGCCTGGGAGACCTCTTTGAATTTCGCCTCGGCCGCTGGATCACCGGGATTGGTGTCGGGGTGGAACTGGCGAGCGAGCTGGCGATAGGACTTCTTCAGGTCGTCGGGGGTGCAGTGTTGGTCGACTTCCAAGACGGCGTAGAGATCGGCGTTAGGCACTGCAATCCTCTCCCGCGAAGTGTCGGGTCAATTGCGCCGAGACGACCTCCGCGGCGGCCATGGCCTCTTTGTACTTCATGCGCGTCGGTCCGAGCAGACCGACGGCACCGGCCGGCGAACCGTCAATGGTGACGGGCGCGACCACCAGCGCGCAGGCCAGGAGAGGTTCGTAGCCGTGCTCGGAGCCAATGGCGACCGAGAGTCCCTGATTGAGCATGTCCTGGACCAGCGAGACGACCAGTAGCTCTTGCTCGAGGATGGCCAACACCTGACGAACGGTCTCGACGCCGTCGAAGGCTTGGGCGACGTTCGACGAGCCACCAATGAAGACCTGTTCGCCGTCCATCACCGGCTGTGAGGCGTGCAGAGTCGCCACGGCCTCGCGCACCAGCGAGGCTTCGTGGTCGTGACGCGAGGGCACCTGCACGCGCGACTCCAACGTCGTGCCGATTAGGAGTGCGTTCAGTTGGCGTGACGCTTCCATCACTTCGGAATGCGTCGCCTCGAAACTCGGCGAGAGACTGTGCTTCACCACTGATCCGTCGGAGAACACCGTCACTAAGAGATGGTGGCGCGAATCGAGATTCACCAACTGGACCGAGAGGATCGAGGCGTGCGCGTGACTGGCTCCGACCACCACCGACGTGTAGCGCGTCATTTTACTCAGCAGCGTCGAGGTCTGTTCGAGGACGTCTTCGACTTCCCCGCGCACGCCCGCGAAGAAATCCTTCACCTGTTGCTGCTGCACGGTGCCGAGCACCCCCGAGGCCAAGTGGTCGACGAAGTAGCGATAACCCTTGTCGGTAGGGATCCGCCCCGCGGAGGTGTGCGGCTGGGCGAGGTAACCCTCGCGCTCGAGGGCCACCATCTCCGAACGCACCGTCGCCGACGACACGTCGAGATCGGCGCTGGCCGCGACGGCCGACGAGCCGACCGGTTGGGCCGTGTCGATGTGTTCGATCACGACGGCCTCGAGAATGGTGGCTTTGCGAGCGTCGAGGTCGACGACGACGGCTGCGGGTCTAGGAACCATGCGACGGGCCATGCCCCTCCTTGTTAGCAGTCAATTCTACCGAGTGCCAACGGGCACCAGGCGACTTCGGTAACGTCGCGCCATGGAGACAATGCCCGTATTCGTACGCCCCGAACCCCTCGCACGGGGCGAGGAGCGCCCGCAACTGGACTCGTGGTTGGCCTACTACCGCGCGACGTTGCTGCGAAAGTGCGCGGGGCTTTCGCTCGAGGCGTTGTCGCAACGACCGGTCCCTTCGTCGTCGATGTCCTTGCTCGGGATACTTCGCCACATGACGTTCGTCGAACAGGTCTGGTTCCACCTACGCTTCGCCGGCCATGACGTCGCCCTGTTCTACCAACGCGACGACGACCCCGACGCTGACTTCCACGACTTGACGAGCGCAACCCTCGACCAGGTCGTCGCGAACTTCCATCGGACCTGTGAGCGGTCCGACGACGTCGTAGGGGGCCACGAACTCGAGGAACTAGTGAAAGTGCCGGGAGGTCGCCGCGAACCAGTCGACCTGCGCTGGATCTACCTTCACATGATCGAGGAGTACGCGCGCCACTGCGGGCACGCCGACCTCTTTCGCGAACTCATCGACGGAACGGTCGGCGACTGAGTCGCGTCGTCCTTGGCTACTCGCGCCGTCGCGCTCGCTCGATTACGGCTTCTTGGTGAAGGTTTCGGGCTCGGGGTTCGGCGTCTTGAATGCCGTTTGCACCGGCGTTTTCGTCTTGGACTTCTTGGGCTTCTTGGACTCTCGGCCTTGCGGACTTTTCATATCCCAATCCTAGGTCCGCAGGCCCACTCTTCGTCGACGGGCGACCAGAACTAGTCCTCGAGTTTGAGGGCCGCGACGAAGGCCTCCTGGGGCACTTCCACGCGACCGAGGTTCTTCATGCGCTTCTTGCCCTCCTTCTGCTTCTCCAGCAGCTTGCGCTTCCTCGTGATATCGCCGCCGTAGCACTTGGCGAGGACGTCTTTGCGCCGGGCCTTCACGGTTTCGCGACTGATGATCCGTCCACCGACGGCCGCTTGAATCGGCACGTCGAACATCTGGCGCGGGATGAGTTCTTTCAGTCGCTCGGCCATCCGTCGCCCGTAGTAGTCCGCGTTGGATTTGTGCACGATGGTGGAGAAGGCGTCAACCGGTTCGTGGTTGATGAGCAGGTCGACGCGCACCAGTTGCGAGGTGATGTACCCGCTCGGTTCGTAGTCGAGGCTGGCGTACCCCTTGGTACGACTCTTGAGGGCGTCAAAGAAGTCGATGACCACCTCGGCCAAGGGAATGGTGTAGCGCAGTTCGACGCGGTCCGTCGAGAGGTAGTCCATCTTGATCATTTCGCCTCGACGACTCTGGCAGAGATCCATCACCGCGCCGAGATACTCCGACGGCGTCAAGATGGTGATGTCGAGCATGGGCTCGTCGATATGGTCCAGTTGGCTGAGGTCGGGCAGTTCCGTCGGGTTATCGACGAGGAGCTCGGTGCCGTTGGTGAGGAAGGCTCGGTAGACCACCGAGGGCGCGGTGGCGATGATGCCGAGATCGAACTCGCGGTCCAGTCGTTCGCGCACGATTTCCATGTGCAGCAGTCCTAAGAAGCCGCAGCGAAAGCCGAAACCGAGAGCCTTGGATGATTCGGGTTCGTAGGTGATTGACGCGTCGTTCAACTTCAACTTGTCGAGGGCGTCACGAAGGTCGGGCAGATCGTCACCGTCGATGGGGTAGATACCGCAAAAGACCATGGGTTTGGGATCGAAGTAACCCTCGAGCGGCGCCGTCGCGGGACGGGCCGCGTCGGTGACCGTCTCACCCGAGCGCGCCCCACCCACGTCCTTGATGCCCGCGACGATGAAGCCCACTTCACCCGGACCGAGTTGGGCGACGCGGATCATCTCCGGCGTACGGATGCCGATCTCTTCGATCTCGTGATTCTCGCCGGCCTGCATCATTCGCACTCGTGCGTCGCCGCGAAGGGTGCCTTCGACAATACGAATCGAACTGATGACCCCGCGGTATTGGTCGTAGTAGGAGTCGAATATGAGGGCGCGAAGGGCGGCGTCGGGGTCGCCCTGGGGCGCGGGAATGCGGTCAATGACGGCGCGCAGAAGTGCCGGCACGCCCTCGCCGGTCTTGGCCGAGATCTCCAGGATTTGGTCGCCCGGCAACCCAAGGACCCGTTCTAACTCTTCCTTGCAGCGCTCCGGGTCGGCCGCGGGCAGGTCGATCTTGTTAAGCACGGCCACGATCTCGAGGTTGTTCTCGATGGCCTGGTAGCAGTTGGCCAAGGTCTGGGCTTGAATGCCCTGGGTCGAATCGACGATGAGTACGGCGCCCTCGCAGGCCGCCAACGACCGCGAGACCTCGTAGCCGAAGTCCACGTGGCCGGGCGTGTCGATGAGTTGGATGATGTGACCCTCGAACTGCACCCGGACGTTCTGGGCCTTGATGGTGATACCGCGTTCGCGCTCGATATCCATGGAATCGAGATACTGAGCGCGCATGAGCCGAGGGTCGACGGCCCCGGTAATTTCGAGAATTCGGTCCGAGAGCGTGGACTTGCCGTGGTCGATGTGGGCAATGATGCTGATGGTGCGGATTTTGCTGAAATCGACGGTGGACGGAGGGGCGGTCACGGTCTATCAAGGCTACCTGTCACGCGGCGATGTCCAACTAATCGTTGGTCCGAGAGTCCCCTGCTACTATTGTCAAGCCCGCCGGACGTCATTTCCGCGCACTACGAACGAGGATTTTTGTGGCCAATATCAAGAGTCAGATCAAGCGCAATAAGCAGACCATCGTCGCGCGCGACCGCAACAAGGCCGTGAAGTCAGAACTGCGCACCCGAGTGAAGAACGCGGTCGCAGCCGTCGGCACCGAAAACGAAGAGGCCGCCCTTCGCTCCGCCATCAAGCGGATCGACAAAGCGGCGACGAAAAAAGTGATCCACAAGAATCAGGCCGCCAACAAGAAGAGTGGTCTGATGAAGCGGATTGCCGCACTGAAGCAAGAGGCCTAGAGCCTCTCGCCGTCGACCTAGCGGCGCCGGGCGCCTTGGGTCATTTTGGCGAGACGCGCCACCAGAATCTCCACCACCGTCAGTTCCGTGACGTCCATGTCGGTGTCCAAGTCCTTTCCGCCGTAACTTACGCCACCCTTTAGGGCAACGTCGGCGTCGGTGATCCAGTGCACGGCCGTGGCAATCCTCTGCGTGCCTAAGCGCTGACTCATCTGCAGGGATTTCTGCGCCGGGAAGCCTTTGATGCCGAGGAGCGCCCCGGCCTCTTCCGCCCCGCGCACCCCGCTCCCTTCGAGCTTGACCATCCGTAGGTAGTGGCGCTGGAGGATGTTCACGATTTGGAGACCGGCGCGTCCCTTGGAGTCGAGCATGCGTCGCGCCACCACGATGGCCTTCGTGGCGTCGCCCGAATCAACCGCGTCGGTCAGGTCCCACTCGGGCACGTCGCCGGCATCACCGAGATACGGCTCGACGTGGGTGAAGTTAAGGGGCGCCGAACCGTAGATCGACTGCAGCGTTCTCGCCAACGCATCGACGCGAGCCATGTCGTCACCCAGTTGCTCGGCAATTCTCGTCGCCGTGGCGAGATCAGTCGTGACCCGGTACTCGGCCAACTTCGTGGCCACGAACGAGACGCGGTCGCCCGAGCGCGAACTGACATTGACTTCGACGACAGCAGCCGCCCCTTTGACGAGCTTGTGCGCCTTCGTGCCCACCACGGCCAGCACCAAGACCACGTCGGGGGCCGGACTGGCCATCCACCCCAGCAGGTCGGCCACTTCGTCCGCCACAAGTGACTGGGCATCACGGACCACGACGACTCGACGGTTGACGAGGAAGGGCGGCGTGTTGAGTGCTTCGAGGACGCGCAAGGTCACCGACTCTGCACCGGACCCGGTTACGTCCTTCGCCGTGAAGTCCTGCAGGGCAAACGAGGGGTCGAGGTCGCCGAGCGCCTCGGCGATGACGTTGTGGAGCGCGTCGTACACCATGGTGGGGTCGGTGCCCACGACCACGACGCTGGAACTACTCACGGCGCCACCCGCAGCAATTGGTCGATCGCGTCACGTACGCGAACCGCTCCCTGGACGTCATGCACCCGAACGATACGGCAGCCGGCGGCGATGCCGAGTGCCGTGGCGCCCAGGGACGCTTCGCGTCGTGCAGTGACGGGTAGATCGAAGAGGACGCCGAGAAAGGTCTTGTTGGACGCGGAGAGCAACAGTGGCAGACCGAGCGACGCCAGTACGTCCGAGTCGCGAAGTAGTTGCACGGAGTGGCCGGCGGTCTTTCCGAGATCGAGTCCGGCGTCGAGGATGATGCGCTGCGGTTCGACGCCGGCGCTCGTGGCACGCCGTACGCGCTCGAGCAGGAACTCTTTCACCGTCTCGGTGACGTCACCGTAGGTGGGATGGGGGTCGGCAACGCGCGGTCGTAAACGAATGTGCGTGGCCACGACGGCGGCGTGGTGCTCGGCCGCGACGGCGAGATACTCGGGGTCGGCGAAGCCACTGATGTCGTTGCCAATGCACGCGCCCTCGATGAACGCGGCCTTCGCGACCGACGCGCGCCACGTGTCGACACTGATCGGCACGTCGAAGCGGCGCACCAACTGAGCGATCACCGGAGCGACCCGGTCAAGTTCTTCGGATTCACTGACCTCGTCGCCCGGCGCGGCCTTCACCCCGCCAATGTCTAAGAGGTCCGCACCCTCTCGAACGAGTTGGTCGGCCCTCGCGTAGAGGTCATCGAGGTCGAAGGTCGCAGCCGGAGGGAAAAAAGAGTCCTTCGTCCGGTTGAGGATGCCCATGACCATGGCGCGAGTGGTGAGGTCCACGGTGACGTCGCCGAGGCGAAGGGCCAACGGGCGCTCTGGGCGATAGACCCGCACTAGTAAAGGCGGCTGGCCAAACGCCGGCGATAGGAGACGTAGCGCGGATCCTCTGGTCCCAGGGCGTCGAGGATCTCGAGGAGGCTGTCTTTCGCACTATTTTCGCCGTTGGCCTGCTCGAGCAGATGATCGAGCGCGCCGTCCAAGTCGCCCTCCAATGAGATGCCGCTGCGTTGAAGCGCGAGTCGCGCGAGCACGGTCTTGGCCGCGACGACGTGGGAGAACGGCGCGAGGACCTGCTCGGCCTCGTCCAAGCGGTCGCTCTGGCGAAGCAGGTCCCCCAGGGCGACCGCCGCCTCGACGTTCTTCTCGTCCGCGGACAGGGCTTCACGCAGCGACGCCTCATCGGTTTCGTCGAGCCGATGATCGAGGGACGACGCGCCCGGTGCCAATTTCTCGACGAAGTCGCGCACCGCGGGTTCCGGCAAGGCGCCCACGAAGGAGTCGACGATCTTTCCTTCGACGATGGCGAAGACGGCGGGGATGGACTGAACGCCAAAGGCTTGCGCCACCTGTTGGTTGGCGTCGACGTCGACCTTCGCCAGTGCAACGGCACCGTTGGTCTCCTCGATGACCTTTTCGATAATCGGGCCGAGCGTTTTGCACGGGCCACACCAGTCGGCCCAGAGGTCCACCACGACCGGTACTGTCATGGACCGTTCCATGACCAACTCGGCGAAGGTGGCGTCCGTTACGTCGTGCACGACCGTCAGCCTAATGGTGTTAGTGGACGAACGAGGGGGTCGCAGTGCGCTGTTAGCCTCGGCGATTATGAACTCTGACGTCCTCGGCATCGACCAAGAAAAAGTGTCGAAGTGGATGAACGAACACGTGGGGACGACGTCGCCTCTCACCTTCGAACTCATCGCCGGGGGCCGCTCGAATCTCACCTACCGCGTCACCGACGCCCTCGGCCGGGCCTTCGCCCTGCGGCGCCCACCGACGAGCCACGTATTGCCCACGGCGCACGACATGGTGCGCGAGTTCACCGTCATTTCCGCCCTGCACCCCCTCGGTGTTCCCGTCGCCACACCGCTCGGTCTCTGCACCGACGACGCGGTGAACGAGCGACCGTTTTACGTCATGGAGTTCGTCGAAGGAGCGATTCTTCGCGACCGCTTTCAAGCCGAAACAGCCTTTCCCGAGGCGACCCGAGGCGTCATCGGGGACCATTTGGCCGAGACCCTCGCGCAATTGCACGCCGTGGACGTCGAGCAGGCCGGCCTCGGCGGGTTGGCCCGCCACGAGGGTTACATTGAGCGCCAACTGCGTCGATGGACGACGCAGTACGAACAGATGCACGTCGAAGGCGTCGAGCATGGCGGTCTCGTCGAGTCCGTCGGCGAGCAGTTGCGCGCCACTATTCCCTCCCAGCAGCGCGTCTCGGTCGTGCACGGTGATTACCGGTTGGACAACACGGTGCTCAACCTGGATGGACGAGTACGCGCCATCCTCGACTGGGAAATCTGCACACTGGGCGATCCCCTGGCCGACGTGGGCCTGTTGCTCGTGTACTGGGCCGAGCCGAGTGATCCCACCGTCTCGTTGTTGGGCGTCGCTCCGACCATGGCGCCGGGCTTCGCAAGCCGCGATCAGGTACTGAAGGCGTACGCGCAACACAGCGTTTTAGACCTCAGTCACCTCGCCTACTATCAAGCATTCGGCTATTGGAAGTTGGCCTGCATCATGCAAGGGGTATTCGCTCGCTACAGCGCCGGCGCGGCCGGCGGGGATCAGGGAAGCGTCGCGGAGTACCCGAGGCACATTGCCATGTTGGCGCAGAGTGCGAAGATGACATTGGAAGGGGAATGATGGACGACGAAATCTACGACCACATCATCTTCCTCGCGGACCCCGACCTCAGCGAACCGGTGCTGGTCATTGCTCTCGAAGGGTGGATTGACGCGGGACTGGGGGCCAGCAACGCCATCGGGACCATGCTCGACACCATCTACACCGAAGTACTCGCGACCTTCGACACCGAGTACTTCATCGACCAGCGGGCCCGTCGCCCAATCGCACGCATCGTCGACGGCGTCACCACCGAACTGACCTGGCCCGAGATTCAACTGCGCTTTGGCCGAGACGGCGACGGCGCGGACATCCTCTTTCTGGTCGGGCCCGAGCCAGATTTTCACTGGAGTGATTTTGTCGACGTCGTCACCGACGCCGCCGGGCGCTTCGACGTCCGTCTGATCGTTGGTTTGGGCGCCTTTCCGGCGCCGACCCCCCACACCCGACCCGTGCGCATCATCGGCACCGCCCCGGCTTCCAGCGCGCACCTCTTGGCCCGCGTCGGCACCGTCTCGGGAGAACTCGAAGTGCCCGCCGGCATCAGTTCGGCCTTGGAGCTCGGCTTCGCCGAAGTCGACATCGAAATCGTGACTCTCTGGGCCCGAGTCCCGCACTACGTCGCCTCCATGCCCTACCCCCAAGCGTCAGCGGCCCTCATCGACGGACTGGCCAGCGTGGCGGGACTCACCCTCGACGCCAGTCATCTGCGGGCGTCGGCCACGGAGGCCCGCCAACGCGTCGACGACTTGGTGACGAACAACCCCGAACACACCTCCATGGTCGAGCAGTTGGAAGCGGCGGCCGATCAAGAAGAGGGAGTGTCGCTCAGCGAGGAGTTACCGAGCGGCGACGAACTGGCGGCCGAACTCGAGAAGTTCCTACGTGGAGAGACCTCGTAAACTTCACTACTGAGTCGGCCATGAGCAAACACGTACTGATCACCGGCGCCGGTTCGGGCTTTGGAAAACTGTGCGCCTTGGCGCTGGCCGTACGGGGCCACCACGTCATCGCGACGACCGAGACGGAAGCGCAGGCGTTAGCCCTTCGCGCGGAAGCTCCCCAGTTACGGGTGGAGAAACTCGACATCACGACGAGCGACGTCGAAAAAGTGCACGAGATGGACATCGACGTGCTCATCAACAACGCCGGTGCGGGACAGACCGGTCCGATCGCTGACGTCCCCCTCGAACGGGTTCGTTACCTCTTCGAGGTGAACGTCTTTGGCACCATGGCGATCACGCAGGCCGTCCTGAAGAATATGGTCGCCAAGAAGAGTGGTCGCATCATCATCATGTCGTCGATCGCCGGCGTCTTGTCGGCACCGGCCTTCGGTCCCTACGCGATGACCAAACACGCCCTCGAAGCCATGGGCAAAGCCATGCGCGCCGAACTCGCCCCGCTCGGCATTGACGTGACCCTTATTAACCCTGGCCCGTATCTCACGGGATTCAACGACCGGATGGCCGACTCGATGTGGGAGTGGTTCGGCGAGCAGTCCCTCAACGGCTCCGAAGCCGAACTCTTCCGCATCATTGGCGAATTCGTCACGACCGGTCAGCGCGACCCCGCGGAAGTGGCCGACCGGTTGGTGGAGCTCGCGGAGGCGGACACGACCTCAGAAAATAACTTCGTGCCCGAGGACATTCGAGAGCAGTTGGGCTTGGGTTAGTCGATCGGCGCGTCGTCGATGTCGCCTTCTTCGATCCGCAGGCCGAGGCCGAGCGCGTAGCCCTCGAGAAAGTACGCACTTTCGATTTGGCGTGGGTAACGATTGGCCAACTCGTTGAAGTGGGCGGTGTGGCCCACTTCTTGGAGGTGCGCCAACTCGTGCACCAGTACGGCGTCGATGACCCACTCGGGACACTGGCGCAGTCGACTGGACATCCGAATCTCTCGCGAAGCCGGTGAGCACGAGGCCCACCTCGCCTGCTGATTCTTCACCCACCGCACCGAACTCGGCACGACGCCGTCGTTGTACTGCTCCGCCAGTTCCAGGGCCCGTTGCTCTAACGACGCGTCGCCGCCCGCGTTCTGGGGGCGCTGCGTCAAGAGACGTTCCACCAGGTCGTCGACAAAAGTGACGCGCTCACGGCCGCGTATCCGCGCGGGAATCTGGACGACGATACGACTACCCGACCAGTGGGCCGTGCCGGTCTTCTTACGTCGCGAGGAGGCCCGAATCTCAACTTCCGGACGGTCGAAGCGCGGGGCTTCGACGGTAATCGTCGTCTCAGTCTCTTTGGAGGGATGCTTCGCCATCAGGTGATGATGTTGACCAATCGAGGAGGTCGCGACACGATGCGCTTCGGCGTCACGCCGGCCAACGCCGCGCTAATGACCGCGTCTTCTAAGGCTTCGGTCGTGGCGTCGGCCATGCTGATCTCCGGTGGCACCTGCAGGCGCGCGCGAACCTTTCCGTTGATCTGAATCACCATGGTGACGGTGTCGCGCTTCAACAGGGCGGGATCGGCCACCGGCCACGGTTGCTGATGAACGCTCTTCTCCTCGGGGTGACGGTGTTCCCACATTTCGGCCGTCAGGTGCGGCGCCATGGGGGCCAACAAAGTCAACATCGTGTCGATCGCTTCGTCCAGAACCGTCGGCTGCGCCCCGTGCTCGCTGCGCGCCCACTTCGACACGGTGTTAAGGAGCTCCATCATCGCCGCGACGGCAATGTTGTGGCTCCAGTGCTCGAATTCATCGGTCACGCGCACGATGGCGCGGTGCACGGCTTGGCGTACGGCGACGTCGGTCTCGTCAAGGTCCTCGTGATAGTTGACCTCGTGGCCTTGGGCCAGTCGGTAGAAGCGGTCGAGGAACCGTCCGCAGCCGTCGATGATCTCGTCCGTTTGGTCGGTCCAATCGAAGTCGTCGGCCGGTGGACCGGCGAAGAGGTGAAAGAGGCGCAGTCCGTCCGCGCCGACCGTGTCGTAATACTCCTCGGGGGCCACGAGATTGCCCTTGGATTTGGACATCTTGGTGCCCGAGAGCCGTATCATGCCCTGGGAAAAGAGCCGACTGAACGGTTCGCGCGCGATGTTGGGTGCCCAGTCGATGTCGACGAGCGCTTTCATATAGAACCGCGCGTACATGAGGTGAAGGATCGCGTGTTCTATGCCACCCACGTACTGATCGACGGGCATCCACTTGGCGACTTCTTTGGGGTCAAACGCGACGCCCGGCGTCCAGGGATCGGCGTAGCGCAAGAAGTACCACGACGAGTCGTTAAACGTATCCATGGTGTCGGTCTCTCGCTGCGCCGGAGCCCCGCAGACCGGACAGGTCGTGGTGCGGAAGGCCTCGTGGGTCGCCAAGGGGGACTGGCCGGTCCTATCCATGACCACGTCATCGGGTGCGAGCACCGGGAGCTGGTCGTCCGGCACCGGGACGACGCCGCACTGGGAGCAGTAGACCATGGGAATCGGACAGCCCCAGAATCGTTGACGCGAGACCAGCCAGTCACGAAGTCGGTAGTTCACGGTGGCGTGGCCGTTCGCCTTGCTCACCAGAAACGCCGTGGCCAAGACTTTGGCGTCAGCGATCTCGTGACCATCCATGAAGCCGGAGTTGATGTGTTCGCCGTCTCCGCTGTAGGCGCCGCCTTCGAAGTCTTCGGGTGGGCGCGTCGTGCGCACGACGGGGAGGCCGTAGACCTCGGCGAAGGCGTAGTCACGCTCGTCCTCGCCCGGCACGGCCATGATCGCCCCGGTGCCGTACGTTCCGAGGACGTAGTCGGCGACGTAAACCGGGACCGGCTCATCGGAGAACGGGTTCACCACGTAACTGCCGGTAAAAGCGCCGCGCTTCTCCAAGGCGGCTCCCCCTTCGCTCGAGGCCGTGCGAACAATCTCGCTCTCCTTGGACGCGCGCTGCACCAACGCCCGCACGGTGGCGTGGTGTTCATCGGCCGTCAGTTCCTCGAGCAAAGGGTGTTCGGGAGCAATAACTGCGTAGGTGACCCCGAAGCCGGTGTCCGGGCGCGTGGTGAAGACGCGAAGCGCCTTCGTGGGGTCACTCGCGAAGGCCAGGTCGAACTCCACACCCTCACTGCGGCCAATCCAGTTTCGCTGCATGGTTTTGATCCGCTCGGGCCACTCGAGGGTCGTGAGGCCGCTCAAGAGTTCTTCGGCGTAGTCCGTAATTTTGAAGAACCACTGTTCGAGGTTCCTTCGTTCCACGAGATCGCCCGAGCGCTCGCAGGTACCGTCAGCGAGGACCTGTTCGTTGGCGAGCACGGTGCCGCACCCGGGGCACCAGTTGACGGGCGCCTCCGCCCGGTAGGCCAAGCCGGCCTTATAAAACGCAATGAAAATTGCCTGGGACCAGCGCATGTAGGCCGGGTCGTGACTGCGGACCTCGCGGCGCCAATCGTAAACGGCGCCGAGTCGAATCAGAGAAGATTTAAGCTCCACGATTCGCTCTTCGGTGAAGAGTCGGGGGTGACTACCGGCCTTGATGGCGGCGTTTTCGGCGGGAAGCCCGAAGGAGTCGAACCCGAAGGGTGACAACACGGCTTTGCCGAGCATGGTCTGATACCGCACAACCACGTCGCCGAAGGTGTAAATCCGCACGTGGCCCTGGTGAGCTGAGCCCGATGGGTAGGGATACATACACAGCGCGTAGTAGCGCTCCCGGGGATCGTCATTGTCGACCTCGTACGTGCCCTCGTCGCGCCATCGGGCCTGCCATCTACGTTCGATCGTTTTGACATCAAAAGGCCGCGCCATCCACTCATTCTAGGGATTTGGCGATGCACGTCTTGGTCGTGAATGATTGGGACGTGAGTAGCCCCACCTACGTACTGGTCCACGGCGGCTGGAGCGGCGCGTGGTGCTGGCCCCAACTCGAAGCGGAGTTCGACCGGCGTGGGGTCAAATGGATTGCGGTCGACCTTCCGAGCTCGAAAAACCGTAGCGGGTCGTCCGTGGCGCTAGCCGATGACGCCGCGGCCCTGGCGGCGAATGTCCGCGACGACCACGACTACATCCTGGTGGGTCATAGTTACGGCGGCGCGGTAATCACCGAGGCGGCGCCGATGATTCCTCACCTGGAGCAACTCATCTACATTGCGGGGCTCGTTCCAAAGATTGGTGAGAGTGCGACGGACGTGTCGAGATTAATTCGTTCGCGAACTCTGCTCGATGAAGCCATCGAGGTCGACGGCGAATACCTGCGACTCAATCCACATCTCGCGTTCACGGCGCTCTACGGCGACTGCCCCTCCCCCGTTGCGAATTGGGCCGTGGAAAAACTTTCGAGGCAGACCATCGCCAGCTTTCGTGCTAAGAGAACGGCGGCGGATGTGAAGACGGAATCTCTCTATATCCGCTGCACGCAAGATCTGGCCATCGATCCGCAACTTCAGGAATTGATGTCGGAGCGCTGCGACATTGTCTTTGATCTAAGAAGCGACCACTCCCCGTTTCTGTCCCAGCCCGTAACGCTCTGCGAGGCCATCTTGTCGTGAGCGTAGGTTTGAGCACTTAATCGGCTGATAGAATTGTCAAACCTTTGGGGGTATAGCTCAGCTGGTAGAGCACTTGCATGGCATGCAAGGGGTCCGGGGTTCGAATCCCCGTACCTCCACAAATTTGAGCCTTGTTTCATAAGGCATTTCGAGTTTTCGAAATCTCCTACTCGTTACATCTGAGGAGAATCTGATGACACCGCGACGTTCGAATCATGAGGGCTCGATCTACCAACGCAAGTCCGATGGCCTCTGGATGGGCGTTGCGCATGTCGGCTATGACGCCTCGGGCAAACCACTGCGGAGGTACGTGTCGTCGAAGAAGCGGCCGGAGGTCGTTAGGCAGCTCAAGGAACTGCGCCGGAGGATCGACGATGGTCATCTCCTTAAAGAAGATGCCGTCATCGTGTCCGAACTTTTCGATCGATGGTTCAACGATGTCATGCGCCACCAAATTGCGCCCAGCACGTTCAGCAACTATCAGACGGTTGTTCGCATGCATGTCCTGCCAGTTCTTGGGAGTAAGAAGTTGGTCGAGCTGACCTTCAGTGACGTCGACAAGCTCCTCTCCTTCAAAACGGATGGAGGTCTCCCCCCGTCCACGGTACGAAGAATTCGAGCTGTACTGGCTCAGTGCCTCGATCAGGCGATCCGGTGGGAACTAGTTCACCGGAATGTCGCCACGCTCTCAAGGTCTCCGAAGATGAATCGCCGCGAAGGTCGAACGCTCACGCCCGAGCAAGCGCGACACCTCCTCGAGACACTCCAAGGGCACCATAACGAGGCGCTGTATGCCCTCATGCTCTCCACTGGACTTCGCCGAGGTGAAGCGCTCGGTTTGCGGTGGAACGATTTCGATCGAACCACTGGAGTCTTGAGGGTCTCGCGCCAACTCAAGCGAGAAGGATCTCGACTCGTCACGACGGACACAAAGACGTCACTGAGCCGGCGCGCCGTTAATTTGCCCGAGCCGATGCTCGAGACACTTCTCCAACATGAAGCCAGACAAGGAGCGCAAAAGGAGAGTTTGGGGGAAACCTGGGTTGAGTCGGGATACATCTTCACTTCCATAATCGGAACACCCATCGACCCGAGAAACTTGTACAGAGAGTTTCAGAAGATCTGTCGACTGGGACTGCTGCTGTTTGAGGTGACATCTAAATTGTGAGGATTCGGCGGAGTCAACTGGTGAGCGCAACGAGTTCGGTGAACTTCTCCAATGGTGTCATGTAGGCAAGGGTCTCGCGCGGACGTCCATTGAGGCTCCGCTGAAACTTCCGAAGATCGGCTGCGGAGTGCTTTGAAAGATCTGTCCCTTTGGGCATGTATTGCCGCAATAGTCCGTTCGTGTTCTCGTTCGAACCACGTTGCCATGGCGAGTGTGGGTTGCAGAAGTAGATCGGGATTCCGGTTTTGAAGGTGAATTCAAGGTGTCGGCACATCTCGACGCCTTGATCCCACGTGATCGATCGAGAGAGCTCCTTCGGAAGAGTCCGGACGGCCTTGCGCATGGCCTTCTCGACGTCGACGGCCGTTCGTCCGTCAGGTAGATGCAACAACAGCGTCAGTCGTGTCGTGCGCTCGACCAACGTGCCGACGGCACTTCGACCACCGGCGCCGAGGATGAGATCTCCCTCCCAGTGCCCCGGGACTGCACGGTCCTCGACCTCGGCCGGCCGGTCACTGATCATCACCATGTCGGTGACCCGACCAGCGCGAGTTCCCGATTGCGTCTTTCGGTGCGTGCGACCGGAACGGAGACAACGAGCGAGTTCACGACGCAGTTCTCCCCGGCCCTGGACGTAAAGCGACTGGTAGATGGTTTCGTGGCTCACGCGCATCTCGGGGTCGTCGGGATAGTCCAAACGTAAGCGCTGGGAGATCTCCCTGGGTGACCAAAGTTGACCTAGCCGTTTCGAGACCTCGTTGAGTAGCGGACCCCGACAGAGCTTCGCGGGCTTAGGCCGGCGGGTCTGATCTTGGGCGCGATGATGGGATCCCCAGACGGAGTAGTGCTCTCGGCCCCCGTTGGCCTTCACCTCACGAGAGACAGTCGACGGTGACCGACGAAGGGATCGGGCGATCGAGTTCAAGGACTCGGCTCGCGCCAAACCGGAGAGAATCTGTTCGCGCTCAGTGACGCTCAGCCGCCCCACTCTGGGCGTCCAGTATTCAGACACGCCGACGGAAGTGCGACGCGCTCGGACAACAAGCGAGACACACGAAATATCGCAGTCGATTTGATGGGCGATGTCCTTCAAGAAGACGCCCTCGGCTCGCAATCGAAACGCCGTCTGAACTTGTCGCTGCGTCAAACGAGGACCACCTGCCATAACAACCTCCTGATTGATCAACTCATCGTTATTGATTCACAGGACTGTTGCGCTGACTCCCTGACTCCGCCTTCCCTCGCAGAAGGATGGCATCAATGGCTAACAGATACCCGATCGAGTTCCGGCGAGACGTCGTCGCAGTGGCTCGAAAACACGAAGCACCGATCACTCAGATTGCGAGGGACTTTGGCATCTCTGATGCGACCCTGCACACCTGGTTGAAGAAGGCGGACATCGAAGACGGCGTGCGGCCCGGCCTTCCCGAGAAAGACGCGGCCGAGATGCGCGAACTGCGGCGTCGCAACCGCGTGCTCGAACAAGAGAACGAGATCCTGCGACGAGCGACCGCCTACTTCGCCAAGGACCACGCCCCAAAATGATCTACCCGCTGGTCCGCGAACTGGCCGAGGACGGCATCCCCGTCACGGTGACCTGCCGGGTGTTGGGCTTCTCACGCAAGAACTACTACCGCTGGTTGGCGGCGCCAATCACGACTCGTGACTGGGAGAACGCCCACCTGACCAACGCCGCGGTCGACGCTCACCGTGATGACCCGAACTTCGGCTACCGCTTCATTGCCGATGAGCTCGAGCAACGAGGTCACCGGGTGAGCGAACGACGGGTCTGGCGACTCTGCTCTGAGCAGCAGCTCTGGAGCAACTTCGCCAAGAAGAAGGGTCGGACCAAGCGCGCCGGCCCCCCGGTCCACGACGACCTCGTGCAGCGTGACTTCAGCGCCACGAGGGCCAACGAGCTGTGGTTGACCGACATCACGGAACACCGAACGACGGAAGGGAAACTTTACGTCTGCTGCGTGAAGGACGTCTACTCGCGTCGCATCGTGGGCTACTCCATCGACAGTCGCATGAAGGCATCGCTCGCAGTGCGGGCGCTTCGTCACGCCATCCATCAGCGACACCCCTACGGAACCGTCGTGCACGCCGACCGAGGCAGTCAA
>JANXXO010000017.1 GCA_025350565.1 Acidimicrobiaceae bacterium
TCGCGAAGCCCCCGAGTGACGACGATCTCGCGCCCGAGTGGCTGGTCGACGACCTAGTCAATGTCGCGCGCTATGCACGAAGCGACGTTGAAGCACTCACCAAGCGCCAAGCCATGGCCGCGTGGGTGGCCTATCGTTCGCGCTAACGGACTTTCGCTGACGCTCCAATTGAGAGTGACGCGACGAGTGCCTCACGAACGATCGGTGTCTCTCGACTGCTCCGCGGGGTGACAGCGCGCGTGCACCTCTTGGAGTTTCACCTTCGAGACTCGGGTGTAGGTCATCGTGGTTTCGAGCTTTTGGTGTCCGAGCATCTCGGCGATGAAGCGCACGTCGGCACCGGCGTCGAGCATCAGGGTCGCCGCGGTGTGGCGAAGGAGATGACAGCTCCCCTTCTTCGTGGGCACGGCCGCGTGGACGTAGGCGCTCACGAGCCGCGACATCACTTCGGGCGCGATGGCGCCTCCGGTGACACTGAGAAAGAGCGCGGGATGGGCTTTTCCGTGCTCGAGTTCCGGTCGTACTTCGTCCACTCGGACGTCGAGTTCACGAATGAGCTCTTCCACGACGTGGCCGAAGCGCGCAAAAGCGATCCCAATACGAGCGACGTCGAAAAGAACCGCATTGACGAATTAGTGAAAACCGTCATCACCCCGCGACCGTAAGGGTCTCGTTTCGAAGCGACTCATCCTGCGTTTACGCGGGGATGCTGAGGTTCAACCAATGACCGTGGTGATGACACCATCCCCATTCGCGGGGCTCTCCCCCCGGCAAGGTCACCAAGACCTGGGTGGCACCCATTCGCGCTAACTCGCTCGACCGCGACGAGGTGGGCCACTGCACCATGAAGGGCGACTCGAGTGACAGCCACGCCACGTTGCTCGACGCGCAGTGCTGGGTCATCGTCTCGAAGTAGGAGGTCTGATCAACTTCGGAAAAGTAGCCCACCACGTAACTGTTCATGACGATGGTCAAGGCGTTGGCGTCACCTTGGTCGAGTGCGTCGCTCAACCGATCCCTCGCCGTACCCGTCAATATGGTGGTCGTGGGCCACGACGTGCGGTGTTGGATGACGGCCTCGAGTCGGTCCAGTCTTCGCGGTTCTTCCGGCCAAAGACAGGCCTGTAACCATCGACGGTCACCCTCGTTGTCGAGGTCGAGGGGCGACGGGTCGATGCCGACGCGCGCCGAGACCCTAGGCAACGGGATCGAGCGGTCCACCAGGGTCTCGTCACGACAGACCAACGTCAGCGGGTTGTCGTCGTCCACCCGTTTCACCGGGAACTGGTCGAAGTAGAGATTGATACCCGCCGACGTGCCGACATCGACGACGTTGATGACCTCGGCGCGGTCACGGGCGATGTGCGCAATCAACGCTTGAAATATCGCGGAGCGGCCGGGTTCGTTCGTTTGCGTCGAGCGATGAAGTTCGTTGGCGACCAACTCCGGTTCGTCGTTGAGGACCGCGATGACCGTGCTCGCTGCTCCCACCGGGTCGCCAAGTCGACCGTGACGGGCGTCGAGGTAGATCGGTCCAAGGATCGGGTGCCCCGTCAGGGCGCACAAGTGCAACGCCGCCAAGATCAACATGGGGTTTCGTTGCTCCATGCGAACGCTCGCGAGCAGTCGCAAGGAAGTGTGATCCTCCTCGAGCGCCGTCATCAACGCGGAGTAGAAGGGTAATCGTTCGTGATCCTCGCGGGTAAAAGTAAAGTGGTAACGCCGCTTCGCGTCGTTGAGATCGAGGTCCACAGAAGGCAGACTACCCACGGTCTTCGTCACGCGCAGGGTGGTGCGCGCAGTTGCACCCGCGCGCTCGCACCTGATCCCTTCTACAGTTGGACGGGTGAAAAAGAAGCTGGCGCTGGTGCAGTTGGCGCATCACCGAGAACCGAGGTTGCTCGTCTTTGGACAGTCGGTCTCGTCGTTCGGCGACGGCGTGTCCTACGTCGCGCTGACGCTGCTCATTCTCGAAACCACGCATAGTGCCTCGAAGCTCGCCTGGTTCTCTGCGGCGCGAATGATTCCGCTGGTGGTGTTCTTGTTGCTCGGTGGAGCGATAGTCGACCGTTTCTCTCGACGGACCTTGCTCTTGATTTCCGACAGCGCGCGAGCGGTGCTAACTGGCATGTTGGTCGTGCTGCTCGGTGCCGGAGTCCTGCGCTACTGGGAATTACTCGTGTTCGGCGTCCTCTTTGGCTCCTTTGACGCCGTCTTCATGCCGGCCATCTCGGCGTTGACGCCCGAAATTGTGCCGGAGGATCTCTTGCCGGCGATGAACGCCGTTCGGCCCCTCGCGAATAATCTGACCGGCCAAATGATCGGTCCGGCTGTCGGGGGGGCCATTGCGGCGGCGAGTATCACCTGGGCAATCGGCGTCGACTGCGCCACCTTCGTCATCAGTAGCGCCTCGCTGTTCGCCATGAAACCAACACTGGCGCCCGTGCACACCCTGGGTACCTCGATGTTCTCCGAGATCCGCGACGGCGTTCGCTACATGCGAAGCATTCGGTGGTTTTTGACCGGGCTGAGCGTCGTGACGTTCATGAACGCTCTCGTCTTCGTACCGATGGGCGTCTTGATTCCCTACTTCTTGCTCCACGATCTCCAAACCAGCAAACTCCTGGTCGGTTACACCTTCGCGGTGATGGGTCTGTCGGGAGCCGCGGGCGCGCTGGTCGCGGCCAACTTGAAGACGCCCAAACGTCGCATCCGAATGGCGTTCACCTATTGGATGATCGGGTCACTGTCGGCGCTGGTGTTTTCCTTCGCCACCAACTGGTGGGAGGTTCTCCTCTTCCCGCTGGTGTCGTCGCCGATGATGTTGCTCGGCAACGTGATCTGGGAGTCGATGATGCAAACGGAGATCCCCAAGGAGATGCTCGGTCGCGCGACCTCGGTCGACTGGTTCCTTTCATTGGGACTTTCGCCGGTGGGGCTGGTGGTCGCCGGACTGCTCGCCAACGACTGGGGCGTGCGAACCTACTTCGTTGTCTTCTCGCTCGCCTGCACGGCGCCGGGTCTCTGGATGGTCATCTCTCGACGAATCAACGCGGTCGACGCGGCGCGGGTCAGCGCAACGGAAGTTGCGGAGCCTCCGCTAACGACATCCCCACCAGGCGAGTGCCCCTCTTCGCACGAGGCGGGTATATAACCTCGGGTCGAAATGACCGGCCCTTCGCTTCGCCCACTCGTCCGCCCCGAACCTCAACCCATTCATCACTCGTCGCCTCATTGACGACGTGCGCCACGAAGACCCAGTGCTGACGGAGTTCCTTCGTGCCGTCGACCACGACCGCGTCCCCGGCCGAGACGCCGTGCCAGGACGACGAACGCACGAGGTTGCCGTGTCGCGTCACTGCGGGCCGTTGCTTCACGCTTCATGTTTACTCGCTGCGTGCAGTGCCCCGGCATGTCGCACGGAGGTCGTACCGTGGGGAGATGTCCTTCACGCAAGCCCTTCCGCAGTCGCTTTCCCCCTCCCGCCTCTCGGACTTCCAGGCCTGCCCACGTCGCTACCAACACGCCTCCATTGAGCGCATTCCCCAGCCCGCCTCCTACGCCACGGCCAAAGGTCGTTTCGCGCACTATGTCTTCGAGCAACTGTTCGCATTGCCAGCACCGGAACGCACGATGGCGCGAGCGCGCGAGTTCGTGGAACCGGCCATTGCCGCGATCCTCACCGAGGAGTGCCGGCTCGATATCGCCATGGACGACGCAATGCTCGCGAAACTTCTCGCCGAAACCGAAGAGATCATTGTGACGTACTTCACCATGGAAGATCCGACGACCATCACGAGCGAAGGCGTTGAACTTCGACTGGGCGCGACGGTCGACGGCGCACCGCTCTTTGGCATCCTCGACCGGTTGGACCGAAACACCGACGGATCACTCACCATCGTGGACTACAAGACCGGTGGGCTCCCGAATCGCAATTACGACTCGCAGACGTTCGCCAACGCCGAACTTTACGCCGCCTTGTGCACCGAATATTTTGGCGAACAGCCCACCACGATTCGACTCATGTACGTCGCCAAGGGTGAGACCATTGAGCGCAAGGTGACCGACGTCGTGGTGAAGGCACGTTCGCATTCGGCGTCGCACGCGTGGACTCGCATCAACAGTTACTACGACGACGGCGAGTTCCCGGCGACTCCCTCGGTGAACGCCTGCCGGTTTTGCGCCTACAAGACAATCTGTCGCGCGAATGGCGTGCAGGTTCCTCGCTAGCACCCTCCCCCCGACGGACCGACGAAAGTTGAGCGGTGGCGCGCCCGTAGTGTGGACGCATGCCCTCCTTTGACCTGTCGTTTGACTACCGCTGCCCATTCGCGAAGAATCTGCACCTCCACGTCGTCACCGCTCTACGTGCGGGCGCCGACCTCGACGTCAACTTCATGCCGTGGTCACTGAGTCAGGGAAGCAAACCCGACGACGCACCCGACGTCTGGAACGATCCCGCCCTGGACGCCCATCTGCTCGCCCTCGCCGCAGGCGTCTCCGTGCGCGACCAGCAACCGGATCACTTTCTTGACGCGCACGAGGCACTCTTTCGGGCGCGCCATCACCACGCCATTCGACTGGTCACTCTCGACGAGATCGTCGGCGTCCTTCGCCCACTGGGCGTTGACATGGACATGGTGACGGCCGACCTGACCTCGAGGCGACCGCACGACGTCATCGCCGCCAGTCATAAGGAGTTCGACCGCTTCGAGGCCTTTGGTGTCCCGACGTTCGTCGTCAACGACTCGGCAACTTTCGTGCGGTACATGAGCGAACCGAGCGACGACCCGTCGGTCTCGGTCGACCTAATCGCCGCCTTGGTCGCGTTGATGGTGACGCGTCCAGAGTTGAACGAGTTCAAACACACCCAACTGCCTTCCTAGTCCGCGGCGAGCGCGGGACTAGCGGCCTTTAACTCGTCGCTGCGTACGCGAGGAGGGCGGCGTAGGTCGCCTCGCGATCGGCGGCGTCGCCGGCCAACGCGGCCGAGAACTCCGTCACTCCCGCCTCGGCCAGCGCGTGCAACCGCTCGAGAACCTGCTCGTGGTTCCCGAAGAGTCCGACGTCCGCCGGACCGTCGGCCCCTTCGCGGTCGAGCATCGCCCGATAACTGGGCAGCTGGCCATAGATGGCGAGCGTCTCGTTGACCCGCACTCTGGTCGCCGCGACGTCCTTCGTCACCGAGATGGGAAGACTGCACACCACGCGTGGCGTTGGTCGTCCCGCGGCCGCGGCCGCCGCGTTGATGGTCGGTACGACGTGATCGGCGATGGTCTTCACTCCGGTCATCCACGTCAACGTGCCGTCGGTGACCGCGCCGGCCATCTCGAGCATCTTGGGGGCCAGGGCCGCCATCAAGAGACTTGGCGTGCGGGCGTCGCGCGGACCGAGGGTGCCCATGGTGGTGGCGCTGACCCGTTCACCGGTGGTGGCCACTTTCTCTCCGCGCAGCATGGGCGCGAGGGCATCAAGGTACTCGCGCATGTAGTGAGCCGGACGATCAAAGGAAATACCCCACATGCCTTCGACCACGGCTTTGTGCGAGAGCCCGATGCCCAACGAGAGTCGACCGCCCATGGCGTCTTGGACGGTGCGGGCCTGGGCGGCGAGCATGGTGGGATGGCGCGTATAGATTGGCACCACGGCCGTGCCGAGATCGAGTTCGCGGAGTTCTCGTCCCACGATGGCCAACACCGTCAGCGTGTCGGGTCCGAAAATCTGCGAGGACCATAGACGAGTGAAGCCGAGTTGTCGCAACTGCGTCGCGCGTTCAATCGTTGTCTCTACCGGTCCGTCGACGTCCATTCCGATTGCGATGTCCACTCGGAGCCTCCTTCACCGACCGATATCGTTACGGTCGTGTCGAACGATTCCCAACCTACCCTTTCACTACGCGTAGGCGTCGTGGGTGCGGGCCAACTGGCTCGAATGATGGGCGATGAGGCGCCCGACGCGGGTGTCACGTTGACGGTGCTCGCCAGTTCGCGCGACGACTCGGCCGTTGCGACGGCTGACGCCGTCATTCTCGGGGCGCCCGATGACGCGGCCGCGCTCGCCGAGTTGGTGGCTGCCGTGGACGTCGTCACCTTCGATCACGAGCTCGTGAACCTTGATCAGGTGGCCGTGCTCGAAAAGGCCGGCGTGGTGGTACGACCCCATGCTCGGGCCCTCCTCTTCGCCGTTGACAAAGGTCACCAGCGACGCGCGTTCGACGCCGCCGGCATCGCTGTTCCGCGCTTCATGGTCGTTCGTTCTTGCGACGATCCTCAGTTGAAAGGCTTCCTCGACAGCGTCGGCACGCCGGTCCTGAAGACCGCTCGCGGTGGTTACGACGGACGCGGTGTTCTCTTCCCGTCGAGTCGAGCCGAAACCATGTCCTTGCTCGATGAGCTCGTAGAGAAGGGCGACGTCGTTGTCGAAGAGCGGCTGCATCTGCGCGCGGAACTGGCCCAGGTCGTGGTGCGCGGGGTGGAAGGCGAGTTCGCGGCCTATCCCCTGGTGACGACCGTGCAGGCCCACGGCATGTGCGTGGAGGTGCGATTCCCGAGCGACGTGGACGACGCGACGGCCCTCGAGGCCCATCGATTGGGTCGAAAGATCGCCACGTTGATGGGTGCCGTCGGCGTCGTGGCCATTGAGTTCTTTCTCACCGATCGCGGTCTGGTCGTAAACGAGGTCGCCCTCCGACCGCACAACTCGGGACACTGGACGATTGAAGGCGCCGTCACCAGCCAGTTCAAGAACCATCTGCTGGCGGTCAGCGGACGTGCGCTGCAGTCGACGGAGCCCGTCGTACGTGACGCGGTGATGGTGAACGTCGTGGGGGCCGAGCGTGAGGGCTCGCGTCGCGACGCCGAGCACATCGAAGGCGCGCACGTACACGACTACGGCAAGTCTTGGCGACCGGGGCGCAAGCTCGGACACGTCACCGTCGTCGGTGACGACGCCCACGCTGACCACGTGAGAGCATGGGAGAGCGCACGGGCGTACGGAACGGGAACGCAGGAGAGGTAGTGGAGCCAGCAGTCGCCATTGTGATGGGCAGTTCGTCGGACCACGAGGTCATGCAGGGCGCCGCGACGGTCCTCGAACGCTTCGCCATTCCCTACGAGATGCACGTCGTGTCGGCCCATCGGACCCCCGAGGCCATGATCGAGTACGGACTCACGGCTCGCCGTCGCGGACTACGAGTCCTGGTCGCCGGCGCCGGCGGCGCGGCCCATTTACCGGGCATGTTGGCCGCCGTCACCACGTTGCCGGTCATTGGAGTCCCGGTCGCATTGGCGCGCTTGGACGGCATGGACTCGTTACTTTCCATTGCCCAGATGCCGCGTGGCGTGCCGGTCGCGACGGTCGCCATCAACGGCGCGTTCAACGCCGGACTGCTCGCGGCGCGCATCCTCGCGCTCGGCGATCTCGCGTTGGCGACGGCCCTGGAGAGCTACCGCGAGGAGTTGGCGAGTCAAGCCACGCAACAGGACCGCGAATTACCCCGCAGTTAACGCTTTTCTTACAATTCGTCACCGTGCGTCATTCGCCACCGTCGCCAAACAACCCTTAGTCTGTTGCAGGTAACTAAGGAGGCCCCATGGGAATCATGAAGCGCATCAGTACGATCTTTCAGGCCAAGACGAACGCCGCATTGAACAAGGCTGAGGACCCGCGACAGACCCTGGACCTCTCCTACGAGCAGCAGCTGGACAACCTCACCAAAGTAAAGCGCGCCGTCGCTGACGTGGCCACCGCGCGTAAACGCGTGGAGATTCAGGCCGAACAGTTGAAAACGCAGGGCGACAAGTTGGCCGAACAGGCCAAGACCGCGCTCGGCCAGAACAACGAGCCCTTGGCCCGCGAAGCCCTCAGTCGCCGCCAAGCCATCACCGTGCAGTTAGCGGACCTCGAAACCCAGCACGCCACCATCGTCGATCAGGAACAAAAACTGACCGACACGGCCCAGCGACTCCAGAACCAAGTGGAAGCCTTTCGCACCAAGAAAGAGACCATCAAAGCGACGTACACCGCCGCCGAGGCCTCGGCTCACATCTCTGAGGCGGTGAGCGGCATCTCGACCTCCATGGGTGACGCCGGCGCCGCGATGCAACGGGCCCAGGACAAAGTGGCCGAGATGCAGGCCCGCAGTGGAGCACTCGACGAGCTACTGGCGTCGGGTGCCCTCACCGACCTCTCGAGCACCAACGACGATATTCAGGCGCAGCTCGATAAAGCGAAGGGCACTTCGGACATCGACGCGCAGTTAGCCGCGCTGAAATCGCAGGTCGGTGCGACCTCGGAACTCGCGGCCGGTGAAGGTACCACCACGGCCGACGTCGCGCCGCGCGCGGACGAGGTGAACTAATGGCGACGTCGAAAATCGAGCGCGACAAGGGTCTCAATACCCGCATGTTCATCACGGGCCTCGCCCTGGTGATCCTCTACGTCATCATCATCACCGTGTTGATTCGGGTAGGAGTGCAACTGGGTCTGGTCATCGTGCTCGCCGCCGTCTTGATCTTCTCTCAGTACTTCTTCTCGGACAAGATCGCCATGTTCTCGATGCACGCGCACGAAGTGACGCCCGAGCAAGAGCCCAAACTGCACCAAATCGTGGACCGACTGTGTCTGCTCGCCGACATGGAGAAGCCCCGCGTCGGCGTGGCCGAGACGGATATGCCCAACGCCTTCGCCACTGGTCGTAGTCCTAAGCACGCCGTTGTGTGCGCCACGCGCGGCCTCATGAGCCGACTCAGTGACGAGGAACTCGAAGCCGTACTCGCCCACGAACTGAGCCACGTGGCCCACCGCGACGTGGCTATCATGACCATTGCCTCGGGAGTGGGCATGTTGGCCGGTCTAGTAAGTCGCATTGCTCTTTGGAGCACGATGCTGACGGGTGGCGGGCGCGGCAAGAGCGGCCAACAACTGGTCTTGCTGGAGATGCTCACCTTCGTGCTGTCGATCGTTATCTACGTGATCGCCTACCTGCTCACCATGGCGCTGTCGCGTTACCGAGAACTCGCCGCGGACCGCTCGGGCGCCATTTTGATCGGCAAGCCGAGCGTGCTGGCGAGCGCATTGGTGCACATCACGGGCGACATGGGCAAGATTCCGCGAACCGACCTTCGCCGATCGGAAGGGATGAACGCCTTCTTCTTCGCCCCGGCACTGGCGGGCAACACCGCGGCCTCTCTCTTCTCTACCCACCCATCACTCGAGAAGCGCCTCGATCAGTTGAACAAGCTCGAGCGCGAACTGAACGGCTAGTGGGACTTCGTGACGCGCTCTGGGGACGAACCAAGCAAGTAGCTCCGAAGCTCGACGGCCTCTTCGCTTTGCCGTCGGCGGCGCTGACCCTCGAAACGCAGCTCGACCTCGTGCCGTCGGGCCACGCCGGACTCTGTTTCAAGGCCGGCAGCGGTGAATCCGAGATCACCACCGACGACGAGATTATTCAATTGTTGAACTTCGACGACGCGACCGGCACGGTGGCGATTACCACCGATGACCTCGGATTCAAATGGCTCGTCGTCAACGACCCTGAGTTAGACGGTTTAGTGACGCGAATTCACGGGGCGAATACCTCGATGGTGGAACACGGACTGGGGCCGCGGCTCTTGTGCGCCGTCTTCGGCTTCGTCCCGAAGACACCTCCGGGCGACGGGTCCGTGCGCCTCGTGTACTTACTCAAGCAGGGAACGTTTTATCCCTTCGCCCCGACGGGCGCGAACCAACGGGACAACGAACTCGAACTTCGGGTCCGTTCGTTCATTGGCGACGACCTGCCCATGGAGAAGAACCTGGCGCGTTGGATGGCGCTGTGGAACCTTCCCGTCAACTAGTGAATTAAGCCCACGGTCGTTCGGGCGTCAAGTCGCTCACCCACCGACACCGCCTCGTAGTACGACCGTTGCGCGACTTAGTCAACGACTGCGTTAAAAATGGCGTCGACCAGTTCGTCGAGTCCCTGCGCGTAGAACAGGTCAAGTTCCGTGAGGCCACGTCGATCGTGCGTCCACAGTTCGAATCGAAGGTGCCAGTAACCGAGCGTGACCACGGGATGGTGGTCGAGCGCTTCGGCCAGGGTGACCTGCGCGTTGACGATCGCGATCGAGGTGGCGTAGTCCGGCGTGTCCAACTCGCGTACCAAGTGACCACTCGCCCGGTGCCAACTAGCGTGTCCGGCGAGCCACTCATCGACGACCTGGTCCTCCAACAGCGGCGGGCGACTCAAGGGTGCGTCATGTCCTCGGGTACGACCGCCGCGTCAAACTCTTCGCCGGTGAGGAGTTGGAGTGCCACGGCCGCCTCGCGAAGGGTGATGCCCTCCTTGTGCGCCTTCTTGGCGACGAGAGCGGCGTTGTCGTACCCAATGATGGGGTTGAGAGCAGTCACCAGCATCAGCGAGTTGTGGAGGTGCTGGGCAATGCGCCCTTCGTCGGGTTCGAGTCCCTCGACGCAGAACTCACGGAATCGGTCGCACGCGTCGGTCAGCAAGTCAATCGAGTTGCAGAAATTGTGAATCAAGACGGGCTTGCAGACGTTCAATTCGAGGTTGCCGCGCGATCCGGCGCCGGTAACGGCGACGTCATTGCCGAAGACCTGAACGCACACCATGATCATCGCTTCGCTCTGAGTGGGATTCACCTTTCCGGGCATGATCGAGCTGCCTGGCTCGTTCTCGGGGAGCTTCAATTCACCGAGACCCGAGCGCGGTCCCGAACCTAACCAACGAAGGTCGTCGGCGATCTTCACCAGACTCGTGGCGAGCGTCTTGAGAGCCCCGTGGGCGAAGACTAAGGCATCGTGCGCGGCCAAGGCGCCAAATTTGTTCGGGGCCGTGACGAAGGACTTTCCCGTCAGCGCGGCAATCGAGGCGGCCACGCGCTCGCCGAACTCCGCGTGCGTATTGAGCCCGGTTCCCACGGCCGTACCACCGGCGGCCAACTCGCACAGACCGGGCAGCACGAGGTGCAGCCGATCGAGGTCGGCATCGAGCTGGGAGACGTATCCCGAGAACTCTTGGCCGAGCGTCAGCGGAACGGCGTCCATGAGGTGCGTGCGGCCAATCTTCGTGATGCCGGCGAACGCCTCGGCTTTGCGGTGGAGCGCCTCGCGTAGACGAGTCACCGACGGCACGAGTCGCTCCGTTATCTCAATGACGGCGGCGATGTGCATGGCCGTGGGAAAGGTGTCGTTTGACGACTGGGACATATTGACGTGATCGTTGGGGTGAACCGGTTCCTTGCTACCCAACACGCCGCCGGACAGTTCGATGGCCCGGTTGGAGATGACTTCATTGACGTTCATGTTCGTCTGCGTACCCGAACCGGTCTGCCAAATGCGTAGAGGAAACTCCCCCGCCAGCACGCCGTCAATTACCTCACGTGATGCCTGTTCGATGAGCGACGCTCGATCGGCGTCGAGTTTGCCCAGTTCGTGATTGACCTGCGCCGAAGCGAATTTCAATATCCCGAAGGCCCGGATGACCGCCGGGGGCATGGTTTCGTGGCCAATGGCGAAGTGGTGAAGGCTTCGTTCGGTCTGCGCTCCCCAATAGTGGTCGCTGGGTACCTCAATGGCCCCCATCGAGTCCGACTCGATTCGTACTTCGGTCATGACGGCCTCTCTACTTCTTCTTGGCGGGCTTCGCGGTCGCCTTCTTCTTGGCGGGCCCTTTCTTCGCCGTCGTCTTCTTCGCGGCCATTCTCGAGGACGACCGTTTCGCGGGCACGGCCTTCGTTGGTGTGGCCCTTTTCGCCGCCGGTGAAGCTTTCTTCGCCACCGACTTCTTCGTGGCCGATGTGGCTTTCTTCACCGACAACTTTTTCACGGGTGAGGCGTTCGTCTTCGGTGCATTCGTTGCATCCTTCATCGTGCCTACGGAGTGACTCTTGGCGGACGTTTTTATTGCCACGGTTTTCGCTCCAGTGGCGGATCTCGGCCTCGCGACCTTCGCCGGCGACGTCACCGGCGACGCACCTTTCGTCGCGACCGGCGCCGTGGCCCTCGAGGTCGCCTTCGCCGAAGTCCCCTCGTACAACTTGACGCCGGCGGTGACGACGTTGCGCGCCATCACCACGTCCTCGGCCCTCGGACCGTCACCGGATCCCGGCACTTCTAACAACAAGGGGAGGTCGCGAATATGGGGGTGGCCTACCAAGGGGGCCAGGCCCTTCGTTCCGATGGTTCCTTCGTCGATGTTGGCGTGGCGGTCGCGGTTGCCGCCGAGTTCGATCTTGGAGTCGTTCAGATGCAAGCAGCGCAGTCGCTCGATGCCGATCCGGTCGTCGATCTCCTTCACGAACGCTTCCGTCGCCGCGATGGTCGAGTAGTCGACGCCGCTCGCCCAGAGGTGCTGGGTGTCGATGCAGAGTCCGAGACGCTCGTCGCCGCCGCAGGCGTCAATCAGCGCTTCGATCTCTTCGAGGGTTCGACCCACCGGGCCACCGTCGCCGGCGGCGTTCTCAATGAGGATGGGACAGTCCGCCACACCGTCGGGCGCCGCGTCGGCCGAATCGAGCGCACGCTTTAAGGCGTCGGCGATTTGCGTGATGACCGTTTCGAAACCCACACCCTTGTGCGAGCCGACGTGCAGCACCACGCCCGACGACGCCATGCCGCGTCCGACCGAGAGGTTGCTGATCAAGCAGGCGACGGACTTCACGTACAGCTCTTCGTCCGGGGTGGCCAGGTTGATGAGATAGGTGGCGTGACAGAAGGTGTGCGTCACCGACGGATGGTTCGCCTGCGCATCTCGGTACGCGGCCAACACCTCGGGCGCGTACTGTGACGGTTTCCACATTCGTGGACTCTGAGTGAAAATCTGGACCGAGGTGGCGCCAATTTCGGCGCCGGCTTCGAGTGACGGGACCAACTTGCCGCCACCGCGTACGTGTGCACCAATGTTCATTACAGTAAAACTACCCCCACCACCAACCCAGTACGTCAGGAACGATATGTCCGATACCTTCACCGACGGCGCACGAGCGCTCATCGCCAAGCAAGTCCTCGCCCACGTGGCGAGCCTCGACGCCGACGGCAGCCCCAACGTCACGCCGGTGTGGGTCGAGCTGGACGGCGACGACCTCATTATCAATACCGCCCTCGGACGGGCGAAGGCTCGTAATCTCGCCTCGGACGCACGCGTCGCCGTCTCCATCGTCGATCCCGAAGACAACCAGTGCGTGGTGGCCCTGCGCGGGTCGGTGGTCGGCTTTACGACCGTGGGCGCCGACGACGTCATTGACCGCCTGGCGCGCAAATACACCGGTGAGGACTCCTACCCTTTCCGGCGGGAGGGAGAAGTGCGCGTGACCGTCACCATTCGACCGGACCGCATCTCGATGCAACCGGAGTAGTTCAGCGGAAAATCGAGAGTTCTCCCGCTTCGGCGTTCTCGGACGACTTCTGTCGAAGGGACTGACCCGGCGTGGCGAGTTCGCGTCCGTCCCAACTCCAGACTTCGATGACCTGAGGTGGCGCCGGACGGTTGTACGCGGCGACCAGATGGGCGACGTCATTGGTGAAATTCACTTCGTCGTTCGTAAGGAGTTGACGAACGACCTCAGCGCGGTCCTTCGCCTTGGTTTCGGCACTGATGACGACCACGCGCAGGTCGACGATCCAGCTGAGCGTTTTCACGTCGCGCGCGGCCATCTGGGCCAAATACGCAGGGTCGAGGGTCAGCCAGACCCCCACGGGACCGGTGAGATCGTCCTTTAACGACGCCACCGTCGTCACCGTGTCGGCGTCGTCGAACGACAGCACCACGTGGTGCTGGTTGGCGTAACGAACCGCGTGATGGCGAGCGTCGAAGGTATTGACGAGTCGGGCCAGCGCCATGACTTAGGGCTGCAAATCCTCTTTAGGGAGGCGTTCCACGTTGACGTCGCGAAAGGTGAGGACGCGCACCGACGGCACGAAGCGGGCCGATCGATACATGTCCCAGACCCAGGCGTCGGTGAGCGTCACTTCGAGGAGGGTCGGTGAACCGGTGGCGCGCACCTCAATGGCGACGTCGTTGGCCAAGTAGAACCGGCGATCGGTTTCCACGGCGAAGTTGAACATGCCCACCACGGCCTTGTACTCCTGGACCAGGGCGAGTTCCAGCGTCGACTCGTAGTCGTCGAGCTCCTCTTCGCCCACGCGCTACTGCGCGCGTTCGGTGACGCGAAGCTCCTTGATCTTGGCGGCTTTTCCACGAAGATCACGGAGATAGTAGAGCTTTGCCCGACGCACGTCGCCGTACGAATCGACTTCGATCTTGGCAATGGTGGGCGCGTGCACGGGGAAGGTGCGCTCGACGCCGACGCCGAAGCTGATCTTTCGGACGGTGAACGTCTCGTGGACGCCCGATCCCTGGCGGCGAATCACGACGCCCTGGAATATCTGGACACGCTCGCGGGTGCCCTCGACGACGCGGACGTGGACCTTCAGCGTGTCGCCGGTGCGAAATGAGGGAATGTCGTCGCGAAGGGAGTCGCGGTCGATGAGGTCGGTCGGATTCATGGAAGCGGTCCCTTTCGGATCACTGAGGCTTTAGAAGTTTAGCCGTTCTGGCGATTCTCATCCACCAACGCGAATTCGACCAGAATCGCGGTCTCCTCGCCGTTTAGTCCTCCGCGTCGCGCAATGAGGTCCGGGCGACGGTCCAGCGTTCGCCGAAGCGCCTGGGCGCGACGCCAACGTTCGATGCGGGCGTGGTCCCCGGAGCGAAGGATCTCGGGTACCTCCAGGTCACGCACGACCGCGGGCTTGGTGTACTGGGGGTACTCCAACAGTCCGTCACTGAACGACTCGTCGGCGCTGGAGTGATCGTTGCCGAGCGCGCCCGGCAGCAATCGCACGACGGCCTCGATCACACACAGGGCCGCCAGCTCGCCCCCCGCCAGAACGTAGTCACCCAGCGAGATTTCGTCGTCCACCTCGAGGTCGAGGACCCGTTGATCAATACCCTCGTAGCGCCCGCACAGGAGCGAGAAGCCGGACAACGAACTGAGTTCCTTCGCTACGTCGTGAGTGAAGGGACGACCGGACGGGGTGAGTGCGATGAGGGGTCGCGCGATCTCGGGGTGGGCAACGAGGGTGTCGAGGATTGGCTCGGCGCGAAGCACCATGCCCGCTCCCCCACCGAAGGGCGTGTCATCAACCGTGCGGTGCGCGTCCGAGGTGGCGTCACGGAAATCGTGGACGTGGAGCGCCCAGACGTCGCGTTGGGACGCTCGACCGAGGACCGAGGTGGTCGCGTAGTGCGCAATGGCCTCGGGAAACAACGTGAGGACGTCGACGCGCAGCGTCATTCGAAGAGCCCGTCGGGAGGATCGACATCAATACGCACGTTGGCCACGACGTTCGTCACGAAGGTGAGCGGCACTAACGCCCCCGAGTCGAGCACCAGGAGATCGCTGGCCGGGTTGGCTTCCACGCCCACGACCATCCCACGGCGCACGCCTCGCGCGTCGAAGACTTCGGCGTCGTAGAGCTGATCGATCCAGATGACGCTGTCGTCGTGCAATCGAGCGGCCGAGAGGACCACGCCGCGCCATCGTTCGGCCTCTTCACGCGTCGTCACCTCGGTGAAGGACACAATGAAATTTCTCTGATGAGGCCCCGAGGCGATGACGTGCAGCGGACCGCGGTCAGTGAGCAGTTCGGTCCCGGGCGCCAGACGTTCGGTTCGATCGGTCCACAGGTCGACGAGCATTTGACCCTTCAGCCCTTGGGCCTTGATGATTCGCCCGACTTCGAGCGTGCGGCGCTCGTCGGCGCTCACGGCTAGTCGACGATGTCGACGGAGGTGGTGACGCCATCACGTGCGCCGGCGGCCCCCACCAGAGCACGAATCGCTTGAGCGGTGCGACCACGTCGGCCGATGATGCGGCCCATGTCGTTGGCGCCGACGCTCAGCGACAGCACGACTTTGCCTTGGCGTTCACTGACGTCCACCGAAACGGCGCTCGGATCTTCGGCGAGTGACGTGGCGATGAACTCCAACACGGCGGTCGCCGTTGCGGCGCTGTCGAGCACGCTCGCCCCGTCATTGACGTCGTCATTGACGTCGTCATTGACGTCGTCGTTGTCGTCGTCGTTGTCGTCGTCGTAGCCGTCATCGATAGTGTTGACGTCCCCGGCGACGTACTCGTCGTCCACGACGTTGATGTCGTGCACGTCATTGACCTCGTTGATGTCGCTCACTTGGCGGCTTTCTCGGCCTTCTCGGCCTTGATCTGCGCCTTCGCGGCGGCGAACTGGTCCAAGGCGCCACTGGTCTTCAAGAGCTTGGCGACGCGCTCGGTGGGCTGGGCCCCCTGGTGCAACCAGCGAAGGACCTTCTCATTGTCGATCTTGGTGACGGTCTCGGGCTCGGCGGCCGAGAGACCGCGCGGCTGGTAGGTGCCCACGATCTCGAGGAAGGCGCCCGAACGGGCGCGGCGGCTCTCGGCGGCCACGACGCGATAGGTCGGTTGCTTCTTTTTTCCCATGCGTACCAAACGAAGTTTCACAGCCACGACGAAATTCCCTTCAAACCTTTCGTTCCGGTCCACCGGAACTGGGCGAGATACCCGAGCGTCAAAGTTTAGCGTTGTTTGGGAGGGGTGACCCTCCCGCCCTTCTTCTTCTTGTTTTTTGGACCAGTCCGCACGGGCATCGCGCCAGACTTCATTCCCTCGCCCAACGCCTCAAAGCCCGGGGGCAATGCGCCACCGCGCTGCGCCTGCGCCCGAGCGGCGAGGCTGGCCATCTTTCCCATGCCGGTGGGCATCGCCCCAGCGCCCGAGCCCATCTGCTTCATCATCTTTCGCATCTCGCCAAACTGCTTCAACAGATGGTTGACCGCATTGACGTTCGTCCCCGATCCCTTGGCAATCCGCGTGCGCCGGGAACCATCGATGATGGAGGGCTCTCGGCGTTCCCGCTTGGTCATGGAGTGAATGATCGCTTCGACTTTTCCCAGTTCGCCTTCGTCGACGCTGTTGGCGGCGCTACGCATCTCCTTAGTCACCCCGGGCATCATCTTCATGATGCCGCCGAGGGAGCCCAGCTTTCGCACCTGATTGAGTTGGGCCAGAAAGTCGTCGAGCGTGAAATTGCCGCTCATCATGCGACCGGCCCCCTCGGCGATCACGTCGGCGTCCATGGTGCGCTCGGCCTGTTCGATGAGCGTCAAGACGTCGCCCATGCCCAGAATCCGCGAGGCCATCCGGTCGGGGTGGAACAACTCGAAATCGGCCATCTTCTCGCCGGTCGAGGCAAAGACAATCGGTCGTCCTACGACCCCGCGCGCCGAGAGCACGGCGCCGCCACGTGCGTCGTAGTCGAGTTTGGTGACGATGATGCCCGAGAGCTCCAGCGATTCGTGGAAGGCACGAGCGGTCAGTACCGCGTCTTGTCCCGTGACCGCGTCGATGACGAGGAAGGTGTAGTGCGGCGTGGTCACCTGGGCGAGGTCGCGAACCTCTTTCATCAACGCCTCGTCGATGGCGAGCCGGCCCGCGGTGTCGATGATGACCACGTCACGACCGAGGCGGGTGGCCTCTTTCAGTCCGGCCCGGGCCACCTCGACCGGCGTCGTGGGCTCGCTGAAGACGTCCACGCCAACTTGGGCACCCAGGACGCGGAGTTGCTCGACGGCCGCGGGGCGTTGCAGGTCGGCCGCCACCAGATAGGGCTGGCGACCTTGTTGTTTGAACCACGCCGCCAATTTCGCGGCCGTCGTTGTCTTGCCGGCGCCCTGGAGTCCGGCGAGCAGAATGACCGTCGGCGGTTTGGAGGCGTAGGTGACCTTGAGCGCCGAGCCTCCGAGCACCTCGATCAGTTGTTCGTTGACGGCCTTGATGACCTGTTGGCCCGGCGAGAGGGTCTGGTTGAGCGCTTCGCCACTCAGGCGGACGCGAACGGCGTCGAGGAACGCGCGAACGACGCCCAACTCCACGTCGGCTTCGAGCAAGGCCGCACGCACTTCGCCGAGCGCTTCGTCCAGATCGTCGTCACTGAGGCGCCCGCGTGATCGCAGCGAGGTGCCTAGGCGTTCGAAACGCTCGCTCAGTGCATCAAACATAGTGAAGCAAGGTTACCGTTAGGCGTCGAGCAGCGAATCGACGAACGCCTCGGGTTCGAAGGCAATGAGGTCGCCGACCCCTTCACCAATGCCCACGAACTTCACGGGAATGTTCAGTTCTCGTTCAATGGCGACGACGATGCCGCCGCGCGCGGTGCCGTCGAGTTTCGTGAGTACGATGCCGGTCACCTCGGCCGCCGCCAAGAACTCGCGGGCTTGGCTGAGCGCATTCTGACCAGTGGTGGCGTCGAGCACCATGAAGGTTTCGACGACCTGTCCGGGGTCGCGGTCGGCCACCCGTCGAATCTTGCTCAGTTCGTCGAGCAGATTCGTGCTGTTGGCCCGTCGTCCCGCGGTATCGGCGAGCACGATGTCGGCCCCCCGGGCCTTCGCGCGCCCGAGTGCGTCGTGCACGACCGAGCCGGGGTCGGCGCCTTCGTTGGCGCGCACAATGTCCGCGCCACTCCTCGTGGCCCACTGTTCCAACTGATCGGCCGCGGCGGCGCGAAACGTATCACCGGCCGCCAAGACGACCGAACGGCCCTCGTCGACGTGCCGCTGCGCGAGTTTGCCAATCGTCGTGGTCTTTCCGACCCCGTTCACCCCCACGAAGAGCCAGACCGGCACGCGACCACTCGACGCCGTCGTGGTCACCGAGCGTTCTGAGGTTAAGGAAGCGAGCAGCGCCGCGCGTACCGCCGCGGCGACGCCCTCGGGCGCCCCGTCGGCGCGCAACTCCTCGAGGATGCGAGTGGTGGTGGTGACGCCGACGTCGCTGCGCAGTAACACCTCTTCGACGACGTCGAGCTGTTCGTCACTGAGCGCGCCCACGCTCGCCATGGAGCGAACGCGGTCAAAGACACCACGTGACGCGCCCAGACGTTGACCAATGGTGGGCGTAGTCTCGAGCGTCGGGCGTTGGGCGACCTCGGGCACCAGCACACTCGGCATGGCCGCGCGGGGAGGTGCCGTGAGTTCGCCCCGAGGACGTCGTCGCCGCGCGACGATGACGGTAGCTGCGCCGACCACGGTCAGCGCCGCCACGACGATGAGGAGAATGACGACGATCGTCACGCCGTTTCAACCACGTAGGACCGCGTGGCGCGCTGACTGATCACCTTGGAGGAGGCGCCCGGACCCATGGTGACGCCGTAGAGCGCATCGGCCGCTTCCATCGTCCTCTTCTGGTGGGTCACGATGAGCAGTTGGGCTTCGTCGCGGAACTCGTCGACCAGGCTCAAGAACCGCTGCAAGTTGACGTCGTCCAGCGCCGCTTCCACCTCGTCCATCATGTAAAAGGGTGACGGACGCGAGCGAAAGACGGCGAAGAGGAAGGCCAGTGCCGCCATCGAACGTTCGCCACCCGAGAGCAGCGACAGCCGTCGTACGTTGCGACCGAGGGGGCGCACTTCGATTTCGACGCCAGTATTGAGCGCGTCGTCTGGTTCGGTGAGGATAAGACGGCCCTGTCCGCCCGGAAAGAGCATGGCGATGAGCGTCGAGAAGTGCTCGTTGACGTCGGCCACGGCGCTGGCGAAGGTTTCCATGATCTCTTGGTCGAGCGCCCGAATCACTTCTTGGAGTTCGCGTCGGGCGTGACGGACGTCGGCCACTTGGGTGTCTAGGTCCCGGTAGCGCTCTTCGAGGCTCGCGAGTTCGTCGAGGGCGAGCGGGTTTATGGGACCCAGTGAGGTGATGTGAGCCTCGAGTTCCCCCACTCGCTGTTCGAGAGAAACGCCGTCGGGTAGTTCGGGCGAGGCGACCACGCCGAGGTCACGCGGCTCAATGCCCAGATCTCGACGTATCAACTCGTGCAGATTGGCGATCTTCACCACCAGCTCGGCCTGTTCGATCTCCCCGCGACGAACCACCTCGCCGAGTTCGAGCAAACGGGCGTCGGCCTCTTTGCGGGCACGTCGTACTTCTTCGAGTCGTTCGGCGCCCGCGCGAGAGGCCTCGAGTTGCTCTCGGTAGGTCGAGTCGAGCGCCTCTTGCGAGACGCGAATCTCTTCGGACGCGCGCACGACCAAGGCGGCCAGACGCTCCAGGACGCGAAGGTCGAACTCGAGCGACTCGCGTCGCCCGGCCGCTTCGGCCCGTTCACTCGAGCGACCTTCGAGGCGTTGTTCGATCTCTGCCCGACGTTGTTCGAAGAGGCGACGACGTTCGGCGAACTGGGCCTCTCGACTCGACAACGCACTGGCCTGCGCCTGGACGCGGGACCGAAGGGCGTCGACCTCGCCGCGCGACGCGAGTAGTTGCGCTTCACGCTCACCGGCCGCCTCAACCGCTTCTTCGAACGCGGGCAACAGCGAGCGAAGTTCCTTCAGCTCGTCGTCGTTGGTGACAATCTGTTCGGTGAGGGCGGCGACGTCATCGGTGACCGATTCCACGGCCTCGTTCAGTTCGTCCACTAGCGCGCCGAGACGGGTACCTTCGCCTTCGAGGCGCTCGTGTTCGGCCTGGGTGTGCGCGCCGTGCGACACCGCTTTGTTCAATCGTTGGCGAGCCGCCACGGCCGCGGCGTCGGCCACCTTTCGTGCCTCACGTTGCGGTCCTACGGCGGCCAACGCTTCGCTCGCCGCGCGCTCAGCCTCTTCAACGGTCGAACGCGTGACCACCGCTCGTCCCGAGGCAATGCGCCATCCCGAGGAGGCGAAACGGTCGCCGTCGCGGGTCACGATCACTAGTTCGGGATTGGCCAAGGCCACGTCAATGCCCGACTCCCAGTCCTTGGCGATGAAGGCGCGAGCGAACAGGGTGTCGAGCACGCGCGTCACGTGCGCCGGCGCGTGGCGTCGAGCACGTACGAGCGCGCGCAGTGGTTCGCAGCCGTCGGGCGTAGCGAGGGTGCTCACCGCGGTTTCGGCGACCGGAAGGATGAGTCCCGCTCCCCCTTCTTTGCGCAGGGCCTGCAGGGCCGCGCGCGCCGACTTCTTGCCGTCGACGATCATCGCGCCGACGGACGCGCCGGCCGCTGACTCCACCGCTTTTTCCCACCCGGCGTCCACTTCAATGAGGTCGAGGAAGGCGCCGAGCACACCTTCGAGGTCACCAATGATGGCGCGTCCCCCCGCCCCGGAGAGTTCGTCGAGCGCGCGAGCGAGGGCTTCGGCGTGGGCCTGCGTTCGTGCGGCCCATTCGGTCGCTTCGCGCAGCGTCTCGTCCGCCGACGTGCGCTCAGCTTCGGCGTCGTCGGCGGCGTGTTCGGCGTCACGACGTTCCTGTTGGGCGAGGGCCAGTTCGTGCTGCGCGGCGTCGCGGCCGTGGCGAG